>NZ_CBFIEO010000010.1:8711-112291 GCF_965661665.1 Cognatiyoonia sp. | reverse complement strand
CGCGCTTCAAACCTTCGTTCAGCGTCTCGGTCACTTTCATCTGGAGCGTCCTCTCCCAAAAGACAATAGGCCGCCCCTTAGCGGCCCAGTCGGTGTATCAAAATCTGGCACCTTCTAGAGCGTGAAAACTAAGGACGCAAGGGATATGCGGCCGTTTTTCGGATTTTGAACTGGAATCCGCGACGACCCATGATTTGGTCAGTTTCGACAACAATCTTAAGGGGGATTGTGGTGCTGGCTGGCTTGCCGAGTATTCTGCAACCCTTTCCCATTCTAGTTCCGCTAAGCCTCACCCTGGGCCTGCTGCTGCCTGACCTCCTCATGACGCGGAGGGCATGAAATGACAGACATAAATTCTGACAAGATTAAGCGGATTGAAATCGATAGCTCTGCATAGGAAGCGCCTTATGCTCTTTTCTTTGCAAGAGAGCCGAACCACCCGATGGCGGCACGCCAAGTCTTGCCTCGTTTCTCACTAGTAAGAGAAAACAGTTTCGTGCACGGTAGGCCAAAATATGACTTATTGGGAATTTTAGATATGCTTAAACAACTCACGTATTTCATTGTATTTATGACTTCGCTCTTTGCTATTCATAACTACGCTTCCTCCGAAATAGGTTCTATGGCAGCAGGAGGTTCATATTTTGGGGGCTTGATACAAGGTTTCTTAGGTGGTTACGGAAACACCGTACCAGTTTTATTGGCACTAATTACCTCCGCCATAGGTATCATCAGGGCGCAATTGGGTAATTCGGGCGGAATTGGAGCCATGCTGTCAGGCAAGCTTCTGGGGGTAATTATTTTTATAGCGACATGGCTGTCAATATTCGCAAATGGTGTCCTAGGATACTTAAAACTTGATGCGGCAGGAGCAACTTATGTCCATTTACTAGGACCCGTTTATGTAGAAGGAATTATCTGCAGTCTCTTGATAGTAGGCTTTTTCATGTCTCCCAAAAACCAAGCGAACTCTGCGGAATGAAATAAAAAACTCGTGCATCATCTCTTTTGTAAGATTCAACTGGACGGTCACCGGCTACAGTTAGCAAAGCTCTAATGGCTACCATGCTAGACTTGTGATCCACCTGTCTTGTGGTGATGTATTCTTCAGCTATGGCAGCAAAGGTTACCTTGGTGGGGCGGACAGAACGTATAGCCTCCTCAATGCACACCTTAACCATTGTGTTTGATTGCCATGACTGTTTGAGCAGATGAGAAAGGTGATTAGCTAGAGTAAGTGCCTCTTCCTCACACTCAGACAGCCTAGCCCGAATAGATTGCCCGTATAACTGCTGATGTTGCTTCGGCACTCTCATCTGAAAGTAGTAGGTCCTCCCACGGATAACCGTATGAGGAATAGATGATTGTCATTTTGATGTATCCAGAATGTAAGCCATGAAGGTACTCCCTAAAGTTAAATTAGGCAGTCAAATCAGCTATTTATTAGGGGGATTGTGGTGCGGGTGGGGAGACTCGAACTCCCACACCTTGCGGCGCCAGAACCTAAATCTGGTGCGTCTACCAATTCCGCCACACCCGCACTCGCTCGGCACTACCGAGTCGCGCTTGAATAGCAAAGGAAAAAAAGCGAAGCGACCCCAAATCGTCACGAAATGCACCTGCTCACGGCATGGTTTTGCCTCATTTGGATTTCAATACTTAGCCAACACGGAACTGAATGAGTGTGTTGAGTGATGACGAAGTGTCTAGTCAAATCTGAAGTGAAAGTAACAGCTGGCGCGCAATGCCCTGCTGGTATTCTTGTTGGCAAAAAAGTCCTCACTCAGCGCGGAGCCGTTCCTGTCGAAAGTATCCAGGCTGGCGACAAAGTCATCACACGCGATGCTGGTTTGATTGCTGTCCCAGCTGTCAGAAAAACTTCGACTGACTTGACGCCCATCCAGATATTGGCAGGATCACTTGGTGCCACGCGGCCAGATTCCGACACAATCCTCCCTCCAAACACAAAGATCCACGTCCGGGATTGGCGCGCCGCCATCCTCCTCGGTACCCAAACTGTTGACATTCAGGCGACACGCGTCGTGGACGGTGAATTTGTCAAACTTGGCAAACGTCAATCCGTAAATGTCTACTAACTATGCTGTGCCTGCCAACACATTTTGTATGCTGACGGCATCGAGGTGCTTTCAGCGGAAGTCTAAACTCTTCCACCCTTCGAGAGAAATGCCGTCCCTCGGGGCGGCATTTCTCTTTGTAAATTCCCTGAATATGTGGTGATGCTCGTCACGCAACGCACGTCCTATTCTGTGCAAGTTTTCAATATGACTGTTTTTTGTGCATTTCGCACAAAAGGCAGGCAAACCACAACTTCCTCACGCACCGACCACCCCCTACAACAGCTACTGAATTGGCCTTCTGCCCCAAATTTGGTCTCAGAGACCGAAATGAACCTAGGGGAGTCGCCATCGTGAAGAAAATCGAAGCGATCATTAAGCCTTTCAAGCTAGATGAAGTCAAAGAAGCATTGCAAGACGTCGGTGTGCAGGGCCTGAGCGTATTAGAAGTCAAAGGCTTCGGCCGTCAGAAAGGCCACACAGAATTGTATCGCGGCGCGGAGTACGTTGTGGACTTTCTGCCAAAGGTCAAAATCGAGGTTGTGCTCGCCGACGATCAAGTCGACGCAGCCGTTCAAGCCATCATCGACGCAGCAAAGACGGACAAGATCGGCGACGGCAAGATTTTCGTCTCGCCCGTCGAACAAGCCATCCGCATCAGAACCGGTGAAACCGGCGAAGACGCAATCTAATCCAAACTATCTCTGTAAAAGGAATTCAAAGAATGGACAACAAAGCCCTTCTTAAGATGATCAAGGATGAAGAGGTCGATTACGTCGATATTCGCTTCACCGACCCACGCGGCAAGCTGCAGCACGTTACTGTTGTTGCGGACCTCGTTGACGAAGACTTCCTCGAAGAAGGTTTCATGTTCGACGGGTCGTCCATCGCTGGTTGGAAATCCATCGACGAGTCAGACATGAAGCTGATGCCAGATGCATCCAGCGCTTACCTTGACCCGTTCTTCGCAGAAAAGACGGTTTGTGTACATTGCTCTATCGTTGAGCCAGACACAGGCGAAGGCTACGACCGTGACCCGCGCGGCACCGCTGAGCGTGCAGAGGCTTACCTGAAGTCCTCCGGCATTGGTGACACAGCCTATTTCGGCCCAGAGGCTGAATTCTTTGTGTTCGACGACGTGCGCTATGCCGTTTCCATGAACAAAGTGTCTTTCCAAGTCGACGCAATCGACGGTGCTTGGAACACAGACACAGAATACGAAATGGGCAACATGGGTCACCGCCCTGGTGTCAAAGGCGGCTACTTCCCAGTGCCACCAACAGACGATGCGCAAGACATGCGTGGTGAAATGCTCTCCACCATGAAGCGCATGGGCATGAAAGTGGACAAGCACCACCACGAAGTAGCGTCTTGCCAGCACGAACTTGGCCTGATCTTCGGAACACTGACGCATCAAGCCGACGAGCTGCAGAAGTACAAGTACGTCATTCACAACACAGCACAGGCGTACGGCAAGTCCGCAACCTTCATGCCAAAGCCGATCGCAGGCGACAATGGCACAGGGATGCACGTGAACATGTCTGTCTGGAAGGACGGCAAGCCGCTTTTCGCTGGTGACAAATACGCTGATCTGTCTCAGGAAGCGCTGTACTTTATCGGCGGCATCCTGAAACACGCGAAAGCCCTGAACGCGATCACGAACCCATCCACAAACTCTTACAAGCGTTTGATCCCAGGGTTCGAAGCACCAGTTCTGCGCGCCTACTCTGCGCGTAACCGCTCTGGCTGCGTTCGTATCCCATGGGCTGAAAGCCCGAAGGCAAAGCGTGTTGAGGCGCGTTTCCCTGATCCATCCGCCAACCCATACCTGTGCTTCTCAGCACTGTTGATGGCTGGTCTGGACGGCATCAAGAACAAGATCGATCCAGGTGCGGCGTCTGACAAAGACCTCTACGATCTGCCACCAGAAGAACTGGCAGAGATCCCAACAGTCTGTGGCTCCCTGCGTGAAGCATTGGAAGCACTTGAAGCCGACCACGAATTCCTGCTCGAAGGCGGCGTCTTCACCAAAGACCAGCTTGAAGGCTACATGGAACTCAAGTGGGAAGAAGTCTACGAGTACGAACACTGCCCGCACCCAGTGGAATACAAGCTCTACTACAGCTGCTAATCAGCGCAATAATTCAGCAAAGAGGCGTCCATTTGGGCGCCTCTTTCGTTTTTTGGGCGCAAATGGACCCACCGCGCGTCGCAAATCGTCCAGACCATCTGCCCTGTCCTGACCAATCTGAAGACGATGGGAGGACATTCGATGAACCAGCACTATCGCGACACTCGCAAGATCGACCCCACCAAAGGGGCGCTGTTGGGTGATGGCACACCGAATGACCAAGACCGTATGGAAATTGGCCCAACACAGCTTGCCCTAAATGAATGGGACACTGCTGGCCTGGTCCTGCCTGACCTGCCATCGATGCGCACCTATCGTCACAAACGCCTTACCGATGCGGTGGTGGAGCGGGACTACGGCGGCATCCTGATGTTTGACCCGCTCAACATCCGCTACGCAACAGACAGCACCAACATGCAGTTGTGGAACACGCACAACGCCTTCCGCGCGTGCCTCGTCTGTGCTGACGGCTACATGGTTGTCTGGGACTACAAAAACGCGATGTTCCTCAGCACATTCAACGCCCTGGTGTCGGAACAGCGGTCGGGCGCCGACCTTTTTTACTTCGACCGCGGCGATCAGATCGACGTCGCAGCAGACAAATTCTCTGCCGAAGTCCGCGACCTGATCCGCGAGCATGGCGGCGGCAACCTGCGGCTGGGTGTCGACAAAGTCATGATCCACGGGCTGCGTGCATTGGAAGCGCAGGCCTTTGATGTAATCCCCG
Source organism: Cognatiyoonia sp. (assembly GCF_965661665.1). Lineage (NCBI taxonomy): Bacteria > Pseudomonadati > Pseudomonadota > Alphaproteobacteria > Rhodobacterales > Paracoccaceae > Cognatiyoonia > Cognatiyoonia sp. Next base: position 107,358 of record NZ_CBFIEO010000010.1, on the reverse strand, counting down.
GCGAAGAACTGACCGAAAAAGCCCGCAGCATCAAAGGCCCCGACGAAATCCTTGCCATGCGGTGTGCCAGCCACGCCTGTGAAACCGCCTGCTATGAGATGGAACGCGCCGCCCGCGAAGGTGTCCCTCAAGGCAATATGTCAGAGGATGACATTTGGGCGGTCCTGCACGCGGAAAACATTCGGCGCGGCGGTGAATGGATCGAAACCCGCCTGCTCTCCTCCGGCCCGCGCACAAACCCGTGGTTCCAAGAATGCGGCCCCCGAATCGTGCAGAACAATGAAATCGTGGCCTTCGATACCGACCTCGTTGGCGCGTACGGGATCTGTGTCGATATCAGCCGTACATGGTGGATCGGCGACCGCAAGCCGCGCCAAGATATGATCGACGCGATGAACATTGGGATTGAGCACATCCAGCAAAACATGGACATGCTAAAACCCGGCGTCACCGTGCCGGAACTGATCGCCAACTGTCACAAGCTCCCCGACAATTGCCAAACGCTGAAATACGGCTGTATGATGCACGGCGTCGGGCTCTGTGATGAATGGCCGCTGGTGGCCTACCCTGACACAGCTGTGGACGGGGCTTTCGACTATGCGATTGAGCCCGGTATGACGCTTTGCGTGGAGGCTCTGGTCAGCCCCGACTGTGGCGACTTCTCTATCAAGCTCGAAGATCAGGTCGTCATCACTGAGGATGGTTACGAAAACCTCACAACCTACCCGTTTGATCCGCGTCTGACAGGCGAGTTCTCCTGAGCCAAAAGAAAAGGCGCGGTTAACAACCGCGCCTTTCTTATTCGAATGTCTTGTGGGTTAGCTGCGAGCGTTGCCGACCAACTTCCAGATCACTGGGAATGCAATGACTGCGACAACCAGTTTGAGCGCATCCACCCAGATAAACGTCTTCACGCCATAGGCGTACCAATTTTCCCAACCGTAGCCTACAAATGGATCGCCACCGGTCAAGCTTGCCAATGGTGCGAACGGGGAGGACAGCCAAACAACGCCCGGTATGTAAACGCACAGAATACCAATCGCCATCGCGCCCGCCATTGAACTTGGGTTACGGTCCCAACCAGATTTCGCGAGCAAACCTACAACGTATGCAGCAATCATAAAGCCAAGGATGTATCCACCTGTTGGCCCAAGGATATATGCAAGACCAATACCCTTTTCAGGTGTGCCAGCAAACACAGGGAAACCTTGAAGGCCCATAAAGACGTAACCTGCCACGGTCGCCAATCCCAACCGAGGGCCATACGCCGCGCCGATCACCATAATGAACAGCATTTGAAGGGTCACAGGAACCGGCACAGTCGCAATTTGCACTTTAGCTGAAATCCAAAGCGCAGCGATCCCGCCTACGAAAAGCGCGAACTGTTTTAGAAGGCGTTCGCTGCCCTCATTCGCGCCGAATGCTTCGGTCAATACTCTTTGATTCATCGTAAGGGCCATGTACCCCTCCACTTCGCTATGGTTTTGCGCTTTCTGCACGAGCGAAGTGAAAGGTGCAAGACTGTTGGCGCAATCAAGCGGGCTGATATCGCGTGACAGAGGTGTAATCCTTACGCGGTCCCGTCACCGTCCAAGTCGCAACCCAATTGGGCCAAGCTGCGAAATCGTAAGTGACGGTATAGAGATCCTCCCCGCACGGGTGGTCGCTGCCTTCGCTAACCCCATCTGGCAGGAAATTATGAAAGTCACGTCCGTCGTCAAAAAAGACGTCAACGCGATCGGCGGCAAACTCCCAAAGATACGACCGCTCCGCGGTCATTGATGGGCCATGTCCGAGCTGGAGCGTCCCCGTCTCTGTATAACTGAGCTTCGCCTCAGCGACCTCTACAAACACCGCAGTCCCGACGAACTGCCCGCATGGACCTGCCGTGCGATCCTCGATCTGGCGGGTGAGCGTCCAATGGCCCGCAAAGTCAGCGCTTTTCAACATTACTTCTAAAACACACCTTCGCTAACGCTGCCAGTGCCGGAGGTGAACCGCACCCGATCCCCCATCATAGCAAAGTCGTAGCACACCCATTGCTCCGCTGGTGGCCAATTGCTGCAATACTGACCGCCCCGCGCTTCCCAAAGGCCGTCGCTGGAGCGTTCGGTGACGTATTGCGTGCGCCCATCGGCCCCGAAGTATTGGAATGTCAGTGCATCGAATGTGACCCGGCGATCGGCCACGGAAGCGATGATTTCTGCATCGTCGGTCAACGTCACCCACTCTTGCGCAAAACCCCACGTCGGAACGCCTGCGAATACCACCAACATCACACGAAACATCGCGTCCTCCTCTTGAGCCTTTCCCTGCCCCCCTTTATGACGCAGCCAACGCTGCTGCCCAATCACAAAAAGGCTATTTCCGATGATCCCTCGCTACTCTCGCCCAGAAATGACTGCCATCTGGGAGCCTGCCACGAAGTTCCAGATTTGGTATGAGATTGAGGCCCATGCCTGTGATGCAATGGCGGAGCTTGGCGTCATACCAAAGGAAAATGCAGAAGCAGTTTGGAAAGCCAAAGACGTCGAATTTGATGTGGCTCGCATTGATGAAATCGAAGCCGTGACCAAGCACGACGTCATCGCGTTCCTGACCCATCTGGCCGAAATCGTCGGCAACGATGAAGCGCGTTTTGTCCACCAAGGCATGACCTCTTCCGACGTTTTAGACACGACGCTCAACGTGCAACTGGTGCGCGCTGCAGACATCTTGATCGCTGACATGGATCGCCTCCTCACCGCCCTGAAAGCCCGCGCGATGGAGCACAAAGACACGGTTCGCATCGGCCGGAGCCACGGCATCCACGCAGAACCCACCACTATGGGCCTGACCTTCGCCCGCTTCTATGCCGAAATGGATCGTGGCCGCACACGTCTTGTCAACGCGCGTGCAGAGATTGCGACCGGTGCCATCTCCGGCGCGGTCGGCACCTTCGCCAATATCGACCCACGGGTAGAAGAACATGTTTGCGCAAAACTTGGACTGGAACCAGAACCTATCAGCACCCAAGTCATCCCGCGCGACCGTCACGCGATGTTCTTTGCGACACTCGGGGTGATCGTCTCCTCCATGGAAAACATCGCGACCGAAATTCGTCACATGCAGCGGACGGAAGTGCTGGAAGCCGAGGAGTTCTTCTCCAAAGGGCAAAAAGGCTCCTCCGCGATGCCGCATAAGCGCAATCCTGTACTGACAGAAAATCTGACCGGCCTTGCGCGTCTGGTGCGTATGTCGGTGGTGCCCGCGATGGAGAACGTCACACTTTGGCACGAGCGTGACATCAGCCACTCATCCGTCGAACGCGCGATTGCGCCTGACACGACGGTAACACTCGACTTCGCCCTGAACCGCCTGGCCGGTGTCATTGAACAGCTGGTGATCTATCCAGACAATATGATTGCCAACATGAACAAGTTCCGCGGCTTGGTGATGTCACAGCGCGTTTTGCTGGCGCTGACACAAGCCGGTGTCAGTCGCGAGGACAGCTACAAATTAGTCCAGCGCAATGCGATGAAGGTTTGGGAACAAGACGCGGATTTCCAGACAGAGTTGTTGGCCGATGATGACGTCCGTGCGGCACTGACCGAGGACGAAATCCGCGAAAAATTCGACCTTGGCTATCACACAAAGCACGTCGACACGATCTTCAAGCGGGTCTTCGGCTAGAATAATGGCGTCAGTATCCAGCAGAGCCCCTCTGCTACCAGCTGATGGGTATGTGGTCTTTGAACCATGTCAATGTCGCAAAATCTGAGTTCTAACGAGACGCATGACCCAAGATAACCCGCCTTCTGGAAAGACACTCGACTGGCTGGCCGATCGCGCTTTGAGGGCCATGTTTGGTGGTGTGATGAAGCTGCCATACAAGCAGCGAGTACCCGCGATGGGGGCGGCGGTGACAAAGGCCATTGGTCCGCTTGGTGGATATAAGAAGCGGGCGCTTAAGAACCTAGCGATGGTTTATCCAGAAATGGAAGAAGCCGAGCGTGACCGAATTGCAGACGGAGTTTGCGACAATTTTGGCCGAACACTGATCGAAAATTATTCGTACGAAGACTTCGCTCATCATCTACAAGACACACAGCCCATTGGGCCCGGTTTGGCCGCACTGGAGCAAGCAGTTGCCGACAAGCAACCTGTTATTTTCGTGACCGGACACTTCGGCAATCATGAAGCACCGCGGCAAGTTTTGGTGCGGATGGGTTATGACGTGGGTGGTCTATATCGGCCGATGGCAAACGCTTATTTCGACGATCACTACGCCAAAACGATGACCAACTGGGGCGGCCCTGTTTTTCCTCAAGGCAGGAAAGGCACAATGGCCTTTGCGCGCCATATCGGTCGCGGTGGCCTTGGGACGCTCCTGTTTGATGTAAACAACGACCGGGGTCACCCGATCCCATTTTTAGGCAAGCCAGCTTTGACCGCACTTTCTGCGGCCGAGATTGCCCTTAAGATGAACGCCATCATGATCCCTTACTTCGGCATTCGCCAAGCAGATGGCCTAAATTTCGATGTCGAGGTTGAGGAACCCATCGCCCACAGCAATCCCGAAACCATGACAGCTGAGGCGACACAACGACTGGAAGCGCAAATCAAACGCCAACCAGAGCAATGGTTTTGGATTCACCGGCGGTGGAAAAACAAAGCTGGGAAGCTATCGGAGCTGGGCAGCTCCTAAGATAGGACCATCGGTGCCATCTTGAATGATGACCGCCACAGGGTCCGCGCCTGTCAATTGCGCTTCCATCACTAAAGACTGGTTTGTGTTCCAGCCACCAACATTTTGCCAAGACGTGACGACGTTGGCATAAACAATCGTCCGGCCTGCGTTCTCACCCCGATGGATGTCGCGCATGACTTTCGGCGTGTAGCGCACAATCTGAACAACCGCATTGCCACGAAAATTTCCGACCCTTTGCGCTTCGATACGCAGCGCGTTGCCATCGCGGGTGAGCGTCACGTTCACGTCATCCGAACGGGCCGCATGAGCCATGATCTGATCCATCACATCCATAGGACGCGAACCGATGATGTGATCCCTGCCATCAAAGATCATCTGAGGTGTGTAAACGGTGCGTGATCCTTTGGCCCGCGCGAAGGCCCGCTGACGGGCGGTATAGGCCGGATCAGCAAGGTCATCGACCCAGCCAATATAGTCCCAATAATCCACATGCAGCGCCAAGGCGATCACATTGTCCCGCTTTGCAAGGTCTTCCAACATCGCATCTGCTGGCGGACAGCTTGAACAGCCCTGCGACGTGTAAAGCTCAACCACAGTCGCATTCTGCGCCTGTGCCGACCCAATGAAGGGCGTGATCGCAAGGGTCAAAGCTGCCAACAACTTGTGCATATTCAGTTCGATTCTGTCTGGCTGGACACAGTCGTACTCGCTTCGGTTTGAAATGACCAATCAACGAATTGCGAGCCGGAGTGACCGGATGTTTCACTTGATTAATTTCTAAAAAGTGAAGCCTTCGGACGCGAAAAAACGACCACCTAAGACCCCGTTTGAACCAAAGCATCCTCTAGCATCGGCATAAATCGCTGCTCAAAGTCATCGCCAACCAACGGACCGATAAATCGGAATAAAACGATCCCATCTGGTCCGATGATGAAGGTTTCGGGCGGGGCGGCAACGCCCCAATCAAGTGCCACGCGACCTCTATGATCAAAACCGGTGGCGAAGAAGGGGTTTCCATACTCTTTCAGATAAGCAGCGGCTTGATCCGCCGTGTCGCGAAAATTCAATCCAGCGATGCGATAGCCTTCTTGGTTCAGGCGTAACAACGTTGGATGCTCCGCTCGGCACGGCGGGCACCAACTGGCCCAGAAGTTCAGGATGGTCACTTCGCCCGTGGTGAAGTCGTCCATGACCAAAAGGTCCGTGTCTGGCACCACTTCTTCAGTAAGCGCGGGGGCCACATGCCCAATCATGGTGGATGGCACCTCCCCCGGTGCCTCCCGAAACATGCCCGCAAGGAAGAGCCCCGCAAAACCTGCGAAAATCACCACGGGAATGAGCATGAGCAGTGGTGGCTTAGTCATTTTCAAGCTCCTGAAGGCGGCGCTTGGCCGCGCGGGATCGCGCGATGCTCACGACCAAAAGCGCCAAAACCAGTCCAATGGTTATGCCGTACGACAGAAGCACTTCAGCAGCGTGTTTCCCAAGATCTGGCATCAGGCCGCCCTCGCCCGCAGTTCAAGCGTTCGGATCCGGCGCAAACGGATCTCTGTCCGAGTGCGCAGCAACACCAGCGCGATTGTCAGCAAGACGAACCCAACAATGCACAACACCAGCGGTTGCCAGAAAATATCAGATACGTTTTCTTCGGCATCGAGGCTGAGCGATGCCCCTTGATGCAAGCCTTGGTTCCAGAACAGAACCGCGTAACGCGACATCAGTGCGAAGACGGACCCGACGATGCAGAGCCATGATGTGAGGTCAGCCGCCGTATCAGCATCCTCAGTTGCCACCCAAAGTGCGATGTAGCCGAGGTAGAACAAAAACAGGATCAGGAACGAGGTCAGCCGCGGGTCCCACGCCCAATACGTGCCCCACATCGGTTGCCCCCAAATCGCACCGGTGGCCAATCCGATCACCGTCATGATTACGCCAATCGGGGCCGCAGCCCTTGCCGCAAGCGCAGAGACGTGATGCCGCCGGACCAGCCAAATCAAAGAAGCCACAAGCATCATGATCCAAGCGTTGATCGCAATGAACGCCGCCGGTACATGAATGTAGATAATCTTTACGGTCGAACCGAACCGTACCGCATCAGGCGTAAAGAAATACCCCCAAATGATCCCTGGGATCAGCGTGATCGCAGCAAGACCAAACGCCCACGACATAACGGGGGCCGTCCACCCCATGAAACGTCTCGGATTGGCGAGTTCCCAGTACGACATGCAGTATTCCTATCCTGCGTCTGATGTGGCCTCAATACCCAAAGAAACGGGGCAACTAAACAGGTAACAGCGCAAGTGCGACACGACGCCCTTCGCTCAAAAGGACGTTGTAGGTGCGACAAGCAGCTGGTGACGACATTGGTTCCACCCCAACGCCAGACGCCTCAACAAGTGTTCGAAAGTCATTTGGCAGATGCGCGATTTCCGCACCCGTGCCAACAAAGATGACATCAACGGAGGAGGCCCGCGCGATCAGTGTCTCAGTATCTTCAAAGCCACCCCAGCCCATCACCCCATCCGGGAACACAGCCGTCGCGCCCTCAAACACTTTGCCGCCGATCCGAAAGAAGCCCGGTCCGTAGCCATCCACAGGCTGGGCGTCGGTATATTGAACCTCATTCAGCCGCATCAGGCGTCAATGTTCCCAAACTGGTTACCCAAGTTCTGCGCTTGCTTTGACCAGTCGCGCTTCACGCCCAGTACCAGCAAGATCGCCGTCGCAACAAAGATCGAGGAATAAGTGCCGATCACCACGCCCCACATCATCGCAAAGACAAACCCACGGATCACGTCACCGCCCAAAATGAACAGCGACAAGAGCGCCAACATGGTTGTGACCGATGTCATCAATGTCCGCGACAGCGTTTCATTGATGGAGATATTGAGCACTTCCTTGAGCGGTTTTTTCTTATACTTGCGCAGGTTTTCCCGCACGCGGTCAAACACGATCACCGTGTCGTTGATCGAATAGCCCACGATGGTCAGGATCGCAGCGATGATCGCCAGATCGAATTTGATTTGGAGTTCGGAGAAGATGCCAACCGTGAGCAACACGTCGTGCACCAATGCCAAGACTGCACCCAGCGCAAACTGCCACTCAAACCGCAGCCAGATATAGAACAGGATCGCCGCAACAGCCATCGCAACCGCAATGAAGGCTGTCTTGATGAGCTCACCTGACACTTTCGGACCGACAGACTCAACAGCGGTGAATGTGATTGTGGACTCCAGCGCTTGCAGCGCCTCTTGCACCTGACCGATGGTCTCGTTGGTGACGCTCTCCTCCCCCTCTTGGGCTTGGATGCGGATCATCGCGACGTTTTGGTTGTCGTCAAAACTTGGGTCGAATACCTCTGTGATCGACACATCGCCCAAATCAAGCGGTTCAATCGCCCCACGATAGGCCCCGACATCAATCGGTGCTTCGGATTGGGTTCGGATGCTTGTGCCACCTTGGAAGTCGATGCCGAAGTTCAATCCTTGGATCAGGTAGGACGCCAATGCGGCGACCATCAGCACAGCGGAAATACCCAACCAGAGTCGGGCCCGCTTGAAAAAGTCGATGTTTGTGCCTTGTTTGACCAGTCTCAGTCGCATCTTACACCTCAATCGTCTTAGGACGGCGGCGCGCGAACCAGATCGCAATCAGCGCACGTGTGACAAAAATCGCCGTGAAGACCGACGTCATGATCCCCAAGCCCAGCGTGATCGCAAACCCGCGCACGGGGCCAGAGCCCATCACAAACAAGATGGTCGCGGTGATAAACGTAGTGACGTTCGCATCGAGGATGGAGGAGAGGGCCTTCTGATAGCCAAGCTCAATCGCCCGTGCAGGGCCCTTCGCCGTCTTCAACTCTTCGCGGATCCGCTCAAACACAATCACGTTGGCGTCCACAGCCATACCAATCGTCAAAACGATCCCGGCAATACCGGGCAAAGTAAGTGTCGCCCCGATCAAGGACAGCAGTCCAAAGATCAAACCGACGTTGATGATCAAAGCCGCGTTGGCGAAGACGCCAAAGAGGCCATAGCTCAGAAACATATAGACAAGGACTGCAATGCCCGCGACGATACAGGCGATCTTACCTGCGTCGATGCTATCCTGGCCCAATTCAGGGCCAATTGTCCGCTCTTCAAGGAACTCAAGCTCCGCTGGCAACGCCCCTGCCCGCAACAGCACGGCGAGGTTTGTGGACTCTTCAATCGTGAAGTTACCCGTGATGATACCGGAACCACCGGTGATCGGTTCATTGATCCGCGGGGCGGAGATGACTTCACCGTCCAGTACGATGGCAAAAAGCGATCCCGCATTCTCAGTCGTATGAACACCGAATTTCTTGGCACCACTTGGATTGAAGCGAAAACCAACGGCAGGCTGACCATTCTGATCGAACTCTGGCCGCGCGTCGTTCAGTTCCTCGCCCGTCACAACAGGGTTGCGCTCTAGGACATAAAAAATCGATGGCTCGATCCCGTCCTCTGTTACTTCTGGCAGAATTTCATTGCCCGCACCTGCGATCCCGTCAGCATCACCCACAACGGATACAACAGGCTGGAATGTCAGCTGCGCGGTTGTCCCGATGATGTCTTTCACTTCCTGAGCAGACCCAACACCCGGAACCTGCACCAAAATGCGGTCAGCTCCTTGGCGCTGGATTGTGGGCTCCCGCGTGCCAACTTCGTCAATGCGGCGGCGGATAATCTCCAACGATTGCTGCATCGTCCGCTCGTTGATGTTGGCCTTCTCAGCCTCAGAGAGCTGTACCGTGATCGCGTTCGTGCCGCGTGTCACTTCAATATCGCTTGCCCCAACCCCCGTCAGGGACTGAACTGGCCGCGCCAATCCGCGGACAATCTCGTACGCGCGATCAATGCCTTTTGTTTCTTGGAATTGGATGCGAATGGTTCCAACAGGCGCATCGGCACTTTGACGGAACGGGCCAATGGTCGCCATCTCTGCCGACAAGGCGCGGCGCACTTCCGGCCACAATGCCTCAACCAAGGAAATCTGAGCATCCTCGACCTTCACCTCGGCCAACAAATGCGCACCTCCGCGCAAATCCAACCCAAGGTTCACAAGGCCGGACGGCATGAACGACGGCCATCCGGTCGCCTCGTCTCCCAAAGCGACAGCATCATTGTACCGCTCAACCTGCGTATAAAATCCGTTCGGCAAAGCAAGGAAAAGGCCGACCACAACGGTCAGCCAAATCATCACCTGCTTGGTGGCGGAGATATGAAGCATCTAAAGCCCCTCGGCTTGGGTTTATTTTGCAGGCTCTGTCTTGTTCTCGACATCCGCAATCGTGGACTGAACCACGCGGATCACAACGCCAGAAGCAATCTCCACCTCGACCTCGTTCTCGCCTTCTTTAACCTTGGTGATCTTACCTTTCAAACCACCCTGCGTGATAATACGGTCTCCACGACGCACCGCCGCAACCATGGCCTGATGTTCCTTCATTTTCTTTTGCTGAGGACGGATCAGGAAGAAGTACATGATCGCGAAAATCAGAATGAGAGGAATGATCGATTCAATGCCTTGCATTTTGGCCCCTTACGTTGGTTTCGGCAGGACATCAGCCCCAGCCCAGCAGTCGCGCGACACTAAGATTGCCACGCCTGAATAGCAATGTCGCAGCTGCGTTTTTTGCTATTCTCTTTTGTCTTTGGATGCATATGGTTGCTTATGCTCAAAGCGTCAATCTTCACATCGCTAATTCTTCTCGCCACATCCGCTCAGGCGCAAAGTTGGAAGATGCTGGCGGAGGAAGAACAGGCGCCTTTGGCGGCAATTGGCAAGCTGATCAAAGGGCAGTTGCAAAGCGACAAATTTTGTACAACCACACTGATCGCTGCCGATCTGATCTTGACCGCCGGACACTGTATCGCCGCCGCACGCAACGACATGCCCAGCCAATTACGCCGCTACACCTTCTTGGCAGGCTGGGACGATGACAAGGCGTCGAGAAGCAGTTCGATTGCCGAAATCATCTTGTCAGAGAATTACGATCCCACGAAGTTAAGCCAAGTTGGTTATCTGAGCCACTATTGGGCTTTGGTTCGACTGACCGACCCCATTACGGATGTTCAGCCGTTGCCTGTAGTGGGTGTGCCCAGACCGTAGGAGCCGGTCTATTTCCTCAACTATAGTAGCCTCAACTCACAAGCTCCATTGTTCACTAGTGGTTGTGACCACTACGTGCTTGATGCTGGACCGCTGCACATCAACTGTCCCGTGCGCGGCGGAAACTCTGGCGCAGCGGTGTTGGTCGACACGCCCGAAGGCCCCCAGATCGTGGGCAAGATTTCTTCGAAGGCCGAAAACACCGCCATATTGGTCATCCCAGACAAGAACTGCTCGCCCTGCTGGAAGAGCGCTTGTAAAAAACGCTCTTCATTTCGCTTTGTCTTTTCGGCATATGGTCACTCACCATTGAAGGAGAAGACCGATGCATGACATTCGCGCCATTCGTGAAAACCCAGCCGCCTTCGACGCTGCTTTGGCACGTCGCGGGATTTCTGCATCCTCCTCCGAGATCTTGGACATTGACGGCAAGCGCCGTGCGGCTATCCAAGCCGCGGAAGCCGCTCAGGCCGAGGCAAACAACGCCGCCAAAGAAGTGGGCGCCGCCAAGGGCCGTGGCGACGAGGCCGAATTTGAACGTCTCCGCGCGCTCGTGGCCGAGAAGAAGTCTGAGATCGCTAACCTGGGCGACAAGGCAAAGGAGCTGGATGAGAAATTAAACACCATCCTCATGAGCATCCCCAACCTCCCCTACGCCGATGTACCAGACGGTGAAGATGAAGACGACAACGTCGAAATCCACCGTGACGGCAACCCCCGCAATTTCGACTTTGATCCCGTGGAGCATTACGAAATCCCCGCCGTGCAAGACGGAATGGATTTTGAAACCGCGGCAAAGCTCTCTGGCAGCCGGTTTGTTCTGCTCTCCGGTGCTATTGCGCGGCTGCACCGCGCCCTCGCCCAATTCATGATCGACACCCATGTGGAAGAAAATGATCTAGCAGAAACCATCACTCCCGTCCTCGTGCGAGAAGAGATGATGTATGGCACAGGCCAGCTGCCCAAGTTTGGCGAAGACAGCTACCAAACCACAAACGGTTGGTGGCTGATCCCAACGGCGGAGGTCACACTCACCAATATCGTCAATGGCATGACGGTTGAGGAAAGCTACCTGCCCCGCCGCTACGTTGCGCACACGCTCTGCTTCCGGTCAGAGGCTGGCAGCGCAGGTCGCGACACATCCGGCATGTTGCGTCAGCACCAGTTCGAAAAGGTGGAGATGGTGACAGTATGCCATCCCGACCAATCAGAGGCCGAACACCAACGCATGACCAAATGCGCCGAAGGCATTCTTGAACGGCTCGAGCTACCCTATCGCACGGTCGTGCTCTGCACAGGTGACATGGGCGCTGGCGCACGCCGCACCCACGACATCGAAGTGTGGTTGCCCGGCCAGAATACGTACCGTGAGATTTCGTCCGTCTCCACCTGCGGCGACTATCAGGCCCGCCGCATGAACGCGCGGTTCAAGCCATCCGAGGGCGGCAAGCCAGAGTTTTTGCATACGTTGAATGGCTCAGGTTTGGCCGTTGGGCGCACGCTCATTGCGGTGTTGGAGAATGGCCAGCAATCCAACGGCTCTGTCGAGTTGCCTGAAGCGTTGCACCCCTATTTGCGCGGCAAGACGCGAATCACCGCCGATGGGCATCTTTGTTAGATCCGTTATGGAACCAAATCACGGCTGGTGCGTATCAAGCATTTGACCAAGATTTATGCCTACATCACACTGGCCGTGACCTTCACTTTTACAATTACTGCTGCCGTAACCTCCCCCTTTATGGGCATTAGCGAGGATCCACTGCCGAATTCCCAAATCCATCCGCCGATCCAACCCGTCGGATATGCGTTTTCGATTTGGGGCCTGATTTATGGATGGCTGGTTGTCTCAGCTATCTTCGGTGCTTGGAAACGCGTAGGCGATCCCGATAGAGATAAGGCTCGCAAGACTTTCTCTACCGTCGGTCGCTGACGTAAAATGAAAGAGCCCGGACGTCCCCGGCTCTTTTCATTTGGCATCGGATCAATCGCCGCGATTTGGCTTCAGGTGCTTTGACAGCTTGGACGGCTGAGACTTCTTGCGACCTTTGTAAGGGTTCTTGTCCCCCTGATCGCGCAAGGTCAGGCGAATGGGCGTGCCCGGCATGTCAAAGTCTTCCCGTAACCCGTTGACAAGATAACGTGAATAGCTTGCCGGAACCTGATCTGGGAAGGACGTCATCACGACAAACGCAGGCGGGCGCGTCTTAACCTGCGTCATGTACCGCATCTTGATCCGCCGACCTCCCGGTGCGGGCGGTGGGTGTTGCTCCAACATCCCTGTCAGCCAACGATTGAGCTGCGCCGTGGTGACACGACGGTTCCAAACCTCATGTGCCCGCATGATCGCCTCATGCAAACGGTCCATGCCTTTGCCGGTCTTAGCAGACACAGTGACCATTTGCGCACCCTTCAACTGCGGCAAAAGCCGTGCAAAATCATCCCGCAACTCTTTGATCTTAAACTGCTTTTCGGTCTCAATGTCCCACTTATTGACGGCCACAACCACGGCGCGGCCCTCCCGTTCCGCCAAATCAGCGATCCGCAGGTCTTGCTGCTCGAATGGGATTTCCACGTCGAGCAAGACCACAACCACCTCAGCAAACTTCACAGCCCGCAGGCCATCGGAGACAGAGAGCTTTTCCAGCTTCTCCTGAACCTTCGCCTTCTTCCGCATGCCTGCCGTGTCAAAGATGCGCGTCGACACATCGTTCCACATCGTCTGGACAGAGATGGCATCGCGTGTGATCCCAGCCTCCGGCCCTGTCAAAAGACGCTCTTCACCAATGATTTGATTAATCAGCGTCGATTTACCTGCGTTCGGACGCCCCACAACGGCGATTTGAAGGGGCTTATCAATAGTCGGCGTTCTGGGCGCATCTGGGTCTTCATCAGAGACTGCAACATCTACCTCCGGCGCATCCTTCGCCGCCCGCTCCATCTGCGCCTCATAGATTGGGCGCAAAACATTCAACAGCTCGCCCATCCCTTCACCATGTTCGGCGGACATACGGATTGGCTCGCCCAAGCCCAATGAGAACGCTTCAAGGATGGTCGCATCAGCCGCCGTGCCCTCACCCTTATTGGCGGCAAGGATCACATTGGCGTTCTTGCGGCGCAGGATGTCGGCAAACACTTCATCAGCTGGCAATACGCCTTGACGGGCGTCAATCATAAAGAGACAGACGTCGGCCATCTCGACCGCGCGCTCTGTCAGCCGCCGCATCCGCCCCTGCAGGCTGTCGTCGGTCGCGTCCTCAAGTCCAGCGCTATCGATGACAGTAAATCGTAATTCGCCCAGCCGCGCGGCACCTTCGCGCAGGTCCCGCGTCACACCCGGTTGGTCATCGACCAAAGCCAACTTCTTGCCGACCAGACGGTTGAACAAGGTTGATTTGCCAACATTGGGACGGCCCACAATGGCCAAAGTGAAAGTCATGTCGTCGATCCTGCCGAGTCAGATGCGCGGCTCTACACCATAGATCGCTTAGCGGAAAGCCACCAACTGACCTTCTTTGCTGATCACATAGAGCGTTTGACCAGCAACCACGGGGTTTGACGCAGCGCCCCCCGCAATCGGTGTGGCTCCAATCAAATCACCGCTCGCCGGATCAATCTCACGGATTTGACCGTCAGAGGACGCAACAATCAAACGCCCACCCGCCAAAACGGGGCCATAGTGAGCAAACACCGAGCGCTGCTGGCGCAACGGCGTTTCGGTGAACTTCGGCAGGTCAACCTTCCAAACTGCCGAACCATCAGACGCATCGAGGCGCACCAATTCGTTGATCTCATTGACCAAGAAGACCGAGTCTCCAGCGGGCCAAACAGGGCTCACCGCCCCTTCGGCCGCTGTCCAAATCCGATCGCCGTTCGTCATGTCCATCGCGACCAACCGGCCAGAGAAGTTGGAGGCATAGACGCGGCCGCCATCAATCACCGGATCACCAGCGATGTCGGATATATTGGCAGACGCAATCCCAAGGCGCTGACCCGACACCACATTCGACCACCGACGCAAGCCGCCTTGCGGGAAGGCTGCAATGACCTCACCCGATGGCATTGGGAACACAGCCGCTTCGGAATTCACCGCGACACCTGCCCCGCCAGAGAAATTGCCAACCGACGGCGTGCCTGCGATCTGCCAACGGATACGGCCATTCTCGACCTCAATCGCCCAGCCCGTGCTGTCGCGGGAGACCAGATAGACAAGATCACCAGAGACTGTTGGCGCAGACCCGCCCGGCGCATCCAAGTCTTGCGTCCAAATCTCAACACCGCTCGCGGCGTCCAGAACGGTCAGCTCCCCAAAGCCGGTCGTCACAAAGACGCGCCCGTCAGAAACAGCCAAACCCCCACCTGACGCATCACTGCTGCTGTCATTGGCAGGCGTGACATCCATAGACCAAAGTGGCGCACCAGCGGTGGACGTTGCGCTGACCCGCGCCCGTGCATCCAATGTGTAAATCACACCACCCGCAACCACGGGATCAGCGGTGATCCGCGCGCGACGGCTGTCGCCTTCACCAATATTGACGGAAAACACCTGCGCCAAGCCAGGTGTCAAAGCAGGATGCGTGATCTTATGGGTGGCGCTGCCGTTTCGGTGGCGCCAATTTGCATTGGCGACCGGTGCAACCAAACGCAACGCGCGGGCCTGATTTTCTACAACGGAAGATGGGCGAATGTCTTGCCGCTCACCCGGAAGAATAATGTCAGTTTCACTACAGGCGACCAAAAACGCCAATCCGGCGAAGGCTCCGAAAACTGATTTGACCGTCACTGGCTGCTCCTCCGATGGATGCCCACCGTTGTTGTTTTATTGTGACGCGTTGAACACGCCTTCCAGCTGCTCTTCCGCACCCATCGCTACAATCAGCCCAATTGCCCGTTCGCGCAAGCCCCGCGACGCGCCAGCGTCTTCAATAATCGCCACCAATTGGGCAACAGCGGCATCGTCATCACCCGCTTGCAGATCCAAAAGCGCCAGTTGTTCTTGCGCCAAAAGACTGAGCGGCGCGCCGGGCGCTTCGAGACCTTCGAGAACCGCGCGGCGTTCATCGTCCGCTACGCTGGGCAAAAGCGCCAATTTGAAAGCAGCCAAATCATTGTAGATCGGCGGCATTTCTTGCGCCGTGATCAAGCCACGTAGTGTATCAGCAGCCGCGGTCTCATCCCCCGCCTCTTGCTGGGCGGCCGCCGTCGTAAGCGCAGCAATTGCTGCCGCCGGACCTTCAGCCGTGACAGCTGCCAATGCTGTTGCACGTTCTTCTGGCGCATCAAGACGCAAAGCATTCAAAAGCACATCACCTGTCTGCTCCGCCGCAGCTTCAGCGATGGCCTTGCGGTATTCGTTCCACGCCGCTCCGCCAACGATCAGGATGATGGCCAATGCCGCGATCCAGCCGTAGCGGCGCACGTATCCATAAAGCTTATCGCGCTGCACCTCTTCGGTGACTTCGCTGATGAAACTATCGCTCTCGCTCACGGCATCTCTCGCTTTGCTTTTCCATATTTTCGGGTTTCTTATCGCGAAGGTCACAGGAATGCCAAGATATAGTGCGAGCGATCCTCAAAATGCTGAAAGAAAATGCGTAAATCGCCCTTGCCTGACCTTAGGGCAGGCCCTAAATCTGAACTCAACAGTTTAGTTTTGCGGGTTTTGAACCAAACCCCTGTCAATGCACGTATCTAAGACATAATTGACATCCAACTACAGAACGTCCTCGAGGTCGATCATGAAGATCATCCCAACTCTCACCGCAATCATCGTTACGGTCGCGCTTTATTTCGTCGTGTTTGAGAGAGATCGGCTCTTCCAGTTCGCCGAAGAAACCGCCCCTGGCGTCCAAACGGAAGCAACCAGTTACGCGGTTGATAAAGCCACCGCTGAAGAAATGGAGGCAGAGGACACAGCGCAAACGGCCGTGAAAGTTGTCGTCCTAAGGTCTGAAGCCCGTAAGATTGAAAGCGCGGTTGTCCTTCGTGGCCGCACGGAAGCTGCCCGTCAGGTAACAGTAGCGGCTGAAACGGCAGGGTTGGTCATTTCAGAGCCTTTGCGGAAAGGTACTGCTGTCAATGCAGGCGATCTGATGTGCAGCCTCGACCCCGGCACCCGAGAGGCCAGCTTGGCCGAAACGGAAGCTCGGCTCGCCGAAGCGCGCGGTCGCGTACCGGAAGCGCAAGCAGCCGTGGCCGAAGCAAATGCCCGTATAGCTGAGGCCGAAATTAACGTGAACGTAGCGCGCAAACTTTCAGAAGATGGTTTCGCTTCAGAAACCCGTCTCATCAGCGCAGAAGCAGCAGCAGAAGCAGCGGTTGCAGGCCTCCAGCGCGCCAACTCTGGCATGGCCAGCGCAGAGGCCGGCATTCAAGCCGCTGAAGCCGCCGTCGCCGCGGCAAAGCGCGAGATTGAGCGCCTGACGATTGAAGCGCCTTTTGCAGGTCTTCTTGAAACGGATACTGCAGAACTTGGTACGCTGATGCAGCCCGGCTCCTCTTGCGCGACGATCATTCAATTGAACCCGATCAAATTGGTGGGCTTCGTGGCTGAGAACGATGTGAGCAAAGTGGCAGTGGGCGCGCCCGCTGGTGCAAGGCTGACCAACGGCCGTGAGGTTGTCGGAACGGTGAAATTCCTCTCCCGCTCCTCGGACCCAGTGACACGGACATTCCGCGTAGAGGTCGAAGTTCCAAACGACGACTTGTCGATCCGTGACGGTCAAACCGCTGACATCGTGATCGCCTCCGACGGTCGCACAGCTCACCTGATCCCGGGCTCTGCATTGACCTTGGACGACAATGGTACGCTGGGTGTTCGAGTTGTCGACAAAAACAACATGGCGCTATTTGCGCCAGTGACGCTCCTTCGCGATACAATTGAAGGCGTTTGGGTTGCCGATCTCCCTGAACAAGCCGACATCATTACGATTGGCCAAGAATATGTTATAAATGGCGTATTGGTCGATCCGACATATAGCGAGGCAGAAGGATGACCGGATTAGTCGATTGGGCCGCGTCGCGGGCGCGGATGGTTCTGGCCTTTATCGTGCTGTCGCTTGCCGCAGGCACCCTGTCCTACGTTGGGCTTCCAAAGGAAGGTGAACCAGACATCGAGATTCCTGCGATCTTTGTCTCTGTCCCCTTCCCTGGGATTTCAGCATCTGACTCCGAAACCCTCCTCGTCAAACCGATGGAAAAAGAGCTGTCCGACTTAGACGGCCTAAAAACCATGAGCAGTACCGCAGCCGAAGGCTACGCGGGTGTCGCGTTGGAATTTGAGTTTGGCTGGGACAAGACCAAAGTCATGGCCGACATCCGCGATGCGATGAACGCGGCGGAAGGGTCTTTTCCGCAAGGTGCTGAAAACTATTCGATCAACGAGATCAACTTCTCCGAATTCCCAATCCTAATCGTCAACCTCACCGGCGATGTGCCAGAGCGGACATTGGTCAAGGTTGCCAAAAATCTCCAAGACCGGATCGAGGGCCTCGATGCTGTTTTGGAAGCAGGACTTGCCGGACAACGCGATGAAATGCTTGAGGTCATCATCGACCCGCTCAAGCTTGAGTCCTACAATGTCACAGCTGGCGAACTCATTAATGTGGTCACACAGAACAACCTGCTGATCGCTGCAGGTAATGTTGAGACACCGGGCAGCACCTTTGCTGTCAAAATCCCGTCGTCCTTCAGCGAACCGCAGGACGTGTACACCCTGCCCGTCAAGCAGAACGGCGACAGCGTCGTAACGCTGGGCGACCTCGCCACGATCCGTCCGACATTCGAAGACCGCCAAGGCACAGCCCGATTTAACGGGGTCAATACGGTTGCTTTGCAGGTTGTGAAGCGCAAAGGTTTCAACCTAATCGACACCGCCCAACTGGTGCGCGAAACGGTCGAGCTGGAACGTGCTACATGGGAGCCTGAACTTCAGAACGCGATCAAGGTCGGCACCTCCAACGACCAGTCGCGCAACGTCGCCTCTATGGTCAGTCAGCTTGAAGGCTCCGTCCTGACAGCGATCGCGCTTGTAATGATCGTGGTCCTCGCCGCACTTGGTACACGCCCTGCCCTCTTGGTTGGTTTTGCGATCCCAACCTCCTTCTTGCTCTGCTTTGCGCTGCTTGCGGTAATGGGCATCACAATCTCGAACATCGTCATGTTCGGTTTGATCCTCGCGGTGGGTATGCTGGTCGACGGGGCCATCGTTGTTGTCGAATACGCCGACAAACGGATCAAAGAAGGCTCCGGCCCAATGCGCGCCTATACCGAGGCGGCAAAGCGCATGTTTTGGCCGATTATTTCCTCAACCGCGACAACGCTCTGCGCATTCTTACCAATGCTGTTCTGGCCGGGCGTACCTGGTCAGTTCATGGGTATGTTGCCGGTCACATTGATCTTCGTTCTCT
The DNA here is from genome assembly GCF_965661665.1 of Cognatiyoonia sp. Lineage (NCBI taxonomy): Bacteria > Pseudomonadati > Pseudomonadota > Alphaproteobacteria > Rhodobacterales > Paracoccaceae > Cognatiyoonia > Cognatiyoonia sp. The sequence goes on along the minus strand of NZ_CBFIEO010000010.1, from coordinate 88,131 downwards.
GCGCGTCCTTAGTTGTTGCTTTGATCTATCTGCCTGTCATGGGCGGTGTCACTGGTCGTCTCAGCGGCGTTTTCATAGGCGTCTCCGACTGGCTCCGCGCGACATTCCCATGGGTGATCCGCGCAGCGCTGGTACCTGTCGCATTGATGACAACCTTCACAGGCGCGATGCTGACCTTGAACCCTGCCTACTTGAGCGGCCAAGCCGTCCAAACGAATGGCTTTATGGCCTCGCTTCCTGGGATCATCATGTTCCTTACAGGTGCCGTGTTTACCTCCATCACGATCAGCGCCGCCAAAATCCATTTCGAGCGTAAGCGCATCAACGCAGGCTATCGTCGATCGCTCTTCGGCCACTTCATCGCGTTGATCACAAAGAACCCGATCATGCCGCTTGTCTTTATCGGTGCGGTCGCGGGCTTCGTGATGTTCAGTTTCCAGAACTTCGGGGCCAACAACAACGGCGTTGAATTCTTCGTTGAGACGGAGCCGGAGCAAGCGATCGTCTATGTCCAAGCCCGCGGCAACATGTCGATTGGCGAGAAGGATGCACTGGTTCAACAGGTCGAGAACATCGTCATCGCGCATCCCGCTGTGCAAAGTGCCTTCTCCTTCGCCGGTGAAGGTGGGTTGAACAACAACACAGGTGGCGCCGAAGGCCCTGCGGATGAAATTGGTCAGGTGCAGCTAGAGCTGCTGCCATGGGAGGACCGCCCGGTGGTGGAGCGGGACACAAAGCTTTTGGGTTTCATCCCGTGGACCACCACGGAGGTTGATCCGGCCTATGACGGCAACGCGGTGATCGCGGAGTTAGAAGACGCTCTGCGAGACGTTCCGGGCATCAGGTTCGAGGTTTTGAACCTCGCTATGGGTCCGGCATCCGCCAAGCCAGTGCACCTCCGACTGAAGAGCAACAACTGGAACGACCTTATTGCTGCGACCTCAATCGCGCGGAACCAGTTCGACGCCCTGCCCGGTTTGGCACAGCAAGAAGACAACCTGCCCCTTCCCGGCATCGATTGGCAGATCGACGTGGATGTTGAGGCGGCTGGCCGCTACGGCGCAGACGTGGCCACAGTTGGCGGTATGGTGCAGCTTGTCACACGCGGCATCCTGCTCGACACCTACACCCCTGCCGATGGCGATGAAGAGATTGAAATCCGCGTTCGATTGCCAGAGCAGGACCGTGTCCTCTCCACGTTGGATACGCTTAAGGTTCGCACGCAGTCGGGTCTCGTGCCCCTGTCGAACTTCATCACCCGCACGCCGGTTCAGAAGCTGGCCGAGATCAGCCGCGTCGATCAGCAACGCTATTTCGACGTGAAAGCGGCTGTGGACAGCGACCTTGTTAAACTGACGGACCTCGATGGCGTCAGCCGCGTGATCCCGAAAACAGACTATGAGGCGAACCAAACGCTTCAGAACGAGGTCACAGATGGTGCGCTGTCAATGGTGGTTGTCAGCCCAACCGAACGGATCGAGATTTTGACCGAATGGCTGAACGAGAAGCCGTTCGCTGACTCGGTTAGCTGGGAATGGACCGGTGACCAAGAGGATCAGGCGGAATCGCAAGCCTTCCTCTCCAGCGCGTTCGCGGGAGCCTTGGGCTTGATGTTCATTATCCTGCTGGCGCAGTTTAACTCCATCTACAACTCCATCCTCGTGTTGCTCGCGGTCGTGATGTCTACAGCGGGCGTGCTCTGGGGCATGCTCATTATGGATCAGGCTTTCTCCATCATCATGACGGGAACAGGGATCGTCGCCTTGGCGGGGATCGTGGTGAACAACAACATCATCCTGATCGACACCTATCAGGAGTACAGCAAATATATGCCAAAGACCGAAGCGATTGTCCGCACGGCAGAGGCACGTATCCGCCCCGTTCTCCTGACAACCATCACAACTATGGCGGGCCTCGCCCCTATGATGTTTGGCCTCAGCCTCGACTTCATCAACGGCGGCTACACCGTCGACAGCCCGACAGCCCTCTGGTGGAAGCAGTTGGCAACCGCGGTGGTCTTTGGCCTTGGTACTGCAACGGTCCTGACGCTGGTGTTTACACCATCGATGTTGGCGCTGCGGGTCTGGGCGACAGAAGGCGCTTATGGTGCATGGATCGCACTGCGCGCTGGCTTCTTCGGCCGCATCGGGCGCATGATCCGTGGCGACATGAAACTTTACTGGGCCTCCCGCAAATTCAAGTCGCCGCAGATCCTCTGGGGCGAGGATGACTTTGCAACCGCAGCGGTCACGAGCGAACCAGCACCGAAGAAAAGCCCACCAATCCCACCGCTCCGCGCAGCGGAATAAACAAAAAAGCCCGCTCGAAGGAGCGGGCTTTTTCTTTAGATGTGTCGCTTAGTTGACCAGAAAGCCGCCCGCGTCAATGAGATCAGCGTTATTGCCGTGGAAAGCTCCAACCGCTTTGTCGCTGCCTACCAAACCGTTCAAATCACCATCGACGCCACGGTAGGTCACATCCCCTTTCAAGTCCTCGCCCGAGAAGCGACCATCGATGCTGAGGTTGCCGCTGGAGCCTGTCAGAGTACCTGCGCCAAAGTTGGCCGACAGATTGATGGATCCCGTTTACTGAGTCCGAAAGCCTGTGATCTGGCTACCGTTAAGCGAGATACCATCGACTTGAAAGAGCTCATATCACCCAGAAAATGCAATTGAAGCTGACGCTGGCACGGGGGCCACGGAACTTCTGGTCGTGATGCCAGACACCGCTTTCAGACCATCGCCATAGACGCTGCCAGCAGCGTAGGCAAAACCTCTACCCGTAAAATCGATATAGGACTGCGGGGCACCACCAACCGCATCGGTGACGATAAGGCCAGTTGCTGTCACCTCAGCAAAGGACAACAAGGTCGCTGCGTCTTAAAAGCAGCCCGACGCTGCGATGAACGCCAGCTCACAGAAAATTTTGGAAAAGCCATTCTACTCTCAATCAGAAATATCAATTCAACAGGAATTTGCATCGCAATGAAGCGATTTTGCTGCGCAACCTTGATCGAAAGTTGAATCCTTCAAGCCGCGGCTTCGTCCAACTGACGGTTCCAAAGGTGCGCATAACGCCCATCACGCGAAAGCAATTCAGCATGCGTGCCCCGCTCGATCACCTCACCAGCTTCCAGCACCACGATCTCATCCGCGTCAGCAATCGTCGACAACCGATGCGCGATCGTGATCACGGTCCGCCCAGCGCTCATCGTGGAAAGCTCGGCCTGAATTTCTTGTTCCGTTTCCGTGTCGAGGGCGGATGTCGCCTCATCGAGCAGGAGGATCGGTGGGTTCTTCAAGATCGTCCGCGCAATGCCCACACGCTGCTTTTCACCGCCTGACAGTTTGAGGCCCCGTTCCCCTACTTGTGTATCGTAGCCTTTGGGCAAGTTCTCCACAAAGTCGTGGATCTTTGCGGCCTTTGCCGCCGCAATCACTTCATCCCGACTGGCGTCGGGCCTGCCGTAAGAGATGTTGTAGAAGATCGTGTCGTTGAAGAGCACCGTGTCCTGCGGCACGACACCAATCTGACTATGCAGGCTTTCCATCGTCACATCACGGATATCTTGGCCATCGATTGTCACACTGCCATCCGTCACATCATAGAAGCGGAACAAGAGCCGCCCGATTGTGGACTTGCCTGATCCGGTGGAGCCAACCAGAGCAACGGTCCTACCCGGAACGACATCAATATCGACACCCTTCAAAATTTGCCGGTCAGCATCATAGCCAAACTGCACCCCTTTGAACGAAATAGCCCCATCTGTGACCGTCAGATCGGTTGCGTTTTTCTTCTCCTCCACCTCTGGTGGTTGATCCAAAAGATCAAAGAGGTCGCCCATATCGACCAGGGCTTGCCGGATATCGCGATAGACAGAGCCGAGGAAGTTCAGCGGTTGTGTGATCTGCAACATGTAGGCGTTCACCAACACGAAATCCCCGACCGTCAATTCGCCCGCAACCACCCCACGCACGGCAAGAACCAAAACGATGATCACGCCAGATGAAATGATAAGCGACTGACCGAAGTTCAGAAAGGCGAGTGAATAATTCGTCTTCACCGCAGCTTCGACATAGTTCCGCATCGCGCTGTCATAGCGCTCAATCTCCCACCGCTCGGCATTGAAGTACTTCACGGTTTCAAAATTCAGCAGGCTGTCGATGGCCTTCTGATTGGCGTCTGTGTCCTGCGTGTTCATCACCTTGCGCAGCTTCACCCGCCATTCGGTCACAGTGAATGTGAACCAGACGTAGAGGATCACCACGACCAAAATGACCAACAAGAAGATGGGGTCAAGGCTCCACGCCAGCGCGATGCAGATAAGAACGAATTGCAAGACCAACGGTCCAATGGAAAAGAGGATGAAGCGCAGTAGGTATTCAACGCCCTTCACGCCACGCTCAATAATCCGGCTCAGGCCACCGGTCTGACGGCTCAGATGATACCGCATCGACAAGCGGTGAATGTGGGAGAACGTCGTCAGCGCCAATTGGCGCAGCGCCCCTTGCCCGACACGGGTGAAGAACACATCCCGCAGCTGCCGGAACCCGACGCTCATCAGCTGTGACAAACCATAAGCGATGCTCAGCCCAATCGCACCTAGGCCAAGGTAGGTCGCGGCATCGGGCGTTTCTGGCGTTAGGGCATCGACCGCTTGCGCCAAGAATTGGGGGGCAAGAACGCTCAACAGTTGAGCGGCGAACAGCGCTAAGAACGCTGCAACAACCCGCACCTTCACCATTGGCTGACCTTCGGGCCAGAGGTATGGCAACGTCCGCTTGATCACCGACCAGCCGCGCCTGCGGTCGGATTGTTCTTCAGTGTCTGGGGTCAGGGGTCTCATGGTCCGAGCTACTTAAGCCGGACTTTTCGAATTACCAGAGCGCGGCACTTATTCGGCTGTCTCTGGCATTCTGAAAACCTGCCCGGGGTAGATCAGATCAGGGTCGCGGATTTGGTCTTTGTTGGCCTCATAAACTGCGACGTACATGATGCCTTTGCCGAATTGCTCCCGCGCAATCGCCCAGAGCGTTGCGCCCGGCTGGACCGTGCGCACCGCAACTTTGAAATCTTCTTCCGCCGTTTCTTCCGCCATCACAGCAGCGACGGCTTCAGGTTCTTCGCGCTTGAAAGGCGTCTCGATCCGGCTGACGACCGTGCCTGCCTCATCCAATTCATCAATGCGCAGCGTGTAGACGCCTGTATCCACCTCCGGAAGATCCGTGCGCCAATCGCCGCCAGCAGTGATCCGGGACGTGGTCACAGGCTGATTGTCGACATAGACCTGTACAAAGCCATCGCCCGTGCCGCGCCCTGTCAGGAGCACCTCCCCCGACAAATCATAGCTGATGCTGTCGAGCGCCACGTTGGTAAGGACTTGTGGTCCCGCGACATCCACCGCAACCACGCGCACACCTTCGGCGTCGGCAACAAGCATGGTCTCCCCAGTGTCGTCAGTCTCCTCCCCGGTCGCGACGTCGGTTTCGCCTGCTTTCGCTTCAGGCTCGGCTGGTTCGGCAGCAGGGTCAATGGACTCAGCTTTGACAGGGTCAGTTTCAGGGTCCACGGCCTCGTTCGTCGCTTCAGCAACTTCAACCTCTGCGTTGTCTTCAGTCATCGCCGTCTCAATTGCCGGTTCGGCATCAGTCGTTTCGACGCTTACAACATCTTCGTCCGCTTCAGGTGCATCATCCGCTTCAGCAACTTCAACCTCTACGTTGTTTTCAGTCGTCGCCGTCTCAATTACCGGTTCGGTATCAGTCGTTTCGACGCTTACAACATTTTCGTCCGCTTCAGGTGCATCATCCGCTTCAGCAACTTCAACCTCTACGTTGTTTTCAGTTGTTGCCGTCTCAATTGCCGGTTCGGTATCAGTCGTTTCGACGCTTACGACAACTTCGTCCGCTTCAGGTGCATCATCCGCTACCGCAACTGCGCCTTCTACGGCTTCGAGCGACGGCTCCTCACTGATCGCTGTGCTTTCAGCGACCTCAGCATCCTCCACTGGTATCACAGCCCCCGCAACGATGGGCTCATCCGACGCTGCTGCGACCTGCTCTATCTCTGTCGGCAGAAGCAGTGGGTTCTGAACGGAGGCGACAGCCGCCCCTTCAGGGTCCGCGATAACCTGCAACATCCGCGGCTTGTCAGAGGGCTCAACCATCACAACGGTGGCAAAGGCACCACTGCCATCGACCATCAACCGTTCTATCACGCGGTTGCCTAGCAATACATCGACCATTTCGGCACCAGGAGCACGTCCGGTCACAACAAGGATGCCATCCATCTCAGCCCGCATCCCAACGGTTGGTGCGGCGATTTCTGCAACGCTCTCAGGTTCTGGCGCAACGACAGTCTCGACTGCTTCTGGTGCATCAGCAGTGCTTTCCGCCACCTCTGGCGCGTCTTCTGTGGTTATCGCGGGGTCTGTTTGCTGTGGTGCCACCACCGCCGTTTCAGGACGCGGCAAAAGCCAAATCACCCCAACACCAATCACCGCCGCTGCCAGCGCACCCAGCGCCAACCGACTTGCATCCGAAGCCATCTTCAGCTCACCATATGTCGTTTCGTCCCCACTGTGCGTACATGGGCAGCCCGCACGGTTGAGACACCATAACAACAGCACTAAGGTTGGTCAAAGACAACTCAGTGAAGAGACCTTGAATGACCCTTCAAAAATCCGTCTGTGTCTATTGTGGCGCACGCGACGGCGCGAAGCCGATTTATGCACAAGCCGCCGAAGACACTGGCGCCATGCTCGCCCACAACAGGTGGAGGTTGGTCTATGGCGCAGGGGACGTGGGGTTGATGGGGCGCGTGGCAACCTCTGTGCAGCAGGCAGGCGGCACAACATTTGGCGTGATCCCCACGCATCTGATGGATTGGGAAGTCGGCAAGCGCGATCTTGATAGCTTCATCCTGACGGAAACGATGCATGAGCGGAAGAAAGTCATGATCATGAACGCTGACGCTGTGGTTGTTCTTCCCGGCGGTGCTGGATCACTCGATGAGTTCTTCGAAGCGCTCACATGGCGGCAACTGAGTTTACACAGCAAGCCGATCATTCTTTTGAACATCGAAGGCTATTGGGACCCGCTATTCGAAATGCTGGACCATATCGTGGAGCAAAAATTCGCGGGCGATGACATTCTAAGCTACGTTACATCCGTGACAGACATCCTTGCTCTCGAAAACGCGCTGAAGTCTGCCCTGAGCTAGTCGCCCAAGAATTCGCGGTACCGCGCGAGCCCAATGTTTGACCCGCAGGCTATAATCCCGACCCGCCGCCCCGCCAGCCTGTCTTTCAACGGTCCACAGACCGCCGCAAGGCTTGCCGAACATGCAGGCTCCGCCACGATCCGCAGCGCGGTGTAATAGTCCCGCATCGCATCCCGCATATCATCGTCGGTAATATGGACAATTTCGTCGACATTCGCTCTGGCAATCCCATAGGTCAGCGGCATGGCGAGTGGGGAGCCGAGGCTATCAGCAATCGTATCGATCCGCTCTAACCGTTGCGGGCTGCCTGCCTCAAAGCTCCGTTTCATACTGTCAGCGCCAATAGGTTCCACCCCGATCACGGTCGCCTTTGGCTTCAGAATCTTGATCGCCGCAGACATGCCGCTGATCAAGCCACCACCTCCAACGGGTACGACGAACACATCCACATCAGAGGCCTGGGCGACATACTCCGCCCCAATCGTGGCGGCGCCAAGGACCATGTGCGCCCCTTCAAAGGGATGCATCAGAAACCTCCCGTTCGCCGCTTCCCCTTCCATCAACGCGAAAGCCGCAGGCATATCGGCGCACAGCTCAACGCGCGCGCCAAGGGCGCGGCACGCCTCCACCCGCATCGAGTCTGTCGCTTGCGGCATTGCGATCAACGCGTCGACGCTAGCGGTTTTGGCCGACCACGCGACAGCCAGCGCATGATTGCCACCGCTTGCCGCAACAACGCCTGCCTGCCGCGCGCTCGCGTCGAGACCACAGATCCCCAAATAGGCCCCCCGTGCTTTGAAACTGTTGGTATGCTGAAAAAGCTCAAGCTTCACGGTCACGTCTGCATCGGCCAACCGCGCGGGCAGCTTCGACACGGGCAGCGACACCACGGGCGTCTCAACCATCTCCCCTACCAGCGCCGCCTGTGCCTGCTCAATATCTTCCAACGTCGGTCCCAATGACCCCTCCACAAAACAAAAGGCCCGTGAGAGGTCCCACGGGCCTTCGCCAAATTCAAATAGAAAATGGGCTACATGCGCGAGGCAACATTTTCCCAGTTCACCAGATTTTCGAGGAAGTTCGACAGATAGGCAGGGCGCTTGTTGCGGAAATCGATGTAGTAGCTGTGCTCCCACACATCGCAGCCAAGCAACGCTGTCTGGCCAAAGCAAAGCGGGTTAACGCCGTTCTCTGTCTTTGTCACTGCCAAGGAGCCGTCCGCGTTCTTGACCAGCCAGCACCAGCCGGAACCAAACTGACCCGCACCAGCGGCGGAGAATTGGGATTTGAATTCGTCGACCGAGCCAAAGCTTTCAACCAGTGCTTTCTCCAGCTCACCTGGCATAGTGCTGTCACCTGGGCCCATCATTTCCCAAAATTGGTTGTGGTTCCAAAGCTGGGAGATGTTGTTGAAGATGCCGTTCTGAGCAACCGCAGATTTGTCGTAGGTGCCGACAATGATCTCTTCCATCGACTTGCCTTCCCACTCTGTCCCTTCAATCGCCTTGTTGCCGTTTGTGACATAGGCGTTGTGGTGCAAATCGTGGTGATATTCGAGAGTTTCAGCGGACATGCCTTTAGACGCCAAAGCGTCATGTGCATAGGGAAGATCAGGAAGGGAAAAAGCCATCGGACCATCTTTCTGTTGGTGGTTGTTAGTTTGTTAAAAAGGGCAAATGTACTCTAGGTCAAGGTCATTCACTCTTAAGCCAACGGGTGGAACGGCAAAATGTTCCGTTTGGGGAGAGTGGAGTACCCTCAGGTGAGTTTGACCTGTACACCTTTTGGCTCAGGAGAGATTCTTCGGCTCAAGCTAAAAATCCAACCCGTCCAGCACCAGCAGACGCCGCCAGCAGCTTAAACGTATACTCGGCCACCGACCTAAAACAGATTACATGAAAGGTCTCGTCATCGACCATCCAAAAGGCCGCAGCCACCTGACCCAGACGGGTCCGGCGCATCATGCCTTCTTTGAACCGATCGGGATGCAGGTCCGCTGGTGCCAATTTCGCAATCACCTCTCGCGAAAACGCGCCTTGAACGGAGAACACCGCGCGGGCGTCGGAGACGTTGACGACCACGAAATGATCGCCCTTCAATGCCTTCTCAATCTCGGCCACGGCCGCCGTCGCCCTCGCATGTGGGACCATCACCAGCACTTCGTCCGGTGACATCCACGCAAGGCCCTTGTCCCCGTCAGACGCCACGCCGCCCTGCTTTGGGAACGCAACGCCCGTTAGCTTTTTGCACACGTTCTGCAATTTGCGTGACGACAGATCACCGCGCAGTGTCACCATCCCGCGCAGACCAAGCTCCCGCACGGTGACTTCACCAGGGGCCACTTGCCCGTCCAAAGCGCTCACAGCATTAAACATTCTGCTTCTCCCCCTCTGGGTCATAGACAACCGGATTAACGATTTTGGCGCGGATTGGCTCGCCCTCGGTGTTGGTAAAGGAAATCACCTCCCCCATCCGGTCAGGCCCGTTTCGCACCAACCCCATTGCAATTCCGCGCCCCAAGTTGGCGGAGAAATAGGTGGAGGTCACACGCCCCTGCGTGTTCCGCTGGCCGTTTTCATTGGTGCCTTCCGCAATAACATAAGCACCATCAGGCAGGACAGACCCATCGACCGTCTCCAGCCCCACCAGCTTCCATCGGTTAGGGTCGGCCATATGACTGCGCTCATGCGCGCGTTTGCCGAGGTAGTCGTCCTTTTTCTTCGATAGAGCCCACTGAAGGTTCAAATCTTGTGGGATGACCGTACCATCGGTTTCATCTCCGATCATAATGAAGCCCTTCTCGGCCCGCAGAATGTGCAGGCATTCGGTGCCATAGGGCATGACACCAAATTCTTCACCGGCCTCCATCAGCGCATCCCAGAAGGCGCGGCCTTGGCTAGCAGGCACCGCGATTTCATAACTAAGTTCGCCGGAAAAGCTGATCCGATAGGCCCGCGCATCAAAGCCACCGATCGTGCCGTCACGCCATTCCATGAATTGCAGCGCCTCTTTGGAGACATCCATGCCGCCCAGTTTCTCAAGCACGTTCCGCGCGTTGGGACCGACAACAGCAATCTGTGCGAATTGCTCCGTCACATTGGCGACATAGACTTTCCAGTCCCACCATTCGCATTGCAACCAGTCTTCCATCCAACCGTGGATGCGCTCCGCCCCGCCAGTGGTGGTGTGGCACAGCCATGTGTCCTCATCGATCCGCGCAACAACGCCGTCATCCATGAGGAAGCCGTTTTCCGTACACATCAATCCGTAGCGGCATTTGCCGACCTTCAGGGTCGACATCATGTTGGTGTACATCATGTCGAGGAACTTTCCCGCATCGGGGCCTTTGACAATGAGCTTGCCTAGGGTCGAGGCGTCCAACAGCCCCAGCGCCTCCCGCGTATTCTTCACCTCGCGGTTCACCGCGTCATGAACGCTTTCACCGTCTCGCATGTAGGCAAACGGTCTGCGCCACGCGCCTACCGGCTCATTGTCAGCGCCATTGTCGTTCGACCAGCTTGAGACGGGCGTCATGCGCAGCGGCTGGAACAGCTCATTCTGAGCAACACCAGCGATGGAGGACATGGAGATCGGCGTGTAAGGCGGCCGGAATGTGGTGGTACCAACGTTCGGAATTTCGGAATCAAGTGATTTGGAAAGGATCGCCAGACCATTGATATTGCTCAACTTCCCTTGATCGGTTGCCATGCCCAGTGTGGTGTAGCGTTTGGCGTGTTCGACGCTCTCAAAACCCTCTTGCGCGGCGAGTTGCACATCGCTCACCTTCACGTCGTTCTGAAAATCGAGCCACGCTTTTGCGCGCAATTTGTAGGACGCGCCCTGCGGCATCAACCAGACGGAAGAGATCGGCTCTTGCTGTGCATCCGCACCCGTTGGCGCCTTGCCAGCCTTGCCTTTGGCACCTGCCAGCTTGGCCGCTCTCGCGCCCGCATCATAGGCATCTGCCAGCGCATCTTCAGTGCCAAGGTAGCCGTTCGCTGTGCCTGCTGTGCTGACGAAACCGATGCCGTTTTGGTTCAGCGGTGGGCGTGTCGGGTCTGGTCGAAACATTGCTTGCGCGTCATCCCAATTGAGCTTGCCGCCGCAGTGTGACCACAGATGCACAACAGGCGACCAGCCGCCGGACATAGCGACGCAATCGCACTCAATCTCTTCCAAGACCGAGCCTTCGCCCGCCTGTGCACAGATGTCCACGCCTTTGACGCGCTTGCCGCCTTTGACCTTGGCAATCCCCTTGCCAGTCTCAACGCGAATGCCGAGGTCGCGTGCGGCGTTTGGCAGTTCGCCTTTCGCCTCTGTCCGCGCGTCCAGGATTGCAGGCACTTCAAGACCTGCTTCTTTTAGGGCAATCGCGGTGCGGTAGGCGTCGTCATTGTTGGTGACCACAACCGTGCGATCCCCGACGGAAACGCCGTGGTTCACCACATAATCGCGGACCGCAGATGCCAAAAGAACGCCGGGCAAGTCGTTGGCTGCAAAAGATAATGGGCGTTCGATGCTCCCTGTTGCGGTGATGATCTGCTTTGCGCGGATTTTCCAAAGTCTGTGTCGTGGCCCTTCGTGCGCCCCGTGGTCCCCCAGACGCTCATAGGCCATCGCATAACCATGGTCGTAAATACCTGATCCCATCATGCGGGAACGGCGCTGGACGTTAGACATGGCGTCCAACTCCTGACAGGTCTGCGCAGCCCATGCGCTTGCGCGCATATTGTCAATCTCAGGCTCATCGACCATCGCGCGACCGCCCCAGTTGGCGGTCTGCTCAATGACCAACACCTGTGCCCCCAAACGTCCAGCCGCGAGGGCGGCGGAAAGGCCAGAAATACCGCCACCCACGATCAACACATCAACGTGGGCGTGGAAGTGTTCGTAGGTGTCCGCATCACGGTCCTTTGGCGCTTTACCAAGACCCGCCGATTTGCGGATGAAGGGTTCATACACATACTTCCAGAACGGACGCGGATGAATGAACATTTTGTAATAAAAACCAGCAGGTAGAAACCGACTTAAATGCGCATTGATCGCACCAACGTCGAATTCTAGCGACGGAAAGTGGTTCTGCGATGTGGCTTCAAGCCCATCGAACAACTCCTGCGTGGTGACGCGCTGGTTTGGCTCAAACTGTCCGCCACGACCTAAATTGACGAGGCCGTTCGGCTCCTCCGCGCCGGAGGCGACAACGCCGCGCGGGCGGTGGTATTTGAAGGAGCGGCCGACCAGCATTTGGTCGTTCGCCAGCAAGGCGGAGGCAAGCGTGTCGCCTTCATAGCCGCGCAGCTTCTTTCCATTAAAGGTGAAGAATACTGGCTTGCTTTTGTTCAACAAACGGCCTCCGGACTGCAAACGTGTGCTCATGATTTACCTCCCCACTCTGGTCGTTTTGCTTTGATCGTATCGATCACGTCCTTAGGCGGTTCTGTGGTCTGAGCAGGATAGGTGCCGAACACCTCCAATGTAGCTGTGCAGCGCGCAGCGAGGAACCATTTCCCGCAGCCATAAATGTGGTGCCAGCGTTCGAAATGCACTCCTTTGGGGTTGTCACGCATGAACAGATAGTCATGAAATTCATCATCTGTTGAGCCGGGACCGAAACGCATCAGATGCGCCTCCCCGCCGCCGTGCAGATCGGTTTCGTCGACGTCTACGCCGCAGTTTGGGCAATGCAATGTTAGCATGCGCGAACCTCTGAAAATGGGGTATGTTTTGCGTACACAGGGCGTACACACAGCGTACACACAGCGTATGTACACGCGAAAAAGGCGGGCGCATGACCGCGCCCGCCAAAACTCGGCCGGTGAGTGGTCTTTGGGGGTTTATTCGCCGAGCGTTGTGGTGACTTCTGCCCCTTTTGTTGCATCAACTGCGTCAGGCGCAGCATAGAGCGCTGGATCAGTTGTCGTACCGCCGCCGCCCGCAAAGAGGGCGAAGAGCATGAAGCCGACAATGAAGATCGCGACCACGTAAAGCCCGATGCCATCGCATTGCTCTGGCGAATACTTCGTCTTGTAATCAACCATGTGATTTTCTCTTCTGTTGGCTGCTTCATGAAAGCAGGTTGGAGAGGAAACACCAGATCATCGCGCGGTCCGGGTGAATTTGAGCACAGGATGGTTAAATTGGCGGGTTGCGATGTGCCAAAAGGCGCTGAGTAGCCTTTGGGGTTAGTGTTGACCAAACGTTCCAAGGCGCTCACGCTTCCGGCATGGAAGGCTTCGTTCTCATTCTGTTGGTACTTGTCGCCATCAACATGATCTGGGTGTTCGGCGCCAAACGCTGGTCGCGTGACCCCACCGACAAAAGCGACAAACCCCCGTCTGACAAAGACTGATCCGTCGTAGAGCGACCCAAACATCAGTGCGCCACCCCTGCGGCGACGCTTTCGTCGATGAACTTGCCTTCTTTGAAGCGGAACATGTTGAATTCTTCGGTGAGCGGGGAATAGCCCTTGGCCATCAGTTCGGCCATCGCCCAGCCAGAACCCGGGATCGCCTTGAACCCACCGGTGCCCCAGCCGCAGTTCACGAAGATCCCATCGACAGGTGTTTTGGACAAAATGGCGGAGCGATCGCCTGTGACATCCACAATCCCGCCCCATTGCCGCAGCATCTTCAGCCGCGCAATCATTGGGAAGGTTTCGACCAACGCGCGAACGGTTTCTTCGATATGATGGAATGACCCGCGCTGGGTGTAGTTGTTGTGCCCGTCGGTGCCGCCACCAATCACCATTTCACCTTTGTCAGACTGGCTCATGTAGCCGTGGACGGTGTTTGCCATCACCACCACGTCCATGCAGGGCTTTATCGGCTCTGACACCAGCGCCTGAAGCGGGACGGATTCGATCGGCAGTTGGAAGCCTGCCATCCCTGCCAAGACGGAAGCGTGACCTGCGACGACCATGCCGAGCTTGTCACAGAAGATGTCACCTTTCGTCGTGTTCACACCTTTGACCTTGCCGCTATCGGTCATCACGCCGGTGACTTCGCACTGCTGGATGATGTCCATGCCCATGTCAGAACAAGCACGCGCATAGCCCCACGCCACCGCATCGTGACGGGCGGAGCCGCCGCGCGCCTGCCAAAGGCCGCCCAATACCGGATAGCGCGGACCTTCGAGGTTAATGATCGGGCACAGCTCTTTCACGCGCTCAGGACCAATCCATTCGGTCTCAACTCCTTGGAGCGAATTAGCGTGTGCGGTGCGCTTATAGCCGCGGATTTCATGCTGGGTTTGCGCCAGCATGATGACCCCGCGGGGGCTGAACATCACGTTGTAATTCAAATCCTGCGACATCGTCTCATAAAGGCTGCGGGCCTTTTCGTAGATCGCTGCGGAGGGGTCTTGAAGGTAGTTTGACCGGATAATTGTAGTGTTTCGGCCTGTGTTCCCGCCGCCAAGCCAGCCTTTGTCGATAACCGCGACTTTTGTGATACCGAAGTTTTTACCGAGATAGTACGCAGTGGCCAGACCGTGCCCACCTGCCCCAACGATCACGACGTCATAGCGTTTCTTGGGTTCAGGCGACGCCCACGCGCGGTTCCAGCCTGAATGCTGGCGGAACGCTTCTCTCGCAATTGCAAAGGCGGAATAACGCTTCATTTCGAATCCCCGTTGGTGGCTGTCACGACCATACTGCCTTGTGCCGTGCATGGCATCTAAAGAGGATACTGTGCGCGGCATCAAACATGAGTTTTGCGACACGAGTTTGTGAGGAAAACCACGCAAAGCGTCGCTGAGGCTTCCCCTGATGCGTTCGGGCGACTAGGAAAGGCGTTGAAAGGGCTCCGACACATGATTTTTTGGATCACAGCGATTGCGATGGCGCTGATCTGTGCCGCCTTCTTGGTGGTACCTGTTTTGCACGGCCGTGGGAGACGTGCGGATCAGCCATCCGATGTTGCGGTTTACAAGGCGCAATTGGCTGAAATTGATCGCGATGTGGTGCGGGGCGTGTTGGAAGAAGACGCCGCCGACCGCACACGCGCCGAAGTGTCCCGCCGTTTGATCGCGGCGGCAAAGACGACGCCTTTGGCGGAAGGCAGCGGGCCGTCCGGTATAGTGATCGCATTGAGCGTTTTGATCCCACTTGCCGTGGGGGTTGGGGTTTACACGCTTGTCGGCGCGCCCGGTGCGCCTGATCAGCCGCTGGCCCAACGCCACGCGGAAGCAGAGCAACAGCGATTGAACCGTCCATCACAGGCTGAGATGGCAGCGATGGCGCCCCCTCCTCCTGCCGTCGATGCTCCGGAAGAGTATTTTGAAAGCGTAGAGCAGTTGCGGGCGGTGATGGAAGAACGGCCAAACGATCCGCGCGGGTGGGAGCTGCTGGCCTATCACGAGATAGAGTTGCGCAATTACACGGCGGCGGCTGAAGCACAGGAACGGTTGATTGTTTTGCGCGGCGACCCGTCGACCGAAGATCTGACGCGGTTGCTGGATCTATTGGTGGCTGCCACCGATGGCCGCGTATCGCCGGAAGCTGAAGGTGTCGCCCGCCTGCTGCTGGGGCAAGACCGCAATGACCTTGCTGGGCGGTATTATCTGGGGGCAATGCACAACCAGAATGGCCGGCCAGATCTGGCGTTCCGGCTCTGGCGCCCAATGGTCGATGCTGGCGATCCGGGGTTTCATACGGCGCTTGCCTCCTCGGCAATCGAGAACGCAGCCTTGCGGGCGGGTGTCGAGTACACTTTGCCAGAAACACGCGGTCCTAGGATGGCGGATATCGAAGCGGCAGAAGACCTGACGAACGAAGAGCGGATGGAGATGATCGGCGGCATGGTCGCCAACCTTGCCAACCGTCTTGCGACCGAAGGCGGACCAGCAAGCGATTGGGCGCGGCTGATCCAGTCCTATGCGTCTTTGGGAGAGGTTGAGACCGCTGAAATGATACTGAATGAAGCGACCCAAGTTTTCAGCAACGATGCCAATGGTATGGCGGTGTTGCGCGATGTGGCGGAACGGATGGGCCTGATCCCATGATCACGGATGAGATTGCCGAATTCAGCGCCTTGCTAACTGGCTTTAGAAAAATCGCGGGTCTGGACCTTGGCACCATGACGATTGGTGTCGCTATCTCGGACGGATCGCGGCAAATTGCGACGCCGGTTGAGACCATCAAGCGCAAGAAATTTGGCAAGGATGCGGAGAAACTGCTGGCCCTTCTTTCAAAGCTTGATGCGCAAGGGATCGTGCTAGGACTGCCGATGAATATGGACGGATCCGAAGGACCACGCTGTCAGGCGACACGGGCGTTTGCGCGAAATCTGGAAAAGCTTACGGGGTTGCCCATCACCTTTTGGGATGAGCGACTGTCGACAGTTGCGGCAGAACGCGTGTTGCTGGAGGCGGATACGTCACGGAAACGTCGCGCAGAGGTTATTGATCATGTCGCGGCAAGCTATATTTTACAAGGTGCACTGGATCGTATGGCGCATTTGAAGGGCTGAGCAGTGAAAGACACAGACGCCATCTGGAAACGGGACGAGATCGAAAGCCCTTGCGTGAAGATTTGCGTGATCCACCCCGAGTCGCGTCTTTGCACAGGATGCCTGCGTAACATTGACGAAATTGGCAGCTGGTCACGAATGAGTGCAAGTGAGCGTCGCGTGGTGATGGAGCAACTCACTTCCCGCAAGTCAAAACTCGTGAAGCGGCGTGGTGGTCGGGCAGCGCGTCTAGGCGGATAAGCCCTTCTTTTCAGAAACATGTGAGAGGATCAGCTCTTTGTATAGCTGTTGAATGCGCGTCATGATCGGGCGGTCTCCCGTGCAGATGGGCTTGCCGTCAATCTCCGCCACAGGGGTTTGTGCGCCAAATGTGCCGGTAAGAAACGCCTCATCTGCGCCATACGCCTCGTAGAGCGAGAAATTCTTTTCAAAGACCGGAATGTCATTGGCGCGGCAAACGTCGATCACCTTCTGCCGTGTGACCCCGTTCATGCAATAGTCACCCGTTGAGGTCCAAACCTCCCCCCTGCGCACAATGAAAAAGTTGCAAGCATTCGTTGTGTTTACGAACCCATGTGGGTCCAGCATCAGCCCCTCATCTGCGCCCGCTTGTTGGGCCTGCAGGCAGGCGATCACGCAGTTGAGTTTCGAATGGCTGTTGTATTTCGCATCCTGCGCCATCGGTAGACCGCGCACCTGCGGCACGGTGGCTAGCCGAATGCCCCTGGAATGCAGGACATCAACAGGTTTGGAGTGTTCCATGATGATGACCATCGTCGGCCCTGATTGGGACAACGACGGATGTTGGAACGGTTTCACTTTGACGCCGCGAGTCACCATCAAACGACAGTGAACATCGCCTTCCATCCCATTGGCTACCCTGGTTTTTTCCAACGCAGCCAAGATCCCGTCGGCATCCATCCCCACATCCAATGATACCGCCCTGCAGGAGTTGAGGAACCGATCCATGTGCTCGTCGAAGAAGGCCCAGACCCCATCATAAAGCCGCATCCCTTCCCACATACCGTCGCCCAGCATGAAACCAGAGTCGTAGACGGAAACTTTCGCCTGATCGCGCGGGACCAAGTCTCCATCAACATAAATCAAGATATCGGCGTTGCGTGGGTCTTCGAGCGCATCGTGAGTCGTTGACATGGTGGTCCCTCCTTAGGCGGGGAACACAAAACACCGATCTCGGCGGATCATCAACCACATGGGTGTGCCGGGTTTTGGTAGAAAGACGGAAGGGACGGTCGCGGTCAGCATGGACCCGTCGTGATCCATCTTGAATTCCACAATGCTTTCGGAGCCGAGGTAGCGGGAGCGCACGACGGACCCACTGGCGGCAGTACCGTCTTGTGGTGTTGGGTTCGGGCCGCGGCCAGCGCGGTCAAAATCGATCTTCAAGTGATGCGGACGGATGCAGATGTTGATTTCAGTTCCATCTGCCAAACCAGGCGCCAGAAACTCACCAAACGGCGTGCGCGTCAGCGCGCCCTGAACGGTACCTGTGATGACGTTGAGATCAGAGAAAAACCGTGCAGCATCAATGTCTACCGGTGCGTTGTAGATGTTATAGGGTGCGCCGCGCTGGACGATCCGGCCCTGCCGCATCAAGTCAATTTCGTCAGCCATGCGCATCGCCTCTGACGGCTCATGCGTAACCAACAAAACAGCGGTGTCTTCAGCCTTGAGAACGTCGAGGGTTTCATCGCGGATTTCATCGCGCAGACGGTCATCAAGGCCGGAGAACGGCTCATCCATCAGCATCACTTTGGGGCGTGGAGCCAATGCCCGCGCCAAAGCGACGCGCTGTTGTTCACCACCCGAAAGCTCATGCGGGAATTTATCGATATGGGTGCCCATCCCGACTTTCTTTAAAAGCTCTTCAACTCGCGTGCGACTGTCTGACTTTTTGAGGCCAAACCCAACGTTGGCCGCAACGGACAGATGGGGAAAGAGCGCGAAGTCTTGGAACATCAGGCCAACGGCCCGCTTTTCGGGTGGGACGCTGGTTCGCCCGTCGCTCAAAACCATGCCATCCTGCATCACCGTGCCGGAATCGTGCGCTTCGACCCCCGCTGCGATCCGCAGCGTTGTGGACTTGCCGCAGCCGGACGGCCCCAAAAGGCACGTCACCTGTCCTGGCATGAGGTCAAGGCTCAAATCATCAACGATCTTGCGACCTAAGTAGGACTTTGTGATGCTAGTCAAAGCAAGGCGGGGTGTTGCGGACAAGGGCTGCTTCCAGTTTACGGGTGATACCAGCGGGTTACATCGCAACCCGCTGTGCATCAAGATGGCTTAGATAGTGGCGTTATGCGCTCCACCGTCGAGCAGGATGTTTTGACCCACGATAAAGCCAGCATGTTCGGAACAGAGGAACACGCAGGTCGCGCCAAATTCGGACGTGCTGCCGTAGCGACGCGCGGGGATGGTGGCATAGCGTTGTTGGCGCGCCGCATCCATGTCAATGTTCTGGGCATTGGCCACTGCACTGTCGAGGCTGTCCGCTCGATCCGTCGCGTGGATGCCTGGCAATAGGTTGTTGATGGTGACGCCGCTTGGGGCGACCTGACGGGCCGTGCCTGCCACATAGCCGGTCAGACCCGCGCGGGCAGAGTTCGACAGACCAAGCTGCGGGATTGGAGCTTTGACAGAAACGGACGTAATATTAACGACGCGTCCCCAGCCTTTGTCCATCATGCCCGGCAACAGGCCGTTCATCATCGCAATTGGAGCCAGCATATTAGCATCGAGCGCCGCGATGAAATCATCCCGCGTCCAGTCGGTCCACATGCCGGGCGGTGGGCCGCCCGCGTTGTTGACGAGGATATCGACGCCTTCTGCGGCCTCCAAGAGCGTGGTCTGCCCTGCTTCGGTGCTGACGTCGGCGGCCACCTCCGTCACTGTCACGCCAAAAGCTGCGCGGATGTCTTCCGCAGCGGTGGCGAGGCTGTCAGCGGACCGCCCGTTCATTATGAGGTCCACACCCGCTTCGGCGAGTGCTGCAGCGCATCCTCGTCCCAAGCCTTTCGATGATGCGCAGACCAGCGCTTTTTTGCCCCGAATACCCAGATCCATTGATTAATCCTCCAGCGACCCTGTGTTTCAAACCGCCTAGCAGCATTTGCGGAGAGCGGCCAGACAACTATCCCCATTGACGGATATTGGTCGCGCCCTTGGGTCTTGGTCGTTCTGACTTTAGAGACGCAATGTCGTGTCCACTCGCGATAGTAACCAGACCTTATCCGTCTATTTTTCAACGGATTTTTCTGCGTCTGAAGGTGTAGCACATGGTGATGGGCTGACTATTGCGGACGATCTGGTGATGGATGATGTCTATCAGTTGCGCGACTTCGCCGAGCGGCGCAAACTGTCGCTACACTTTCAAACTGAACGCGATCTCTCTGAGGTTGCAGAGGGGTCCGCACTCGGGACCGCGGGATATCTGGTCGTGATCGATTGCTGCGTGAAGATCATGGGAACCAGCGACGTCACGCAAGAGGTGTTGGTTCTGGTGGAAGTCGAAGACGACACCATCGCTGAGATATCTCTGTTGCCTTTGGCGGAATTGAAGCCGAAGTCGGACTACCGCCTTTTTGGTGTCGACCGTCACATCGCTGCCAAGCGTTTTGCAAAGGTGGCTTGCGTGTCTTTCACCAAAGGCACGCATATCACGGTCGCATCCGGCAAACAGGTCCCGATTGAGGAGCTGCGCGCTGGTGACAAGGTGTTGACCCGCGATGATGGTCCGCAGGAGGTGCGCTGGGTTAGGCGCAAAACCTTGCGCGCGACGGGGAATTTTAAGCCAGTTGTGATCAAAGAAGGCGCACTCAACAACACGAATGATCTGATCGTCAGTCCTGACAACCGCCTATTCATCTACCAACGGCAGGAGAAGCTGAGGACCGGAAGGGCGCAGGTTTTGGTGAAGGCGCGGCAGCTTTTCCATGGGAATATGGTGGTCCAGCAGCCTGGCGGCTAAGTGGATTATTATCAGCTTGTCTTTGATGAGCATCAGATCATCTGTGCCAAAGGGATCGCGGCGGAAACCCTACTGATGAACCCGCGCAGTCGGTCTATGCGCACTGCGAACACATGAATTACAAAGTGCAAGACACTCTTTTATCACAAAAAGATGCGATTCAACTTCTGAAGAAGACCTCCGCCAGCTAGGACCTGACGGCTGAAATCATTCCGTCGAACAAGTCGATGCCTGATGTGGTGGTCACGTCACCGAAAGCGGTGCCTGAGATAACCAACCCGTCTGTGGTTTCAAAGTCGGCATCGAATGCGCCTGTGAGCAATGTGTTGGGCAGCGCCCCGCCCTTCAAGCTGCCACTCAGGTCCGCTTCAAACCCAGCGGGATCGTTGCCGGTTCCGGCGATAATCTCACCAGCGGTCACGAAAATCCGACCTGTCAGACTGTCACCAAGCAAGACAAACCTACGTGACCTGCCCCTGCTATGCGCCAAAATCGACGGCGAGGGCCAAGTCGCCCACTACCTCCCCCAGCTGCCGTTTAAGGGCGGATTGAGCGTCATGAAGCCCGTGTAATTGGCGACGCCGGACTGCGGCAGGTCTTGGCGTCCTGTGATAGGCAGCGTTTGCGTCCGACCAGGATCATCAAGATTGCCACCACCAGATGACCCGCCACTGCATCCGGCCAGAGCGAGGAATGCGCACAGTTTTCCAAGGGACTAAACAGACATACCGACTTTAGCGCGACGGTTGGTTAATTGGTCGTTAAGGCGGCACGGGACGGATTGCGAAATCTGCGCAATCGCCCTAAACGGGCGGGCATGAGCAATCGTCCTGACCTTCCCGCCGAAATCGCCCGTCGCCGCACTTTTGCGATCATCTCGCACCCTGACGCCGGCAAGACGACGTTGACCGAAAAGTTTCTGCTTTACGGTGGCGCAATCCAGATGGCGGGGCAGGTGCGCGCCAAGGGTGAGGCACGGCGCACGCGGTCGGACTTTATGCAGATGGAAAAGGACCGCGGCATCTCTGTCAGTGCGTCCGCGATGTCGTTCGATTTTAATAAATATCGCTTCAATCTGGTCGATACACCCGGCCACTCCGACTTTTCGGAGGACACCTATCGGACGTTGACGGCCGTAGATGCAGCCGTGATGGTGATTGACGGCGCGAAGGGTGTTGAAAGCCAGACCCAAAAGCTGTTCGAGGTCTGCCGCCTACGCGACCTGCCGATCCTAACGTTCTGTAACAAGATGGACCGCGAAAGCCGCGATGCATTTGAGATTATTGACGAAATTCAGGAGAACCTCGCCATTGATGTGACGCCCGCCTCTTGGCCCATTGGCATTGGGCGCGATTTCATCGGCACTTATGACATTCTCCGCGACCGGTTGGAGCTGATGGACCGCGCCGACCGCAACAAAGTGGCCGAAAGCGTTGAGATCAACGGCCTTGATGACCCAAAACTTGTGGAACATGTGCCAGCGGAGCTTTTAGAAAAGTTTCTAGAAGAGATCGAAATGGCGAAAGAGCTTTTGCCGCCGCTCGACCCAGAGGCGTTGCTCAATGGCTCAATGACGCCGATTTGGTTCGGGTCCGCGATCAACTCTTTCGGTGTAAAAGAACTCATGGATGGCATTGGGACCTATGGGCCAGAGCCACAGATACAATCGGCGGAGCCGCGCAAGATTGCACCCGAAGAAAAAACCGTCACTGGGTTTGTCTTCAAAGTGCAAGCGAATATGGACCCCAAGCACCGCGACCGCGTGGCGTTCATGCGGCTTGCATCAGGGCATTTCAAGCGCGGAATGAAACTGATGCATGTACGCACCAAGAAGCCAATGGCGATTTCGAACCCCGTGCTGTTCTTGGCCTCTGACCGCGAATTGGCCGAAGAAGGCTGGGCCGGTGACATCATCGGTATTCCGAACCACGGGCAACTCCGCATTGGCGACACGTTGACCGAAGGCGAAGCGGTGCGCGTGACGGGCATCCCCTCCTTCGCGCCAGAGCTATTACAGAATTGCCGCGCGGGTGATCCGCTTAAAGCCAAGCACCTCGAGAAGGCTTTGATGCAGTTTGCGGAGGAAGGCGCAGCCAAAGTGTTCAAGCCGACCTTCGGCTCAGGCTTCATAGTGGGCGTCGTTGGCGCATTGCAGTTCGAAGTACTCGCCAGCCGGATCGAGATGGAATACGGCCTCCCAGTCCGGTTCGATGGCTCTCAATTCACCTCAGCTCGCTGGGTCCACGGGGACAAGGATGCCATTGAGAAATTCACCGCCGCCAACAAACAGCACATTGCAGAGGACAACGACGGTGATGTCGTATACCTGACCCGACTGCAATGGGACATCGACCGTATCGAGCGCAATTATCCCGATGTAACCCTGTCAGCGACCAAGGAAATGATGGTCAGTTAAGCATTGAACGCCATATTTTGATCTTGTGCCGATATAGCGCGGCAAGTTCGCCTTTGCCGAACTTTTATGAGGTGGGGCACGATCTGAGGGTGAAGGGGTGTTTCAGCGCCACCAATCGTCACTGGCCTGATTTCGTTTCCAATGTTTGGCGAATGATGCTGCGAAGCGATGCCAAGTAGGCAATAAAGGTCCATGTAAAAACGGTAGAGGCCAGTCTTGACCAACACCTATCTGTGACCTCGTCGAATGTGTTGAAGCCACGTTCAAATTGTTTAAGAAAAGGCACTGAAGCTCAGGGGGCTATGTTTCAGTTGTCGTATTTAGTGATGCGTTGCTGGGCGCCTATCTGACTTCGACTGTCTATCCACTCTCAAAGCGCAGAAACAAAACGTCGATTTTTTGTCGGCGTGCAGGAAAGTAATTGACGGTAACAAAGGGCTGAAACGCATAATTTCCGCCACAATTGTTGCCGCAGCTCTGCCAATAACAGCGACTGCTGGTATATTGAAGGCAGGTGACTACCAAATTCTAGACTACAAAGGGCATCGATCTGTTTGGATACCTGGTGGAGGGGACGGGTTCGTTTTTGGCACCAAGAATTGGTCATTCCTCAAAGATGTGATCTTCAGTTATGACCCTGATGGCGCAAGTCCGACTGCAGTTCTCTCTGCGACGACCGAAGCTGTTGGGCATTCAAATCTGTTTCTGGATTTCAAATTGGAATTTGATGTCTCGACCAGCGAAAACACTCCATTTTGCCGAGGTGCTTTACGTCTTGGGGACGGCACGAAAGCCTCTGATCCTAACAAGATGGATTGCTCAGATTGAACCTACTTCAGCATGATTGCTGGCATTGCAACAGGTGTGGGTACGCTTGCAGGTATGGAGTTTGAACTGACCAGCAACCCAATGCAAAATCCACAGGCTGGTATCGGCGCCAATGCAAAGGACGATCATGAGCTCGGCTTTTCCATGTGGTTCACGTGGGAGCGGACCGGCGATAAGTACGCTGGCGGATATGTGGCCAACAAAGACGGTAAAGGCGACATAAACTCCGATCTGTTATATATCGACCCCGTCCCGCTGCCAGCGGCCGGTTGAATGCTTCTGGCAGGTCTCGGTGGCCTTGCCGGAGCGGGGCGTCGCAAGGCGGCTTAACCAAGCAAGATAAAGTGTTAGTCTTGGGGCGCAGTTTTACGCCCCTTACATTTGGTGACCCATGCCGCTTCAAAACCGTGTCCTGCCAACAGGGGAGATTGTTGCCACGTCTGCGAGGGGGACGATGACGGGCAATCGTGGGATATTGCATGGTCCGGACAAAGTGCTCTCAAAGCGGCGTTGGATGCACAAGGCGTGGATTTGTTGTGCACTGGAATGGCAAGGCCGCAAGCGCGAGGTCATGACCGGCCGCAACTGGACGGAACTTTTCTTTCTGGATGAAGCGGTTGCCTTCGCTGCTGGCCATCGTCCCTGTGGCTATTGCAGACGGCCCGCGTTCAACGGGTTCAAGAACGCTTGGGCTTCAGTCTATGGCGATTGGCCAGGGGTAAAGGCGGTGGATCAGTTGCTGCACCAATCGCGGCTTGGACAGACCAAACGGGAACACGCAAGATTCAAAGCACAAGTAAACTCTCTACCTTGTGGAAGTTATTTTCGCCTGAATGAGCAAGCATACTTGAAGTTGAATGGTGACTGCTTGCCCTATGATCCAGCAGGGTATGGAACGGTCCGTCCAATTCCTAATGAAGATGTCGAAGTCCTGACGCCCGCCCCACTCATTGAGGTTTTACGGGCTGGTTATAGGGTTGCAGTGCGTCCAACGGCCGGGCGATGATGCTGGACTCAAAATATCAGACCAAAACAGCGTCAAACTCCTAGAAATTAAGGGTTTCTTGACCGTTGCGACGGATTGAGGTAGTGCAGCGGCAGCGATGAGATACGCTCACCGCCCGACGCAGGGACGCGTTGGTATCTGCGTCCCAAAAACTACGGCCAAGACACGTCGTAAGTATTTGGATAGTAATGACAAAATTCACGGATCTTCCGCTCCACCCAAAAGTATTAAAAGCCATTGAAGAGGCTGGGTACACCGAACCCACTCCTATTCAAGCTGATGCCATTCCCCCCGCTTGTGAAGGCAAAGACGTGTTGGGCATCGCACAGACCGGTACAGGTAAGACGGCAAGCTTCACGCTGCCGATGATCACACTCCTCAATCGTGGGCGCGCGCGGGCGCGAATGCCGCGGTCGCTGGTTCTGGCCCCGACGCGGGAATTGGCCGCGCAGGTTGCAGAAAACTTCGATATCTACGCAAAGTACACAAAATTGACGAAAGCGCTGTTGATTGGTGGGGTCAGCTTCAAAGATCAGGATGCTCTGATCGACCGTGGCGTCGACGTGCTAATCGCAACCCCTGGCCGCCTGCTGGATCATTTCGAGCGTGGCAAGCTGATCCTCTCCGACGTCAAGGTCATGGTGGTGGATGAAGCGGACCGAATGCTCGACATGGGCTTCATTCCAGACATTGAAGAGATCTTCAAAAAGACGCCGTTCACGCGCCAAACCCTCTTCTTCTCCGCCACGATGGCACCAGAGATTGAGCGGATCACGAACACCTTCTTGTCTGCCCCAGTGAAGGTTGAGGTCGCGCGCGCCGCGACTACATCGGAGAATATCAAACAAGGCGTGGTGATGTTCAAAGCCTCCCGAAAGGACCGGGAAGGCAGCGAGAAACGTAAACTTCTCCGCGCATTGATCGATGGCGAAGTTGACGAATGCACCAACGCGATCATTTTCTGCAACCGCAAATCTGACGTAGATATCTGCGCGAAGTCTTTGAAGAAATATGGCTACAACGCTGCCCCGATCCATGGGGACTTGGATCAGTCACAGCGAATGAAAACACTGGACGGCTTCCGCGATGGGACGATCCGGTTCTTGGTTGCGTCTGATGTGGCCGCAAGGGGCCTCGACATTCCGAATGTGAGCCATGTGTTCAACTTTGATGTGCCAAGCCATGCAGAAGACTACGTTCACCGCATTGGTCGGACGGGTCGTGCGGGGCGCGAGGGCACCGCGCTGATGATCTGCAACCCGCGGGATGAGAAGAACTTCGCGGATGTGGAGCGTTTGGTGAAGCTCGAGATCCCGCGTGTGAACAACCCGATAAAAGCCGGGCCAGCGAACGACGAGAAAGCGCCCGACGAGAAGTCAAAACGCGGCCGCGGACGTGGGCGTAAGAAAGACGATCAGGCGGAAGCGCCGGTAGAGGCCAAGGTCGAAGCAGAGCCAAAGGCAGAGAAGCCAAAACGGGAGCGCGACGGGCGCGGACGGGGACGCAAAGAACACGAGAATAAGATTGTCGGCTTAGGCGACGATGTTCCTGGGTTTATCGCTATGAGCTTTGCAGAACGTGCGGGCAGTGACGAACCCACAAAGCTTGAAACAGAAGAGAACTGACATGCTTCCGGCGCGGCTGGCCCCGGTTCTTTTCGGGTTGATCCTGACCTGCTTGATGACCTTCATTGTGTCCTTAATCGCAACGTGGCGCGCCATTGGGTTCGATGACACGTTCACAGGCTCTTGGATGGGCTCTTGGCTTTCGAGCTGGGCGGTGGCCTTCCCAATCGTTCTGATCGTCGCGCCAATTACGCGAAAGCTCGTAAGTCGGTTGGTTCATCCCAACTGACCCGTGACCACATTGCAGAAACCGACAGATCTGCCTCGATAGCTTAACTGAGGCGGCTCACAATCACGGTCACTTCTGGCTTCTTGCCGATCTCTGACTGGGCGGAGCGACGGGCGATGGAGCGGAGCTCTTTCTCTAGCTTGACGTCATCGCGTAGGGTCTTGCCAGCGGCGCGCATGAGGAATTGACCGAGGTCTTCTTCCAGCACTTCGACGAGGGCTGCATTGGACGTGCCCGTTTCGGCGAGGCCCGCAACCTCCACCCACGGTTCCCCCAAGAGTTCGTCATTTTCATCCAAGATCAGCGTCACGACGATATGGCCATTGATCGCCATTTTGATGCGTTCGCGGACGATGCCATCAAGCGCGCCAATCTGGACAGTTCCGTCGAGGTATGTGCGCCCCGTCTCAATGTATTCCGCCACGGTGGGCGCATTGCCAGACAGGTCGATCATCATGCCATTCACGGCGACAATGCCAGTCAAACCCTTCGCAGCGCCAACTTTCACATGTTCGCGCAGGTGGCGGTGTTCACCGTGCATCGGGATCAAGATTTGCGGTTTCACGATCTCATGCATCCGTTCCAGATCAGGCCGGTTGGCGTGGCCTGAGACGTGATAGCGGGTGTCATCCTCCACCACATCGACACCCATTTCGG
The DNA here is from genome assembly GCF_965661665.1 of Cognatiyoonia sp. Classification (NCBI taxonomy): domain Bacteria; kingdom Pseudomonadati; phylum Pseudomonadota; class Alphaproteobacteria; order Rhodobacterales; family Paracoccaceae; genus Cognatiyoonia; species Cognatiyoonia sp. The sequence continues at coordinate 60,694 of NZ_CBFIEO010000010.1, read as the reverse complement.
AGAACTGGTTCATGATGCGGATCACGCCGCGTTCGTTGCCGGGGATGGTTTTGGAGGAGAAGAGGAACGTATCCCCTTCGTTCATCGTGATGCCAAGATATTTGCCATTGGCCAATTGAGCAGAAGCCGCGCGGCGTTCGCCTTGTGACCCAGTGACGAGCAGCAGCAGGTTCTCACGCGGGATGTTGAGCGCATCCTCCGGCGAGACGGTTTTGGGGAAGTCTTTGAGCAATCCCGTTTCTGTCGCCGCTTCGATCATCCGGCGCATGGCACGCCCCAACAGACAGACGGAGCGACCTGCCTTATCCGCGGCCGTCGCCAATGTCTTGAGGCGGGCGATGTTCGACGCGAATGTTGTGGCCACGACCATGCCAGGTGCGTCGCGCATCAGACCTTCGACTTCTGCAGCGATGGATGCCTCTGACCGTCCGACGGCTTTGGAAAAGATGTTGGTGCTGTCGCAGACCAACGCTTTGACACCATCCTTGGAAATCTCAGCCCACAAGTCCGCATCAAAGGGATCACCAATAACAGGCGTCGTGTCGATTTTGAAATCACCGGTGTGGAGCACCCTACCCTCCGGCGTATCGATCATGAGGCCGGAACTTTCAGGGATCGAATGGCTGATCGGAACGAAGGAGACCTTGAACGGCCCCACCTCGATAATGTCTGGATAAGTGCCAACGACGTTCAGGACGCTTTCAGGGTGGCCGTTCTCTTCCAACTTTCGCGCTGCGATGTTTGCGGTGAATTTGCGCGCGTAGACTGCGGCGCCGAGGCTGTCCCAATAGTGTCCGACTGCACCCACGTGATCCTCATGCGCGTGGGTGATGAAGATGCCATCGATCATCGCCTTACGCTCTTCTAGCCATGCGATGTCGGGCAGGATCAAATCCACGCCCGGCGTGCCGTCCATATCTGGAAAGGTCACACCAAGGTCGACGACAATCAAACGCTCCGCATCTTTGGGCCCGTAGCCGTAGACGTAAGCGTTCATGCCAATTTCGCCAGCGCCGCCAAGTGGCAAGTAAATCAGGCGAGATGTCATGCAATGTCCTTATTGTATTTATGGATCACGGTCAGGCCGTGGATGGTAAGGTCTTCGTCGAAAGCATCAAATAGTGTGGCCGACTGCTGGAACAAGGGGGCGAGGCCGCCGGTAGAGATGACCTTCATCGGAACGCCCCGCTCTGCCTTGATGCGGTCGCAGATTTCGCGGACGAGGCCAATATAGCCCCAGAAAACGCCCGACTGCATGCATTCTACCGTATTGGTGCCGACAACCTTTTGCGGCTTGGTGATATCGACGTGTGGCAGGGCCGCTGCGGCGGCGTGAAGCGCCTCTAGGCTGAGATTCACGCCAGGCGCGATGACCCCGCCCACATAGGCGCCGTCAGCAGCGACCACATCGAAAGTTGTTGCCGTGCCGAAGTCCACGACGATCAAATCCCCACCGTGCCTATCAAATGCACCGGCGGCGTTGACCAACCGGTCAGGACCCACTTGGGTCCCCTCATCAACGCGCGGATCCACTGGCAAAGCGCATTCCGGCTTGCCCACGACAAGCGGACGGCAATTGAAGTAACGGTCAGACAGCACACGCAAGTTGAAGACAACACGCGGCACGGTGGAGCTGACGATGACCTCATCGATCTTCACGTCAATCTCTTGAATTCTCATCAGGGTGGAGAGCCAGACATAGTATTGATCCGCCGTGCGCTGCCATTCGGTTGCTGTGCGCCAATGGGCGATGAACTCCGTCCCATCCCAGATGGAAAAGACGGTGTTGGTGTTTCCGCAATCGATGGCAAGGAGCATGTCGCGCCCTCCTAGAAATACACATCCGCGGCAGGGATCGCACGCGGGCCTTTGGCGGTGATTAGAACAAGGTTGCCGTCTTTGTCGATGGTGTCAAAGAGGCCTTCGATCGTTTCGGTTGCGGTGCGGGCGGTGATTGTATCGCCCAGCTTGGCCGCGTGTTTGAGCCAGTCTTCACGAATGCGGCCAAAGCCCATCGCGTCGAGCTTTTTCTCCTGCGTGGCAAAGGCGGTCGCCAGCGCGACAAGGAAGTCGGCAGACGGTACAGGCTCCCCCCCCTCACCGGCGAGGCTGACAGGCGGGAAAGTGGCGTCAGGAACGCTGGGGGCGTATGACAGGTTCACGCCAATCCCGACGGAGAGCCAATCCACAAACGGGCCGCGTCCGCTGCTTTCAAGGAGGATGCCCGCTACCTTGCCACCGTTGATGAGCACATCGTTGGGCCACTTCAGCGTGATTTTACGGCGATCGATATAAAGCGACAGAGCTTCGAGCAGCGCGTTCGCTGCGACAAAGGAATGCTGTGCGGCCAACTGCGCGGTACAGAGCGGTTTTAGAAGCAGTGTGGCGGAGAGGTTATTTTTGGGGTTCTCCCATGCCCGCCCTCTGCGACCCCGCGCATCCGTTTGCTCATGCGCCATGATCCATGTGGGATAGTCCAAGTCACGCGCGCGGCGCGCGGCCTCTGCCATCGTGCTGTCCACGGTGTCGAGCACGATGCACCGATAGCCCTCAGGCCAGTTGGGGTATTGGTCAGGGCGTTTCATTTCTGCCCTCGCGTTTGCGCTTAGTTGACAAGCGATGCTGCGGCTGCGGCGGCAAACGGATCCATCCCGAAAAGGTTGATCCCCGGCACCCATGCGACAGCGACGATCACACCGCTTGCCACGGCCATAAGCCACAGCACTGGCGATGGGCGACCGTCGAGCGCTTCCATCTCTTCCCCGAAGTACATGAAGTAGACGATCCGGATGTAGTAGAACGCACCGATGACAGACGCGATCACACCAGCCACGGCAAGCCACGCCAGGCCCGCGTCATAGGCGGCTTGCAGTACGTAGAACTTGCCAAAGAAGCCCAAGAGCGGTGGCACACCTGCCAAGCTGAACATTAGGCAGAGTAGGATCAACGCCATCAGAGGCTGGCTCTTGGAATACTGCTTGAGCGCGTGGATGTCGGTCACAGGGCGGCCGTCACGCTCCATCGTCAGGATCAAGGCGAAGGTGCCCACGTTCATGGTTACATAGATCGCCATATATACGAGCATCGCTTGCACGCCCAAAGCCGTCCCAGCTGCGAGGCCCATTAGCGCGAACCCCATATGCGCGATGGACGAATAGGCCATCAGGCGTTTGATATCGCGCTGACCAATCGCTGCAATCGCACCAAGGAACATCGAGACGACGGAGAGGAAAGCCACGATCTGTTGCCAGTCGCCGACGATGCCACCGAAGGCGTCATGCACAACCCGCGCGAAAAGCGCCATCGCCGCCATCTTGGGCGCGGTTGCGAAGAAGGCTGTGATCGGCGTTGGGGAGCCTTCGTAGACGTCCGGTGTCCACATGTGGAAAGGCGCGGCAGAGACTTTGAACGCAAAGCCTGCGAGCAGGAAGACAACGCCGAAAAGTAGACCAAGGCTTGGCCCCTCTTGCACCGATGCAATGATGCCGGAGAAGAGCGTAGTGCCTGTGTAGCCGTAGACCAATGAGGCGCCGTAAAGCAGCAAGCCAGAGGACAGAGCGCCCAGTACGAAATACTTCAGACCCGCCTCTGTCGATTTCACGCTGTCACGGCGCAGGGAGGCGACGACGTAGAGCGACAAAGATTGCAATTCGAGGCCCATGTAGAGCGACATCAGATCGCCGGAAGAGACCATCACCATCATGCCCACAACCGCGAGCGCTATGAGGATTGGGTATTCAAAACGGGCAAGACTGCGCCGCTCCATATAATTCTCGGACATCAGCAGAACAGCCGCAGCCGAGAACAATATCACCATTTTGGAGAAGCGCGCGAAGGCGTCATCGACGAACATGCCACCAAAGGCGGCATTCGTGCCGTCGCCATTGATACCAATCCAAACGGCCAGCAGCACGAAAATGCCAGAGGTGGCCCAGGTCAGAAGGCTCGTCGCGCCGTCTTTGATCGTGTAGACCGCGCCGATCAGCGCCACCATCGCGTAGATTGAGAGGACGAGTTCAGGGACAATCGTCTGAAGATCAGTCGCTAACATGTGCCCATTTCCTTACTGTGCCATCGCGGTAGTTGCCGCGGTGTATTGTTCGATCAAAGCCGTAACCGATGGGCCGGTGATGTCGAGGACGAGGCTTGGGTAAACACCCAAGAGCAGCGTCATAACCACGAGCGGCGCAAAGAGCAGACGCTCCCGACGTGTCATATCGTTGATAGTTTTCAGGCTTTCTTTGATGAGATCGCCCATGACGACGCGGCGGTAGAGCCAGAGCGCATAGGCCGCTGATAGGATAACCCCGGAGGTCGCAATCGCGGCCACCCACGTGTTGACTTGGAAGATGCCCAACAGCGTTAGGAATTCTCCGATAAAGCCGGAGGTGCCCGGAAGGCCGACGTTGGCCATCGTGAAGAACATAAAGATCAGCGCATAGGCAGGCATCCGGTTCACCAAACCGCCGTAGGCGTCAATCTCTCGCGTGTGGATGCGGTCATAGATCACGCCAACGCAAAGGAAGAGCGCGCCGGAAATAAAGCCGTGGCTGATCATCTGGAATATCGCACCGTCGAGACCTTGCTGGTTCACGGCGAATATCCCCATCGTCACATAGCCCATGTGCGCAACCGATGAATAAGCGATGAGCTTTTTCATGTCTTCTTGCACCAGCGCAACTAGGGACGTGTAGACAATCGCGATGGCGGAGAGCCAGAGCACCAGCGGACCCATGACCTCTGACCCCACTGGGAACATCGGCAGGCTGAAGCGCAGGAAGCCGTAGCCGCCCATCTTCAACAGGATGGCCGCCAGCACTACGGAGCCTGCGGTTGGCGCTTGCACGTGCGCGTCAGGCAACCACGTGTGGACGGGCCACATCGGCATTTTCACCGCGAAGGAGGCGAAGAAGGCGAGCCACATCAGTGTCTGCGCACCGCCGATGATCTGGATACCCAGAAGGCTGAATGTCTCCGACCCAAAGCTGTGGGTCATCAAGGATGGGATGTCGGTTGTGCCTGCGTCGACGAACATCGCGACCATCGCCACCAGCATCAACACGGAGCCGAGGAATGTGTAGAGGAAGAACTTGAACGACGCATAAATCCGGTTCGCCCCGCCCCAGATACCGATGATCAGGAACATCGGGATCAGGCCCGCCTCGAAGAAGAGGTAGAAGAGCACTAGATCTAGCGCCATGAACACGCCGAGCATTAGCGTTTCCAAGAACAAGAACGCGATCATATATTCCTTGACGCGCGTTTTCACATCCCAGCAAGCGCCAATCACAATCGGCATCAGGAAAGTGGTCAGCATCACGAAGGGAACGGAGATCCCGTCAACACCCATCTTGTAGTTGAGGCCCAATAGCCACCCACGTTTTTCCACCATCTGAAAGCCCGTGTTGGACGGATCAAATTCGGACAAGATGAAGAGCGAGACGATGAAGGTCGCCGCTGTTGTCGCCAAAGCAACCCATTTCGCGTTGCGCTGCGCCGCCTCATCATCGCCGCGTAAAAACACGGCGAGGATCAAAGCCCCCAGCAGAGGGATAAACGTGGTGAGGGTGAGTAGGTTACCCATTAAAACAATCCCGAGAAGAGGTCAGTGAAAAAGGCCCCAATCAAGAAGACGGGCAGAATGACGATCAGCACTGCCATAAAGATCGACAGATAGGTCATCTTAAAAACGAAAAGATCCGCGGCAGAGACGGCCGAACTAGCCCGCGCCGTCCCTTTGACCCGCCAATCGTGGACGCCAAGGTAGAAAGCGGACAAGCCCATCACCGCTAGGCAAACGCCCACGACGATGTAGAACTCGGTTGGCATGGCCATCATCATCAGTTAGCACCCCCGCTGAGCGTGACCCAAGTCAGCAAGGCAGCGATGCCTAGCACCATGAAGAAGGCGTAGGTGAAGATGTAGCCAGACTGCGCCCGCCCGACGATCCGCGTGAAGAACGGCACGATGCCCATCGCCAGACCGTTGATGCCACCGTCAATCGTACCCATGTCGCCGCGCTTCCATAGCAAGTTGCCCAAGGCTTTGGCCGGACGCACGAAGAGGAAGTCATAAAGCTCATCAAAGTACCATTTGTTGAGCAGGAAGTTATAAAGCGGACGCTGGTTTTCAGCGAGTTTCGCGGGCCAGTCAGGGCGCCGAACGTACATCTGATAAGCCAAAAGGAATCCCGCAATCATCACGACAAACGGGCTGAGTTTGACCCACTTTGGCACATAATGCGCATCATGCAGCACGTGGTTGTCAGGGTGGTGATAGATCGCCCCTTCACCCGGTTGCTGGACCGGCAGCTCTTTCTTCTCGCCCTTTTCTTCCTCCTCCCCTGCCGCATAGGCGGGTGAGATCAGGCTGAAGCCCATCGCTTTGTCTTCCGACATCTCGGAAGCGTCGATGTAGCCAAAGAACTTGCCAACTTTCTCGTCAGATCCAAAGAACGGGCCGTAAAACACCATGCCCGAGAAGATCGCGCCCACCGCCAACACCGCCAGAGGGGTGAGCATGGTTGCAGGGCTTTCGTGGGCGTGTTCGTGGGTATGCTTATCGCCGCGCGGCTCGCCATAGAACGTCAGGAACATCAGACGCCAGCTGTAGAAGCTGGTCATGAAGGCCGCGATGACGAGCATCCAAAAAGCGTAGCTCGCATTGGCAGCATAGGCGCTTTCGATAATCGCATCTTTGGAGACAAAGCCGGCGAAGCCCACGGGGAACCCGATGTAGAGCAGTGGGATACCGACGCCCGTGATCGCCAACGTGCCAATCATCATCGCCCAGAAGGTCTTTGGCATCTTGTGGCGCAGCCCGCCGTAATTCCGCATGTCCTGTTCGTGATGCATCCCGTGGATGACGGAGCCTGCGCCGAGGAACAGCATCGCCTTGAAGAACGCATGTGTCAGCAGGTGGAACATCGCGACGGAATAAACGCCGACGCCTGCAGCAACGAACATATAGCCAAGCTGCGAACAGGTGGAATATGCGATGACGCGCTTGATGTCGTTCTGGACGAGGCCCACGGTCGCCGCGAAGAATGCGGTTGTCGCGCCCAAGAAGACGATGAAGCTCTGCGCTTCTGGTGCGTATTCCATCAGCGGCGACATGCGGCAGACAAGGAAAACACCTGCCGTCACCATCGTTGCGGCGTGGATCAGTGCCGACACAGGTGTCGGGCCTTCCATCGCGTCGGGCAGCCATGTGTGCAGGATCAGCTGCGCAGATTTACCCATCGCACCGATGAAGAGCAGGATCGCCAGAAGGTTCGCGGCATTCCACTCCGCCCCAAGGAAGCTAACCGTTATCTCCGCCAGCTCTGGGGCCATCGCAAAGATGTCCTCAAACCGGATGCTGTCGGTCAGCATGTAGATGCCAAAGATGCCGAGCGCGAAGCCGAAGTCACCCACACGGTTGACGACAAACGCTTTGATCGCGGCGGCGTTGGCGGAGGGCTTTTTGTAATAAAAGCCGATCAGCAAGTATGACGCGACACCCACGCCTTCCCAGCCAAAGAACATCTGAACAAGGTTGTCGGATGTAACCAGCATGAGCATGGCAAAGGTGAAGAACGACAGATACGCAAAGAAGCGAGGGCGATAGCTGACGCCTTCCGCGAAATGGTCGTCATGCGCCATATAGCCAAAGGAATACAGGTGCACGAACGCGGAGACGGTGGTGATCACAATCAACATGATCGCCGTCAAACGATCCATCCGGATCGCCCAATCGGTGCTCAATGTGCCGGATTCAATCCAGCGCAGGATCTGTATATTCTCTGTGACGCCGTCAAAGCCTAAGAACACGACCCATGAGAGCAACGCAGACAGGAACAGGAGCGATGTCGCCACCCACTGCGCCGCCGTTTCCCCGATGAATTTCCAGCCAAAGCCGCAAAGCAGGGCTCCGACGAGGGGTACAAAAAGGATGATGGTTTCCATGGTCTTAGCCCTTCATCACGTTGACGTCTTCAACGTCGATGGTTCCACGGTTGCGGAAGAAACACACAAGGATGGCGAGGCCGATGGCGGCCTCGGCGGCGGCGACGGTCAGCACGAAGAGCGTGAAGACTTGGCCTACGAGATCGCCCAGATAGCTGGAGAAGGCCACGAAGTTGATGTTCACCGCGAGGAGCATCAGTTCGATGCTCATCAACAGGATGATCACGTTCTTCCGGTTCAAAAACAGCCCGAAGATGCCAATGACAAAAAGCGCTGCGGCCACTGTCAGATAATGCTCAAGTCCGATCATCTTAAAGCCCCTGCCCCGGTTTGACGTCTTTCAGCTCCATCGCTGTCGCCGGATCGCGGTGCATTTGGGCGACGACGTTCTGGCGCTTGATGTCCACGCGGTGGCGCAGGGTCAGGACGATGGCCCCGATCATGGCGACCAGCAGGATCAGACCTGCGAGTTGGAAGAGAATGATGTATTTGTCGTAGATCAGCAGGCCAAGCGCGGCGGTGTTTTGCGCATCACCTGTGGGGGCGGCGATATTGCCCTTTGCCCCGTCGGCAAAGCCCCAGACACCAAACGCCAGCGCCATTTGCATCAGGATCACCACACCGATCAGTAGACCGAGCGGCAAGTATTTGGTCATTTCTGCCTTCAGCTCAGCAAAGTCCACATCAAGCATCATGACCACGAATAGGAACAGCACGGCGACCGCGCCGACGTAGACGATGATCAGGAGCATGGCGACGAACTCCGCCCCAAGCGTGACGAAGATACCAGCAGAGGACAGGAACGCGAGGATCAGCCAAAGGACCGAATGCACTGGATTGCGGCTTATCACGGTCATCAGACCGCCGCCCACCGTGGCAATCGCGAATAGGTAGAAGGTGAAGGCAAACACTGTCATTGAGATGTGTCCTTGTCGAATACGTCGTTGGCGAGTTCCATCGCCTTGGTCATCGCGGGCACGCCACCGAACATGGCAGCAAGGCCGATCGTCTCCGCGATTTCTTGTTTTGTGGCGCCAGCCGCCACCAGATGGCGGACGGTGAGGCGGATCTGCGCCTCTGCCTGCGCGCCGTGCATGGTGAGGCCCTGCAGGGTCAGCAGCAGGCGGGTTTTGGCGTCGAGCCCGTCGGAGCTGATCCCCTTGCCCATGAACTGTTCCATCATGTCTTTCGACATCGTTGGGAACATCTCTTCGAAACCTTTCGGCGTGAACGTCTCGAGCGCTGGAGCCATTTGCTTGGCCCAGTCCTGCGACATCTTCATCATGGTTTCGAAGGGGTTTTCGGTCATCGGTACGGCGCATCCATTTCGAGGTTACGCGCGATTTCGGCTTCCCAGCGGTCACCGTTGGAGAGAAGCTTTTCCTTGTCGTAGAACAGCTCTTCCCGCGTCTCAGTTGAGAATTCGAAGTTCGGACCTTCGACGATGGCGTCCACAGGGCAGGCCTCTTGGCAAAACCCACAGTAGATGCATTTCGTCATGTCAATGTCATATCGTGTGGTCCGGCGGGAACCGTCGTCGCGCGGTTCGGCGTCGATTGTGATAGCCTGAGCAGGACAAACCGCTTCGCAAAGTTTGCAGGCGATGCACCGCTCTTCCCCGTTGGGATACCGACGCAGGGCGTGTTCACCGCGGAAGCGCGGGGATAAGGGCCCCTTTTCATGCGGATAGTTCACTGTGGCTTTCGGCCCGAAGAAGTACTTCATCGTCAGGCCGAACGCCTTCCAGAAGTCCATCAGCAGGAAGTATTTGGTGGCGCGTGTGTAGTCCATATCAGCCTCCCATCGTCCAGCGGGCCCACATGGAACCTGCTACTTCGTACTTTGCCAAGAATGACACGATCACGACCCAAGCGAGCGACAGCGGCAGGAAGACTTTCCAGCCAATGCGCATCAACTGGTCGTAGCGGTAGCGTGGCGTGATCGCCTTCACCATCGCGAACATGAAGAAACACGCGGCCATCTTGAGGACCATCCAGAAAACGCCATCCGGTAAGAACGGCACTGGCGACAGCCAGCCACCCAAGAAGAGGAGCGAAACAAGCGCGCACATCAGCACCACCGCCATTAGCTCCCCGATCATGAAGAGCAGGAACGGCGTGGAGGAGTATTCCACCTGATAGCCTGCGACCAGTTCGGATTCCGCTTCTGGCAGGTCGAACGGTGGACGGTTTGTCTCGGCCAGGGCACTTACGAAGAACAGGAAGAGCATCGGGAAATGCGCAACCCAATACCAGCCGAAGATCCCCGCGCCCGTGTCTTGCGCCGCAACAACCGCACCGAAGTTCATCGACCCGGTTGAGATGATGACACCAATGATGATGAGGCCGAGCGAAACCTCATAAGATATCATCTGCGCGGCAGACCGAAGCGATCCGAGGAACGGATACTTTGAGTTCGACGCCCAACCGCCCATAATCACGCCATAAACTTCAAGCGAGCTGACCGCGAAGACGAAGAGGATGGCGACGTTGATGTCAGACAAAACCCAGCCGTCATTGAAGGGGATAACGGCCCAAGCGACGACGGCGAGGACAAAGGAAATCAACGGCGCAAGGAAGAAGACCGCTTTGTCGGCCCCCGCTGGCACAACGATTTCTTTGACGATGTATTTCAGAAAGTCGGCAAAAGATTGCAGCAACCCGAAGGCCCCCACCACGTTTGGACCTTTGCGGATCTGAACCGCCGCCCAGACCTTGCGGTCGGCGTACATCAGGAAGGCCAGCGCCAGCAGCAGTGGGATCAGAACCAGCAGACACTGGCCCAAGATGACCAGCACTATGCCAAGGTTCGTTTCGGTGAAGAATTCAATCATATAAGTCCCCTACACCGTTGGAATACCGGATTGCCCGCAGGCCGCCACGGTCACTTCGGCGTCAATCGTCCGCGTCCCGCGCGGCAAGTCTGGCGAAATTGTATAGACTGCATCTGTAGTCAGCAGACCTGCGTCTTCCTCAACCGAGGTGCGGAGGTGGAGGGCAAACAGGTAGCCGCGAATGAGCGTGTATTGCGCGGCGGCGCATTCAGCGTAGTCCGACGCATCTGCAGTTATCGCATCGCCCGATACGGCCACGCGGAAATCGACGAGATCACCGTCGAGCAGCCGCGTTTTAATCCCTTCATAAGACGGGGATGACGCCGCTTTCGTCACCTGAGGCTCGCTCGTGCTCCACGCAGCGAGGGCCATAGCTGGCAATATCGCCGTGAGCATCACTATTCAGCCGCCATCGAGGCATTCGCCCGCGCTTTTGCGTTTGCGGCAAGCTCACCCATCAACTGGGACGCCCGCGCGATGGGGTTGGTGAGGTAGAAATCGCTCACCGCATAACGGAAGTCCGCCTTGCCCATCTTCTTGGGCTTGAGCGGCTGCCATGCGTTCCCTGCCACTTCATCGACGTTCGCCAGATGCGGATGCGCTGCAACGAGCGCTAGGCGCAGGCTGGCAAGGCTGTCCCACGGCAGCGTCTCGTCTAGCTCAGCAGACAAAGCCCGCAAGATCGCCCAGTTTTCCTTCGCCTCACCCGGCGCGAACCCTGCGCGCATGGCAAGCTGTGGGCGACCTTCGGTGTTCACGAACAGCGCGTTTTCTTCAGTGTATGCAGCCGCAGGCAAAATGATGTCCGCACGGTGCGCCCCACGGTCGCCGTGGCTACCTTGGTAGATGACCGTTGGACCAGCTTCGATGTCAACCTCATCCGCGCCGAGGTTGAAGATCACATCTGCACCCTCAGTCGCAGCTTTCATACCGCCTTCGGTCGTAGCATCGACATCCATCGCGCCGACGCGACCGGCGGCCGTGTGCAATATCATGAATTTCGAGAAGCCAGCTTCGGCCATTGTCATGGCGGTGCCGAGAACCGCCTCACCATCGGCCTCGCTCAACGCGCCCTGCCCGATGATCATGACACCGCGCACGCCTTCTTGGTCGGAATGATCCATCTTGGCGATGGCATCCAAAGCTGCGCGGTCAGCGCCAAGCTCGATCACGTCATACGTTAGATCCGTCTGCGGCCCGATCCGAGCAACACGCGCCCCTTTGAGCCATGCCTTACGGATACGCGCATTCAGAACAGGCGCCTCTTCCCGTGGGTTTGTACCGACGAGCAGGATCATCTCGGCATCTTCGATCTCTTCAATCGTGGCGTTGCCAACATAGCCAGAACGGTTGCCCGATGGCAGCTTGGCCCCGTCCGTGCGGCATTCCACGTTGCCGCCCATGCCTTCGATCAACTGCTTGAGACTGAACGCCGCTTCGGTTGAAGCGAGATCGCCCACCAATCCTGCAACCTTCTTGCCCTTCATCGCATTTGCAGCGGCAGACAGGGCTTCCGGCCAGCTCGCTTTGCGCAGCTTACCGTTTTCACGAATGTAAGGTGTGTCCAAACGCTGGCGGCGGAGACCATCCCAGACAAAACGCGTCTTGTCGGAAATCCATTCCTCATTCACACCGTCGTGGTTGCGCGGCAAGAAACGCATGACTTCACGGCCTTTGGTATCCACACGGATGTTGGAGCCTAACGCATCCATCACGTCAATCGACTCCGTCTTGGTCAGCTCCCAAGGGCGGGCGGTGAAGGCGTAGGGTTTCGACACAAGCGCCCCGACAGGGCAGAGGTCGATGATGTTGCCTTGCAGGTTGCTGTCGAGCGTTTCGCCCAAATAGCTGGTGATCTCAGCATCTTCTCCACGGCCGGTTTGACCCATCTGGCTGATGCCTGCGACTTCTGTCGTAAAGCGGACGCAGCGGGTGCAAGAGATGCAGCGCGTCATGTGCGTTTCGACGAGCGGTCCGAGATCGAGGTCATCTACCGCCCGCTTTGGTTCGCGGAAGCGGGAGAAATCGACGCCATACGCCATCGCTTGGTCCTGCAGGTCGCATTCGCCGCCTTGGTCGCAGATCGGGCAATCAAGCGGGTGGTTGATGAGCAAAAACTCCATCACACCTTCACGGGCCTTTTTGACCATTGGTGAGTTGGTTTTCACCACGGGTGACTGACCTTCTGGGCCAGGGCGCAGATCGCGTACTTGCATTGCGCAAGATGCGGCGGGTTTTGGCGGACCACCAACAACCTCTACAAGACACATCCGGCAATTGCCCGCGATGGACAGACGCTCGTGATAACAGAACCTTGGGATTTCGATCCCAGCCTCTTCGCAGGCTTGGATGAGGGTCATGGCCCCATCAACTTCAACCTCGGTTCCATCGATGACGACTTTGCGCAGATCGGACATTGGCGTGCCTATTTGTTCCCTCGCTGGCCGTGCCCATAAATGGGCATAACCGTGCTGACGGGGTTCTAACGCAGCATGCTAACCGATACCAGTCAGATCAGTGATTTTTTGACGCAAAAATGCGCCCTTATCGCAGCAATCGTCCAATGTTTGACCCAGCGGCAATTTCGGCCTCGCCGACGGCGCAATAGGTCGCCTCTGACCCGGCCTCGACACCAAGGTCTGAAAGGCGTCCGCGCGCGATCCCTTCTAGGCGTTTTTTCTCTTCAGAATCATGAATGTAGGCATCGATTTCATCATTCGAATACCCCAGACTACGGGCGTGTGATCTCAAGCTGTTGAGGAAACCAATAGCGCGGAAATAGCGGGGGCTGATGCTTCTGCATTTCTCAGAGATTTCATAGGCCATGCCTGTGGCAATGATCCCTTCGCGCACACGCTCCACATCTTTGAGTGCGGTTTGTGCGGTCAAACTGCCAGAAAGCGCCACGACGGAGATCGCGCCAACCAACACATCTATCATCCAGTTTTTCATATGCGGCCCTTTTGGCTCTTGAACTCGATGATCCTGAAATTGGGCTTTGGCGGCTGTTATTCAATATCAGGCCCAAATGATGCGCGTGCGACCGCTTACTGCTGCGCGCGAACCCAATCCCAGCCAAAGGCGTCTTGCGTGTCTCCATGTTCCTTGCGGTAGTCCAAGCGTTCGAGTGCTTCGTCCAAGGAAGGTCGGTGCCCCTCCTCCACCCACCACATCACGAAATGCTGCTGGGTAAAAACCTCGAACCATTCCGTTTTGCGGTCCATGAATTTGGCGTGGAGGGTTTTGAAGACAAAGGTTTCGAGACTACGAAGGTCTTCCCAGACCGTAAGGTTGGTCACGAACTGCGGATCACCGTCAATCTTTGTCTCCGTGTTGCCGGTGCCCGGTTCCCCCGACCCTTCCATCATCCAGACAAATCCGGGCATGCGTTTGCCCAAGCCGTTGATGTTATCAAGGTTGTTCATGAACTCTACCACACGGGGGTCATCTGTTGGGGCGACAAGCCGACCGATGTTGAGCTCAGCGAGGTTCATCTATCTGCGTCTTGATCTGGACGGGGCCACGCCACGGAAGCCATTGGTGATGAATGCATAGGTCAAGATTACGCAAATGACCTCTAGTCCTTCGAGCGGTGCGTAAACCCATGTGGGGGCGATGCCGTCTTGAATGGCGCGGAAAGTGAACCCCGCGGCAATGCCACAAACAGTAAGTGTGAAGGGTCCCGCTAGAACGCTAAGAAATCCGTCCCAGAAGGGTCGCATCAGCGTGCCACCAAAAGCGCACTGATCCCTGTCTGCTCCGCCACTTCGCGGTCGCCCGCAGCGCAAATGTTGTCAACACCAACCTCAACCCAGCCTCTGGCTTGGAACGACTGAGTTTTGACATCAGAGGCGAGATCAAGGCCGCTGGCTTGGCGGATCACTTGCAAACGGTCGTCCGCCCTATTGGAACGGGCCGCACTCAGCGCCAGTCGCATCTGGTCATTGAACTCATACCGTTCGCACGACAAAGGAATCTGACGCGCCAGTCGCAGTTTTGCACCGTAAACTGGAAGTGACTCCGCTAGCATTTTTTTCGCCGCCACTCCGTTGACAGACGCCATCGGCGCAGGCCAACAAGTCTAGGCTGACGGCAATCGCGAGCCCGCCCCGCTTTATTATTCCGCCGCAACCAAGCGTTTGTGTTTGATGCGGTCCTCGATCTCATCACGGTAGTTTCTGATGAGACCTTGGATCGGCCATGCCGCCGCATCGCCAAGCGCACAAATCGTGTGGCCTTCAACCTGCTTGGTGACGTCAAAGAGCATGTCGATCTCTTCAACCTCAGCCTCGCCTTTCACCAGACGGTCCATCACGCGCATCATCCAGCCGGTGCCTTCACGGCACGGTGTACACTGGCCGCAGCTTTCGTGTTTGTAGAACTTCGACAGGCGCCAGATCGCTTTGATGATGTCGACGGAGTTGTCCATGACGATCACCGCCGCTGTCCCAAGGCCAGAGCCGAGTTCCCCACGCAGGTAGTCGAAATCCATGATCGCGTCTTTCATGCGCTCGCCGCGCACACATGGCACAGAGGAGCCACCAGGAATGACTGCTTTCAAGTTGTCCCAACCGCCGCGAATTCCGCCACAGTGCTTTTCGATCAGCTCTTCAAACGTGATCGACATTTCTTCTTCAACCACGCAGGGGTTGTTCACATGACCCGAAATCGCAAAAAGCTTTGTGCCTGCGTTGTTCTGGCGGCCCATACCCGCGAACCAGCTTGCGCCACGGCGCAGGATCGTGGGCACGACAGCAATGGACTCAACGTTGTTCACTGTGGTCGGACACCCATAAAGACCCGCGCCCGCTGGGAACGGTGGCTTCATCCGCGGCATACCCTTTTTGCCCTCAAGACTTTCGAGGAGCGCGGTTTCTTCACCGCAGATGTATGCGCCCGCACCGTGGTGCAAGTAGATGTCAAAATCCCAGCCGGATTTAGCGGCGTTTTTGCCAACCAGACCCGCTTCATAAGCCTCGTCAATCGCGGCTTGCAGCGCTTCTTTTTCGCGAATGTATTCGCCGCGGATGTAGATGTAGCAGGCGTTCGCGTTCATCGCGAAAGACGCAATCAAACAGCCTTCGATCAGCGTGTGTGGATCATGGCGCATGATCTCACGGTCTTTGCAGGTGCCAGGCTCAGATTCGTCAGCGTTCACAACCAGATAGGACGGGCGGCCATCGCTTTCCTTCGGCATGAAGGACCACTTCAAGCCCGTCGGGAAGCCCGCACCGCCGCGACCCCGCAGGCCGGAGGCTTTCATCTCTTCAATGATCCACTCACGGCCCTTTTTGATAAGGCCAGCTGTGCCATCCCAATGGCCACGCGCCTTGGCACCTTTCAGTGTCCGGTCGTGCATTCCGTAAAGGTTGGTAAAAATGCGGTCCTGATCCTTAAGCATCGGTCAGCGTTCCCTTTTGGCTACGAGGGTCATCATTTGCTTCGTGTCTTTTGCCACAGCTTCCACGTCACCACCAGTGCCCAAAAGAACGCAGCCAAAGAAATCAGATAGAGCAGAATTTCATATCGCGGCTCCAGCCCAAGCGTTGTTACGATGTCGGGTGCGAGGATACTGAGAAGGCCCGCAATCGCGATGGTGATCGCAATCGTGCGCCCTTCGCGTTGGGTTTGTGGCGTGTGGTTATCGGCCATGTGTCCCTCAACAAAAAAACCCTGCCCGCGGTGCTGCGGGCAGGGCCTAAAATGCCTGAAGTCTGCGTCCTAGTAAACGCCGCCCTTCTTTGCTTTCTTTGAAAATTCAGTGGTGCCGCCTTTGGCTAGAACCTTGGCCTGTTTGACCCACTCATCGCGGGATACACGGCCTTTGAAGCCTTCAAGGTTTTCATCAACCCATTTGACTTCTTTCGCCCGCCAGCCGGCAACTTGGTCAAAGTGATAGACGCCCATTGTGTTCAGCATCTTTTCAAGCTTTGGACCGACGCCTTTGATCTGCTTGAGATCATCGGCACCACCAGCGCGGGCTTTATTGAGCATCTCAGGCTTGCCGTCGGCAGCAACGCGGGCGCGCTTTGGCTTGGCTTCTGCTTTCGGCTTGGCGGCTGCTTTCGATTTAGGCGCAGCACCTGGTGCTGCAGCAGCAGCCGATGCAGCAGTTGCAGTGGCCACGGATGCGGATGAGGTTGCCGCAGATGCGGATGGTGCAGAGGCGTTGGCTTCTTCAGCTTTGCCAGCGCCAGGCGCGCCAGGGTTCAAGTCGCGGGCACCTTGCGGACCAGCCTGTGGCTCACGCCAGCCAAGCCACAATAGCAAAGCAACAATCAGCGCAACGATTAGGCCAACAATGAAGCCGCCGCTCATAGAAAATTCATACATGACCCAAGCAACGCCTGCGGCAACGATGCCAAACAGGGCTGCAGCAGCCAAAATACCCGTGCTCTTAGGCGCAGTATCTTTCATTTTTTCAGTCTCCTCAGGGTTGGCAGTCTCCAAACCCTCTAAGTTATGCAGCAGGCGCGCTCTTCGGCACGCTTCATCCACTCCGCCATTCTATAGCGTAGCGTATGGCACACTTATATGGAAATTGGAGGGGAAAAGTCGATCCACGCGCAACTGTGGAGCGGTAGACAATTACTTTGCCAATTTTTTAGCCTGTGCGATCCACTTGTCACGCTCAATCCGGCCTTTGAACTTCAAGCGGTCATCGACCCAAGACACTTCGGCCTTGGTCCATTTGGCAATCTGATCAAAGTGCCAGAAGCCCAGCTCATTCAAGATGACTTCAAGCTTTGGCCCGACGCCGCTGATCATCTTGAGATCATCCGCACCCGATTTGCGCGGGGCGTTCATCGTGCGAGGTTTCGCAGGGCCTTTGGATTTGGCGGCTGGCTTTGATGCAGATTTCTTTGGCGCTGATTTCTTGGATGAGGTCTTTGGTGTGCCAAGCCAAGGCGTGATGATCGGAACTTCGGTCCCATCGATACGCTTGAGTGTGTCGCCAATATCCGTCGCCAGCTGTACGCTCGCGTTATATTGCGTTTTGCCGCTGTCGTATTCCGTCAGTGATGTCAGCCCCTTCAGCGGCTCTGCGGCGTAGCGGCCATTTTGCGGACCTGGAGTCGGCACGCGCCCAGCGGCCATTTCATCGATCAACTCACCCAGCTTTTCGGCAGTCAGATCTTCGTAATAGTCTTTGCCGATCTGGGCCATTGGCGCATTGGCGCAAGAGCCCAAGCATTCAACCTCTTCCCAGCTGAACTTGCCATCGGCGGACACCTCATGGGGTTTCGCGGCGATCTTTTCTTTGCAGACCGCGACCAAATTCTGTGCCCCGCAAATCATGCAAGACAGTGTGCCGCAAATCTGGATATGCGCGACGGAGCCGACGGGCTGCAACTGAAACATGAAGTAGAACGACGCCACTTCGAGCACGCGGATGTAAGCCATGTCCAACATCTCCGCCACATGCTCAATCGCGGGGCGTGTTAGCCAGCCTTCTTGTTCCTGCGCGCGCCACAAAAGCGGGATCACGGCAGAGGCTTGCCGCCCCTCAGGATATTTTGTGATCTGACCTTCTGCCCAAGCTTTGTTGGCAGGTGTGAACGCAAAGGTGTCAGGTTGGTCGTGATACAAACGGCGAAGCATTAGCATGCAGTCTTTCGTTGTTGGAAAAAGTAGAGGCTTGCAGCCAGTGTAAGCACGCCCACCGCCAGATGCGGCAGCGGCGTTGTCGACATGTAAAGAACAGCGTCAAAGAGCCCGAGCCCACCAAAGCCCGCGAGAAGCACGGCCAGCACTTTTGTGTCTGCGTAGATGATGGCCGCAATGAGCATGGCACCAAAGAAGAAATATCGCCCGCCCATGACAGCGGGCAGCGTTTCATAACTGTGGTAGGTCACAGACAATGCAGCGTCTGGGTTCGCTTCGAACCAAACGCCATAGCCCAACAGAACGACTGCGGCCGCGAAACCTATGATCCGTACCAGCGCCACGACTTAGATTTAGACAGCCGGACAACCGGCGGAGATGATGCGGATGGATCCGTTGGCTTGGTTGCCAATGGCGCGGCCCTCGGCCTCAAGCTCACCCGCAGCAGCCGCAAGGTCGGCGCTGCTTAAGCTGGCGTTCGCCAAAACCGCATTGATCGTCGTCGCATCAATCACACATCCCTGCCCTTCAACCGCTGCGACCAAACGCTCTTTCGCGGTCAGCACAGGTGCTGCTGTCTCCATCGGTTCAGGCACGGAGGCCGCGCCGCCGCTGGCGCGCAAATCAGGCAGTTCGATCCCGCCGGAACAAGCCGACAAAAGCGCAATCGCGGAAATAAGTGTGATACGTGTCATCTGTCGATCTCCCCAAATACAACGTCCATTGTGCCGATGATGGCGGCGACGTCTGCCAGTTGGTGACCAGTGGTCACATGATCCATTGCTTGCAGGTGCAAATACCCCGGCGCGCGCAGCTTGGCGCGATAAGGTTTGTTGCTGCCATCCGCCACGAGGTAGACTCCAAACTCACCTTTTGGTGCTTCCACAGCGGCATAAACCTCACCTGCAGGCACGTGAAACCCTTCTGTGTAAAGCTTGAAGTGGTGAATAAGCGCTTCCATCGAGGTTTTCATGTCGCCCCGAGTAGGCGGCGTCATCTTGCCCCGTGCCATCACATCACCCTTTTCATGGAACAGCTTTTCGCAGGCCTGACGGATGATGGAGGTGGATTGGCGCATCTCTTCCATGCGACAGAGATAGCGATCATAGCAGTCGCCGTTTTTGCCGACGGGGACTTGGAACTCAAACTCGTCGTAGCATTCATAGGGCTGCGCACGACGTAGATCCCATGCAAAGCCGGACCCGCGCACCATGACGCCGGAGAAGCCCCAGTTCTGGATATCCTCTTCGGTGATGACGCCAATGTCAGCATTGCGCTGTTTGAAGATGCGGTTTTCGTTCAGAAGGCTGGCGATGTCGTCCAGAACCTTTGGAAACTTTACGGCCCAAGCGTCGATGTCTTCGATCAACTGGGTTGGCAGATCTTGATGAACACCACCAGGCCTGAAGTACGCCGCGTGGAGGCGGGCCCCACAGGCGCGTTCGTAAAAGACCATCAACTGCTCACGCTCTTCGAAACCCCAAGCGAGCGGGGTCATCGCACCGACGTCCATCGCTTGGGTTGTAACGTTTAAAAGGTGGTTCAGCACTCGGCCAATTTCGGAATAGAGCACGCGGATCAGGGAGGCGCGGCGCGGAACTTCCGTCTTCGTCAGCTTCTCAATCGCCAGACACCACGCATGTTCCTGATTCATCGGCGCCACGTAGTCGAGGCGGTCAAAATACGGCAGGTTTTGCAGGTAGGTGCGGCTTTCCATCAGCTTTTCGGTGCCACGGTGCAGCAGGCCGATATGCGGGTCGCAGCGTTCAACGATCTCACCGTCGAGTTCAAGAACCAGACGCAAAACACCATGCGCCGCAGGATGTTGCGGGCCGAAATTGATGTTGAAGTTGCGGATCTTCTGTTCGCCTGTCATAGCGTCCATGGAGCCGTCATCATAGGTATTGGTGCGGATATCACCGTCCATCATGATGCCTTCTCCTCAGCCTTCTCATCGCCCGGCATGATATATTCGGCCCCCTCCCAAGGGCTCATGAAATCAAACTGGCGGTATTCCTGAACCAGTGAAACCGGCTCATATACGACCCGCTTTTGCACTTCATCATAGCGCACTTCGGTGTAACCTGTCGTGGGGAAATCTTTGCGCAGCGGATATCCGCGGAAGCCGTAGTCGGTCAGGATGCGGCGCAAATCTGGATGGCCAGAGAACAGGATGCCGAACATGTCGAAGACTTCCCGTTCAAACCAGTTTGCGGAGGGGTGAACGGAAATGATAGAGGGGACCATATCCTCTTCACGCACCTCAACGCGCAATCGAATGCGCTGGTTCTGGTACATACTGAGGAAGTGATAAACCACATCAAACCGCTTGGTGCGGCTTGGGAAATCAACCGCCGTGATGTCCACCAACGTTGAGAACTGGCAATCGGCATCGTTGCGTAGAAACTTCACGAAGCTCACCAAATTGGCAAGCGCGACGGTAACGTTCAACTCATTATGCGACAATTCCCAAGACACCACGCAATCCTTACGCTTGAGTTCAAGGTGTTGGCCAAGTTGTTCAAGGGCTTCACTCATCGGATGATCGTCCCTGTGCGGCGAATTTTGCGTTGTAGTTGCAGGATGCCGTAAAGCAGCGCCTCTGCCGTTGGTGGGCAGCCTGGTACATAGACGTCAACCGGCACGATGCGGTCGCAGCCACGCACAACGCTGTAAGAATAGTGGTAATACCCGCCCCCGTTGGCGCAAGACCCCATGGAGATCACATAGCGCGGCTCTGGCATCTGGTCATAAACCTTGCGCAAGGCTGGGGCCATTTTGTTGGTCAACGTACCCGCCACGATCATCAGGTCAGACTGACGGGGGGAGGCACGCGGCGCCGTGCCGAACCGCTCCAGATCGTAGCGCGGCATGGAAGTATGCATCATTTCAACCGCGCAACAGGCCAGACCGAACGTCATCCAGTGCAGGGAGCCGGTCCGCGCCCAGTTGATGATGTCAGCGGTGGAGGTGACGAGGAAACCTTTATCCTGCAGCTCTGCATTCAACGCGCTGGTGGCGGCTTCTTTGTCTGCGCCGACTTGTGTGCCTGTCATCACTCCCATTCCAGAGCCCCTTTCTTCCATTCATAGGCGAACCCGATGGTAAGCACCGCCAAGAACACCATCATCGACCAAAAGCCGACCATGGAGATGTCTTGGAACGCCACGGCCCACGGGAACAGGAAGGCGACCTCAAGGTCAAAGATGATGAACAGGATCGAAACGAGGTAGAACCGCACGTCGAACTTCATCCGCGCGTCATCGAAAGCGTCAAAACCACATTCGTAGGCGGAAACCTTTTCAGGATCGGGGTTTCTGACGGCCACGATCGCCGCCGCTGCGATCAGGATCAGACCAAGGGCAATTGCGAGCCCAAGAAAGATCATGATGGGGAGATATTCGTTGAGCATCTCTTGCAAAAGATGGTCCTTTCCCTGGCAATGCAAAAAACACAGTCTGCTTGGCTGCGCCCTGTCTATCCTTGGGGGGTCAGAGGGTCAACGGGACATGCCGCTCCATATGAAAGTTTGTGAAGTCTTTCACTTGCCGCCTCTCGCACCACCGCGTTAACCACTTTTTGCGAAAATTAATGATGATTTGCGACCGGTTAATTAGTTAACAAATGGTTAACGCAGGAGTTGGTTGCGTGCGCGAATTGGGGTTGTTTCTTTCATGCTTTGCTGGGGATGCGATGGAGCAGGGATTTGATGAAACTTACCAAAACCTCGTCCAAACACGGTGGCATGTGGCAGAGTATGATTTCTTCCATCCTGCGTTTGACACCGATTGGCGCAGGTCTCAGGTGGCGACTGAGGATGAGATGACGCCTGCCTTAGCGCCGCATAACGTCCTGAACCGCTTTGCTGGGGGTTCGATTCGCACGAAAGCGCAGTTTCAGTACGGCTATTATGAGACGCGGATGATTGCGGCCGACGGGCCAGGCGTGGTGACAGGGCTTTTCACCTACACCGGCCCGCATTACGGCACGCGCCATGATGAGATCAGCATTGAAATTTTGGGCAAGGACACAACGAAGCTGCACGTCGCGTGGTTTGTCGGTGGCAGCTTGACCAATTACTTCATCCCGCTGGGCTTTGATGCGGCGGGCTGCGTTGATGATTATGAGTTTATTTAAGAGCCGTATGCCCTGACGTGGTTCATCAACAGCAAACCGGTGTATCAACATTGGCCAAGGACGGCCCGATCACGAGTGTGCCGGGGCATCTGTTTGTAAACCTTTGGGCGGCTGACCCGAGCATTGCGGTTTGGTCAGATGTGCTGCACCCAGATACGACCGCACGGGCCAGAGTTGATCGTGTCAGATTCCACTCCCTAGGCGACCTTCAAAGGGGCAGCTGACTAAGGCACCCAGCGCGCTTTGCGTTTGTCAAAGAAGGCGGCGAGCCCCTCCTGCGCTTCATCGGTTTCACATTGGTCGACGAAGCTTTGGGCGCTCTGTCTGATTACTTCATCATCGATTGTAGGGCCCAGTGAGCGGAGGAGCGTTTTCGCGGCCGTCACCGCAGATGGGGCACAGGCGAGGTAGGGGCGGACTTCCGCCTCGATCGCAGCGTCCAGCTCATCAGATCGGACCGTTTTGGAGATGAGGTTGAGCGCTACTGCCTCCGCCGCATCAAAGACCTTCGAAGACATGAGCACGCGGCGGGCGTTCGCCTCCCCCATGCGGGCGACGACGAACGGCGCGAGGGTTGCGGGCACCATGCCAAGGCGGGTTTCGGTCAGGCCAAACTTCGCAGTGTCGCTGGCCACAACAAGGTCACAGACAGACAAAAGCGCCGCCCCTGCCCCAAACGCATTACCGTGACAGCGCACGATCAACGGCTTTGGCAGCGTGTTGATGTCCCGCAGCATCTGCGCCAATCGCAAGGCATGGGCCATGCGAACCTCTGGCCCCGAAGCGGCAAGCTGCTGTATCCAGCGCAGATCGCCACCTGCGCAAAAGGTCTCCCCCTCCGCTGCGAGAACGACCACGCGAACATTTGCGTTTGCTGCCAAATCGGAAAAAGCAGCGGACAGCGCGTCCATCATCTCAACCGACAGCGCGTTATGCTTTTCGGGTCGGGAGAGCGTCAGTGTGGCGACGCCCAAAGCATCAATGTCTGTGCGGATATGTGCCACCTCGTCATCCCGTATGTCTTTGCTTTAGAGATAGACTGTCAGGCACAAACGCCCCTGCCCACCCCAACGTCGCGTCAGCGGTTTATGCATCACTTTTAATGGACATTTTGCCGGGCTGCGCAAGGTTACCATCGCGCATGACCGCATAGGTGATGGTTTGCTGCGGTGCTTTCGGCACGCAGGTGATGACTATCCAAACCTCACCACCACCCGGCATGGCAAAGCAATCGGTTGCTTTCGCGTCAGCACCGGCCCACGCGACATATTCTGCCGCCCAGCGTTCAATCACATCCCCCTCGGACGGGGGCGCGGCGCGGCCCAGTTGAAAGCCCACAACTCCGGTGAGGACAATCGCAAGGACAACAGGAAGATAATAGAGCTTCGGCGGCATGGCGGCATAACTTATCAAGGTCTGCGGATAATAAAGCAGATGGCGCAGATTGTCAGTCTGACAACTCTACTCAGCCGCCGCGCCCTTGGATTGAAATACCGTGCTCACCTCTTGCCGAATAATCCGACCGATCAGCGCACAGTCTTCAAGGGAGAATGTGAGTGGCAGGCGCATATCGATGATGCCCGCCAAGATGCGATCAGTCTTAGGCAAAGGCGTTGAAGTAGTATATCGCCAACTGTCATAGCGGGAGGTGAAGCCAACAGGCTCCGCCCCGCCGAACCACTTAAGCTCAACGCCCCGACGGGCGCAGCGGTACAGCACCTCTTGAACCGCGCTTGCGTCCCAATCGAGCAAGAGAAATTGGAATGAGGACGCGACGAATGCCTCCTTCTCAGGCCGTGTTGGCAAGGACAGGGCGGTTACATCCGACAATTCCCTTTCCAAAACGCGGTAGCGTTCGTTCCAGCGGGCGGCTTGTTTTGGCAAGTCTTGTAATTGAGGCCGCAGGATCGCGGCCCTGAGGTTGTCCATTCGACCTGAGATGTTCGGCGTCTCGTATTTTATCGCAGCAAATGCCTCTGGCGGCGGTGCCGCGCGGTGCCGATCGAAGAGCATATAGCTCCCAGACAGCATGATGGCGCGGGCCATGACCTCCGCATCGTCGGTGATGAGAAAACCCCCTTCCCCCGAATTGATGTGTTTGTAAGTCTGTGTTGAAAAACAGCCGATTTTGCCGGACCGCCCAGATGGCACGCCGCTCCATGCCGCGCCCATTGTATGTGCGCAGTCTTCAATTACGATCACGCCCGCCTCGTCACAAATGCGCGTCAGCGCATCCATATCGGCCAGATGCCCGCGCATGTGGCTCAGCATCAGTACATCAGCCTGATCCGCTTTCGCAGCTAAGTCATCCAAGTCAATTGTGAGGTCTTCGGTAACACCAACGAAGATCGGCGTCGCCCCAACGCTGGCAATCGCGCCAGGCACTGGGGCCAAGGTGAAGGCGTTGGTCAGAACCCTGTCGCCTGCAGTCACGCCCAGCGCACGCAGGGCTGTGGCCATAGCATAGCCGCCGGATGCGACCGCGAGGCAATATTTCGCCCCTGTCGCGGCAGCAAACTCTTCCTCCAAAAGCGCGGTTTCGACGATTTCTCCCTCAGCTACATTATAGCGATGCAGCCTTCCGTGCTGCATCACAGCCAAGGCCGCGTCGATCCCCGCCTGCGGGATCGGCTCTTGTTGTGTAAAACTGCCTGTGAAACGCTCTTCCATACAAAAACCCTGACCGTCAGAGACCGCTTTGGTCAATGGGCACAAACGCACTTTCACAAATATTGATGAGGGCGTTAGGGTGCGCCGAAGGCCGTAAGTATGATTAAGGAAGCAGTTGGTCCACGATGGCGGGCAGATCGGCATAGGATTCCAGCAGCGCTTCCGGGGCCAAAGCCGCCATATCCCCACCCCCGGGGCCAAAGGTCACAAGTACGGACGGCACACCTGCATTGGCGGCGGTTTCCCTGTCTGTCTTGGTATCGCCCACCAGCAACATGCGGGATGGATCACCACCTGCTTGCAATGCGGTTTCAATCAGGTGCTTCGGGTCAGGTTTGCGGACCGGCAGACTGTCCGCTCCAAGGAGCGCATCGAACATGTGGCGGACGCCGAGGCGGGTAATCAAGTCCTCCGCCAAAGCGAAGGGTTTGTTGGTGCAGATCGCAACAGCATCACCTGCACGTTTGAGCACATCAACCGCCTCCATGGCGCCGTCGTAGAGGTAGGTGTGGGTGTCGAGCTGTTCGGCATATGCCGCCAAAAGGATGGGATATTGGCGGTCAACCTCTGCCTTCCCAAAACCGTCGACCCGATCAAAGCCGAGGTCGAGCATCGCGCGACCGCCACGCAATGCCGTTGCCGCATCCCGTGCAGGATCGAGCAAATCGCCAAGCCCAAGCTCCCGAAAGCAGTGGTTTGCCGCCGCGATCAAGTCCCCGCTGGTATCCGCGAGCGTGCCATCAAGGTCAAAAACTACCGTGCGCATGTTGTCCTCTGTGCTTAACTCTTCTGTAACGAAACGTAATTGGAAGTGAAGCCCGCAAGGCTTGAGAATAGGGGCTAATCAGGTAAAACCCAAAAAAAGACAAAGGTTTCATCGTTAATGGCGACAGCCCTTATTATTTTGGCTGCGGGCAAAGGCACCCGCATGAATTCAGACCTGCCGAAAGTGCTGCACCCGATTGCGGGGGCGCCGCTCTTGGTGCATGCAATGAAATCAGGCGCCTCTTTGTCGCCTGAAAAGACCGTCGTTGTCGCAGGTCACGGGGCGGAATTGGTTGAAAATGCTGCGCTGGCTTGGGACGACACCGTATCAGTGGTAGTGCAAGAGGAGCAACTGGGCACCGCTCATGCCGTCGCACAGGCACGCGACGCTCTGAATGGGTTCGAAGGTACTGCATTCGTAGTCTACGGGGATACGCCCTTTATCTCTACTGAAACGCTGGACGCCATGAAAGCCCGCCGCGCCACGGCTGATGTGATTGTGCTGGGGTTCGAAGCCTCTGATCCAGGCCGCTATGGGCGGTTGGTCACGACTGGCAATGCTTTGGAGCGGATTGTGGAAATCAAGGACGCCACCGACGCTGAACGGGCAATCACGCTTTGCAACAGTGGCGTTGTCGCGGCTGACGCGCAGACGCTATTCGACCTGGTCGATGATGTGACGAACGACAACGCGGCCGGAGAATACTATCTAACAGACATCGTGGCGATTGCGCGTGACCGCGAGTTGTCGGCGGAGGTTGTTCGCTGTGATGAAGCTGAGACGCTGGGCATCAACAGCCGTGCGGAACTGGCACAGGCAGAAGCGGCGTTTCAGTCGAAAGCGCGGAGGACGGCGCTAGAAGATGGCATCGCGATGGCGGCTCCTGACACGGTTTATTTTGCCCATGATACGTTCGTTGGCCGCGACGCCCTGATCGAGCCCAATGTCGTGTTTGGAAATGGCGTAACGGTTGAAAACGGGGCCACAATCCGCGCGTTTTCCCACTTGGAAGGGTGCCATGTCGCACGGGATGCGGTTGTGGGGCCCTATGCCCGCCTCCGCCCTGGGGCGGAAGTGCAGGAAGGTGCCAAGGTCGGCAACTTTGTGGAAATGAAGAATGCCGTTTTGGCCGAAGGGGCAAAGGTCAACCACCTGTCCTACATCGGGGATGCGAGCATTGGGGAACGTACCAACATCGGCGCGGGCACGATCACCTGCAACTACGATGGTGTGTTTAAACACAAAACAATCGTGGGCGCTGATGCCTTTATCGGGTCCAACACAATGTTGGTCGCGCCAGTGTCGGTCGGCGCTGAAGCCATGACCGCCAGCGGTTCAGTTATCACACGCAACGTGCCAGACGGCGATCTTGCCGTGGCGCGGGCGCGGCAGGAAAACAAACCGGGGCTCGCCCGCCGAATGTTTGAAAAGTTAAAGTCCAACAAGGAAAAACAGGCAAAAGGAGCCTGAAATGTGCGGAATTATAGGTGTCTTGAGCAACCACGAAGCCTCACCCATACTTGTGGATGCGCTGAAGCGGCTTGAATATCGCGGATACGACAGCGCTGGGATCGCAACGATTAACGAGCTGAAACTCGACCGTCGCCGTGCCGTTGGCAAGCTTGTCAATCTCTCCGACGTCTTGGTGCACAACCCGCTGCCTGGAAAGGCTGGCATCGGCCACACACGCTGGGCGACGCACGGTGCCCCCTCCGTCGACAACGCCCATCCGCATCGCGCAGGCGGCGTGGCTGTCGTGCACAACGGGATTATTGAAAACTTCAAAGAACTGCGGGGATTTCTGGCTGAGAAAGGCATTGCCTACACGACCGATACGGACACGGAAACCATCGCCCTGCTGACGCAATACTACATTGATGAGGGCCTTGCCCCTCGTGATGCAGCCGAACAAACTATCGCACGACTGGAAGGGGCGTATGCGCTTTGTTTCCTCTTCGACGGACACGACGATTTGCTTATTGCGGCACGCAAAGGCTCCCCCCTCGCCATCGGACATGGCGCGGGGGAGATGTTCGTCGGCTCTGACGCCATTGCATTGGCGCCGATGATTGACAAGATTACCTACCTCGATGAAGGTGACCGGGCGATAATCACCCGCGACAGTGTGGAAATCCGCGACGCCAACGGCTACATCGCAAACCGCGCGATGAAAGTGATCCAGATCGACACAGCGATGGTCGACAAAGGCGGCTTCAAACACTTCATGGCGAAAGAAATTGCGGAACAGCCGACAGTTCTGCAAGGCGCGTTGAGCCATTACATCGATACGGACGCGATGGCGGTGAAATTGCCGGAACCCGGTCTCGACTTTTCGAAGGTGGAGCGGTTGTCGCTCGTCGCTTGTGGCACGGCCTACCTCGCCTGCATGGTGTCAAAATACTGGTTTGAACAGATCGCGCGTCTGCCGGTTGAGGTCGATGTTGCCTCCGAATTCCGCTACCGTGAACCGCCCGTCACCAAAGGCACTGTTGCCTTGTTTGTCAGCCAATCGGGCGAAACAGCGGACACTTTGGCCGCCCTGCGCTACATGGACGGTAAAGCGGACAGCATTTTGTCGGTCGTCAACGTCCCCGAAAGCTCCATCGCGCGGGAAAGCGACTTGCCATTGCCGACCTTGGCAGGGGCAGAGATTGGCGTCGCCTCAACCAAAGCCTTCACCTGTCAGCTTGTCACACTGGCGATGCTGGTGCTGAAAGCCGCACAGGACCGTGGCGAATTGGACGCAAGCGAAGTTGCTGAAAAACTGAAACTGCTCCGCGCTTTGCCGGGTGTCATCAACGACGCACTCTCCATCGAAGGGCGCTGCCAGCAGATCGCGCAGGACTTGGCCGAAGCGCAAGACATCCTGTTCCTGGGCCGTGGGGCGATGTACCCGCTTGCCCACGAAGGTGCGTTAAAACTTAAAGAAATCAGCTACATACATGCCGAAGCCTATGCTTCTGGCGAGCTAAAGCACGGCCCAATCGCCCTTGTGGACCCAAACGTGCCCGTCATCGTCATAGCCCCACGCGATCACCTGTTTGAAAAGACGGTTTCCAACATGCAGGAGGTTATGGCCCGTGGCGGCAAAGTCCTTCTCATCACCGATGAAAAAGGCGCGGCGGAGGCTGGCGACGGCACATGGCAAACGCTTGTGATGCCAGAGGTGGACGATTTCCTCGCCCCGATCCTCTATGCCATTCCTGCACAGCTATTGGCCTATCACACGGCCGTGGCGAAGGGCACAGATGTGGACCAGCCACGGAACTTGGCCAAGTCTGTGACTGTGGAATAATGGGTAAGCAATTCGGCAGGCTACAAGACGACCAAATCACCTTCATTGGAGAACAGCATCTGTTCTTTACAGGTACAGCGGCGCCGACCGGCAAGGTGAACGTCTCCCCCAAAGGGATGGACAGTCTGCGCGTGATGTCGCCGACCCGTATCCTTTGGCGGAACCTAACCGGTTCGGGAAACGAAACGGATGGGCATTTGCGTCTGGCCAACCGGATCACGCTGATGTGGTGCTCTTTCACCAAGCACCCGCTAATTTTGCGCGTTTACGGCAGTGCAACGATGACAACCCCAGCGCATACGTTTTGGGATGAATTGAATGCACAGTTCCCTGAAGCGCTTGGAGCACGTCAGATCTACGACGTTAGTATCGAGATGGTTCAATCGTCTTGTGGCTTTGCCGTTCCCTTATTTGATCACCTCGAAGATCGCCAAGTGTTGAGCAAATGGGCCGAGGACAAAGGACGCGATGGTGTAGAGGCATACTGGAACGAGCGAAACGGTCAAACCCTAGATGGTTTTCCGACCACCTATGACAATGAACGCTAACGACGCCATCGCGCTCTTGGGCGGGGAAGCCCAGAAAGCACGGGAGATGCGGGCCTATCACAAAGTTGACCGCCCCTACTTGGGTGTTGCGAACCCTGTGATTGATGCCATCGTCAAAGAGTGGCGCGCCGCGCTCGATCTGAAGGCGCGGTTGCAATTGTCATCCGATCTTTGGGACACCAACATCCACGAAGGCCGCATCGCAGCGGCGAAACTACTGACGCAAGCGCGGATCAGGCCAGACGATACGGCCGCATGGGATTTGATTGCCTCTTGGGTGCCCAGTTTTGATGCGTGGGCTGTCGCAGATCACGCCTCTATCGCGGGGCAAAAACGGCTAGTGTGGCAGCCGTCGCGGTTGGTTCAGGTGGAGGCTTGGACAACGTCCGATTACATGTGGACCCGCCGCGCTGCGCTGGTGATGACCTTGCCGTGGACAAAGCAGAATTTCCCAAAACCGGCAGAACTTGAAGCCCGCGACCGCGTTTTGGGATGGGCGGCGAGCTATGTCACTGACCATGATTGGTTCATCCAAAAAGCGATCGCGTGGTGGCTGCGCGAATTGTCAAAGCATGACGCGCCGCGAGTGATCGCATTCTTGGACAAACATGGCGACCAAATGAAACCCTTCGCTCGCAAGGAAGCAGGACGCAAGCTGCCTGCTTAGTTCGCGAAAACGGTCACGTCGGCAAGCGCCGTCAACGGGATGTCCAGCAACCGCATCGCCGCAAGGCTCATTTGGCTGGCCGACCCCGCTGCCCCACCAGACGGGCGCAATTCTAACGAGACTGACTTGCCATTCGCACCATATACCACACGGCCCATCTGAAGCTCTGTCACCAAAGGTGTTTTCAGCCAAATGCCCGGATCGGCTGCGGACCCCAGCGAGATGTTCGTCACACCCAACCTCTGCTCCCCTGCCGGCGGCGGCACAGCGACGGCGGCGGCGCGATCCTCTTCGGTCGTCGTGTCAAATTGCTCTACGGTACGTGCAGTGGGCAGCGGCGGTGGTGGTGGCGTTGGATCAAGTGTCTCAACGGGCGCCGTAATCTCCGCCGGGGCCGACGTAGGCGTCAGAAGTTCTTCCAAAGTCGTGTCACAGGCGGAAAGGGCGAGGATCGGAAACAAATATGCGTATCTCATTCGCCCGACAGTATTTTGCGCACATCTCACGCACAAGTGGTCGCGTTCACGCTTGCGCAACCCGTTGCCCACCCCTAGCTTTCGCTTATGGACGCTCCTCTCATAGACCCCTTCGCCCGCGCGATTGAATATCTGCGGATTTCGGTCACGGACCGATGCGATTTCCGCTGTGTCTATTGCATGTCCGAAAACATGACGTTCTTGCCAAAGAAAGACTTGCTGAGCCTCGAAGAGCTGGATCGGATGTGCTCCGCCTTCATCCGTTTGGGTGTGAAGAAACTGCGCGTCACAGGTGGGGAGCCTTTGGTCCGACGCGACATCATGACGTTCTTTAATGCCATGGGCCGCCATTTGGACAGCGGCGCTTTGGACGAGTTGACCGTCACGACGAACGCAAGCCAGTTGGCACGCTTTGCGAAAGATCTTTATGCGGCGGGTGTGCGGCGGATCAACGTGTCGCTAGACACGCTTAATGAACAGAAATTCGCCGACATCACCCGTTGGGGACGTTTGCCGCAGGTCCTGAAGGGGATTGACGCTGCACAGGATGCGGGTTTGCGGGTTAAGATCAACACTGTTGCGCTCAAAGGGTTCAACGAGGATGAACTTTTCACCCTCACAGAGTGGTGCGCCAGCCGCGATATGGACCTGACCTTCATCGAAGTGATGCCGATGGGCGATATCGGGAACGAGGATCGCTTTGGTCAGTATTGGTCGCTGAAAGATGTACGAGCGCGGCTTGAGGAAAGCTATTCGGTTTCTGATCTGAGCGAGCGCACCGGCGGCCCTGCCCGCTATGTGCAACTGTCAGAGACAGGTCAGAAGATCGGCTTTATCACACCGCTCAGCCATAATTTCTGCGAAAGCTGCAACCGTGTGCGCGTGACCTGCACAGGTGATATTTACACCTGTCTTGGGCAAGAAGGCCATTCCGACCTGCGCGGTCCGTTGCGAAGCTCGGAGAGTGACGCGATTCTGGAAGAGGCCATCCGCGCCGCGATTGCGCTAAAACCGCGCGGACATGATTTTGACTACTCACGTCAGCGCGTTGACGGCCAAGTCTCTCGCCATATGAGCCATACGGGCGGTTAAACTCGGTTCAGAAACTCAATAGCGCTGCGATCTTCGACCGTATCCGCCTCAATTGCATCAACAATCCGCATAACCCGTTTGATGTGCTTTTGCGCCTCAACCGTTTTGTTCGACCCTCGGGCAATTTTTGCCTGAAGTTCTTGGTCAGAGCGGGTGTAGTAGTGGTTCAATTGGATCACGGCATTTGAATAGAAACTTGGGTTCGACCGACGCTGGTGCAGGGACGGTTGTCCCACATCGTTGACGCCTGCCGCCTCGCCCTCAATCTCGAACCCATGCACCCGAACGCCAGTGACGCGGCAGGGATCGACAATACACTTCCAATTCAGTGCGTGAGAGGATGCCAAAAGGTCACGGGCACGTTGGGTGTAGTTTGCAACAATGCCACCATCGGGGGCCTCGTCGTGTCCACAACGCCCGAACATATGCCAAGGCAGTGAGATATGTGCGGCGGCAATTAGCGGGGCTAAAGCGGACAGTAGATCGCCGCCTTTCATTGGCACGAGAAACTCATCAATGTCTGTGAAAGCCATCCAGCGAAACTGACCACCGAAATTGCGCAGTGCATGGGCAAAGGCCAAGACCTGATTGTGCATCTCCACCCCGCTGCGACCGTCAAACAGCTTTTGATCCCAAGGCAGGATTGTCAGCTTTCCGTCAGGCAAATGCGACTTCGCAACTTCAATTGTCTCATCTGTCGATCCATTGTCGTAGAGGATGAATTGGCAAACACCAGCCTTGAGATGGAAATCGAGCCATTCACCGATGTGTCGGGCTTCATTCTTGACGACGACCGCGATGGCAAGGCCTGCGCGATCAGGATGCGCTTGCGGCGGAGTGATCCGCAACTTGCTGATCATCTTTGGGCGGAAAATCATGCGCGGGCCTCAGCCAGTTTTCGGGAGATATGGTCCAGATCATAGCCTGTATCGGTTTCGCGAATATAGTACTCCGTTGCAAGCCACGTCAGGAAGCGGGCGCGAAATTCTTGATTGAACGTGGTCTTGTCTGCATTGGCGAGCAGGTCTGCCAATTCTTTTGGCCCGTGGGCATGGCTCGTCAGGCCAGGCAACGCATAAAAAGTCCGACCCGTGGTGTAGACAGGTTTGTCAAATAACATCGCTTGCAGGCCCATCGACGAATTGACCGTCAAAACGCCCTTTGACGCACGCAATTGTTCAAAACTGTCTGTGTCGTTGTCGAGGACCATCCGCGCGCCGTCCGCGATCGCTCGCTCAATGGTATCGGTGAGGCGGATTTTGGACGATGGATGTTCCTTCAAACGCAAATGCCAACCGTCCGGCAAGCTCTGCGCGGCAACCGCAATCCGTTCGACAAACCCCACCATTGATCCGACCCAATCGGCAAAAAGAATCATTTGGCTGTCATCTGGCACCTGCAGCGGCACGAAAAGGAAGTTGCTGACGTCATCAGGCAACGCACCCGCCTGCCCCACATCGCTGCGCCGCGAGGGGCGGGACGTCAGCCGATCCCGAATGTCGGACAGAAGTGCGGCGTCGGGCGCGACATTGCCATAGGTGGAGGGGTTTTGCGGGATGCTGCTTTCCGCGTTCACACCGATCGGGTCGAGCGTTCTGAACCCCGGCAAAGGGGCCAATTCAGCAAAAAGCGTTGCCGCCCCTGCGTCCTGTGCGCCCATCATGAAGGCTCGGCGCGTCCCCGTGAGCCCTTGCCAACACAGCGCAAGCTCTTCGGGGTGTTTCAGAAAATACCGCCGCGCCCAGTTGTAGCGACCACGGATGAATGTCCGTTTCAAAAAACGCCCAATGGCTCTAGATGGCTGTTTCTTGGCTCGGGCATAGCACTCAGCCGTTCGGTCGCGCATTTCAGGAAAATCGCGGAATGACATTTTCCATGTGGGCAGCTTGCGCCCCCCGGCGTCTACCTTTGACACAGCCTCAAACAAGGCTGTCTTATGCGCATGCGGTTCAGAGAGCCATGAGACAGGCATGGGTCAGGCAACAGGCATCCGGTGTTCCACGATTTCCGCCCACCAGCTGCAGCCAGCAGGGATCGCTTCGTCGTTGAAATTGTATTCGGGATGGTGCACCGCTGCGCTGTCACCATTGCCGACAAGGATGTAGGCGCCTGGGCGTTCTTCGAGCATAAAGGCGAAATCCTCGCCCCCCATGATCAGCGGTGCCTCATCACATTGGCCGGACACTTTGCGCGCCGCCTCCGCCGCAAACTCTGTATGCGCGTCGTGGTTCACCATGCAGGGGTAACCGTCGTAATAGGTGATCTCAACCTCCGCGCCAAAAGCCTCGGATACGCCTTCACAAACGGCATAAAGCCGTTTCTTCGCGAGCGCCCTCATCTCCGCCGACATGGTGCGAATGGTACCTTTCATATCGACGCTCTGCGAGATGACGTTGAACGCTTTAGAACTGCTTTCGATGGAGGTGATAGAAACGACAACTTGATCAACCGGATCTGCATTCCGGCTGGCGATGGATTGCAGTGCCGTGACGCAATGGGCCGCGACCAAGGTGCTGTCGACGGTTTCATGCGGCTTCGCGGCATGGCCGCCTTTTCCATTGACCGTGATGTCGAACTGATCGGTTGCGGCAAAGAACGCGCCTGGCCTGATGGCGAACGACCCAACAGGGCGGCCTGGCCAATTGTGCATGCCGTAGACCTCATCGATATTCCAACGCTCCATCAGCCCGTCTTCGCACATCTCCCGGCCGCCACCGCCGCCTTCTTCCGCGGGCTGGAAAATGACGACGACCGTGCCGTCGAAATTGCGGGTCTCGGCCAGATATTTCGCCGCGCCTAGCAGCATCGCCGTATGCCCGTCGTGCCCGCAGGCATGCATCGCCCCATCAGTTTTGGAGGCATACTCAAGCCCCGTCTGTTCAAGGATCGGCAGAGCGTCCATATCAGCCCGCAATCCAATTACCCGACGTTTAGTATCGGTCTTGCCTTTGATGACGCCAACGACACCGGTGCGCCCGATCCCGGTGGTCACATCCTCGCAGCCAATCTCCCTCAGTTTGTCCGCAACGACCTGCGCGGTGCGGTGCGTCTCAAACATGATTTCTGGATGCTCATGCAAGTCCCGCCGGATCGCGGTGATCTCAGGCAGAAGCTCGGAAAGCCGATTTTTGACGGGCATAATGGCCTCCTTTTTCGTCGACGTAAGTGTGGCGAAGTTCCCTTCGGCTCACAAGGCATCTTTCAAACGATGCGACCTTTTAGAGTCATCTGGACGTTTGCGTAATTTATCCATGGTCTTACAGAATTCCGACACTTTAGCTCCCCGCGGAAGCGCGCGACGCAGGCGGTACTAAATCGCAAGCGGTACTGAAACATGAAAAAAGCCCGGTCTTTGCGGTCTTTCTACCGGATTCATTTGTGCAACTGTGCACTGGGTGGGTGAAAGGTTTTTCAATGTTGGGTTTCGATTGAACATCCATTTCCGCGGCAGAGCAGGAAGCGGACCCTCGGATAGAAGGGATGTGAAAGGCTGTCACAAAAGCCAAAGTAAATAACCCATTTGTCGTTTTCGCAGCGACCAGAAATGATCTAGTCTTTGCGATATTTGACTGCGCGAAGAATGATGATGGCGTTCATCTTGAAAAGGCACTGGGCATCGCAGGTGCGCTTGCAGGATTTGGCTGCGCCATGACTGCGGGTCTGCAAGATGAAATGGTCATGAACACATCCTCAAAAATGCCCCGCCGAAAGCGGATCGCGCATATTTTGCACGACAGTTCATCGTCGCTGTGGAACGTTTTGTCGAAAAAGGCTGACGCCTTGGGCGACGGAACCGATTATGACGTGTCATCGGCCATGCAGCACGGATTTGATGCCGCAGATGCAGGAACTACCTTTGATCCAGACCTGCCCGAGGGTCATCAGCTGTCTGAGACACCCCTGTCGCTGGTGATGGACCATTGGTACGAAATGCTGCCGCTCCTGGACCGCTACGATGAGCATTTCAACAGCCGGCCAATGTCTTGGGCAGCGGCTTGTGCGCAGTTTATGGAGATGGGTAAGGATGCGATCCCGCCCTCTGTCGCGCTTCGTAATATGATGGAGTATGCGGTGCCGATGACACTGATCGGACCATCTCATTCCGTTGCAAAACGCGAGACGGCAGCCGCCTAGTGGATGCGCCGCCGGATGCGGCGGATCAGCCACCACACGTTTAGGACAACAATTGGCGTGGCCGCCGCAGCAATCCCGACTTTACCGACGCCCAAAGCATCGCCAAAGGGCGTGGCGAGGTAAATCACAAGATTGACCGCATAATAGCTGATCGCCACGACGGAGAGGCCTTCAACAGTGCGTTGCAGACGGAGTTGCTGATCCGCCCGTTGGTCCATGCTTTGAAGCAGTTTTTGGTTTTGCTCCGACCGATCAACGTCGACCTTTGTCCGCAACAAATCTCCTGCCCGCATCGCACGGTCTGACATGGCTTTCAGCCGTGCCTCAGTTGAGGCCACCGTCCGCATCGCCGGATCGAAGCGGCGCATCATGAATTCGGCAAAGGTCTGTCGCCCTTGGAACCGTTCTTCGCGCAAAACCGCGATGCGTTGGTCGACGATGCGGGAATAGGCGGTTGTTCCACTGAACCGAAAGGCGGCTTGTGCGACGGTGTTCTCAAGCTCTGCCGACACCGACAAAAGCGAATGCAGCACATCCTCTGCTGCGCGGGTCCCCTGCCCCATATCGTTTAGAAGCGCTGAAAGCTCTTGCTCCATCTCGCCCATCTTGCCAGACAGCGACCGCGCACGGGTCAGGCCCAGCATTGACATGGTTTTGTAGGTCTCAATCTCGGTCAATCGCTGCACCACACGGCCAATGCGTTGCGCGCCGGTACCGGAGCGCGCAAAGACGACGAACCGCGTATGGCCCGCTTCATCAATACGGAAATCGCTTGCGATCACTAGCTCATCATTCAAAACTCGACTGACAGCCACGCTTTCCGGGACGAACCATTTTTTGAGCTTATCAAGAATGGTGTCATCACCATCGAGCCGCTCCACACGGATCAGAGCGGAAGCGATTCGCACGCCAGGTGCATCGTCCAACCAGTCTTCTGGAAACAGCCCAAAGGTTTGCGCGTCAAACGGGCGATCCGCGACGCCATCCCCGAAAATCGTATAGGTCACGAACTCCGTATGGCTTTCCCATTTGAGAAAGTGCCGGCCGATCTGGCCGGAATAATGTGTGGCATCCGGCTGCGGATGGACCGCGCCGAACCGATCGAGCAAGGCAAGAAGGCGCGCACGGTCCGCTGCACGGTCGCGGCCAACAGCGTTTTGCGCTGGCTTTAGCGCCAAATACGCCGCCCGACCGGGAGCGTTGACACGTGGGAATGGGCGCGCGTGTAGCTCATGCGCCAAAGCGTAGCGTTGCGGGTGATCTTGGATCGGGGCCATGACAAAATTCCACTGACTTGAAAGGACACATAGCGCCCGATGTGGGCGTACGCAATATTTTTTTATTATTTTCAATGTGTTAAGAGGATACAACAGTATACCGCACTAAGTATCGCTAAATACATGGTGAAATAAGGGGGTTTACGTGTATCAGGCGACATGTCCCGTTTGATCATCTTCAACAAACCCTTTGATGTCCTGTCGCAATTTACAGACACAAAAAACCCGACACCGCGGCGCACCTTGTCAGATTTCATTGATGTACCAAATGTCTATCCCGCCGGACGTTTGGACCGCGACAGTGAAGGGGTGCTGCTGTTAACCGATGATGGAGAACTTCAGGCTAAGATCTCCGACCCGAAATCAAAGATGACAAAGACCTATCTTGTGCAGGTCGAAGGCGATCCAAGCGAGGCAGATTTGGACCCCTTGCGCAAAGGCGTGACGTTGAAAGACGGGCCGACGCGGCCAGCGACAGTCCGCCTGATCGCGCCACCGCAGCTGTGGGAACGCGATCCTCCTGTGCGGTATCGGAAATCCGTGCCGGATCGGTGGATTGAAATGACTATCACCGAAGGCCGTAACCGGCAAGTTCGCCGGATGACGGCCCATGTCGGATTCCCAACGTTGCGCTTGGTGCGTTGGCAGATCGGCGCGCTATCGCTCGACGATCTGCCGTCTGGTGCTTGGCGGGACGTGTCGCCTACTGCGTTGGGAAATAGCTTTCCCCGATGAAATTGACGGATGCGCCGTTGACGCCGGGTGCGATGGTGATGTTCGGCGTGTCATCCGTAGCGTCTACAGCTTTGATCGGGTTGCAATACCCCGGATCAGCACGCGTGCCGCGGAACAGCCCATCCATGGTGCCATTCATCGCCACCGCATTCGGGCCAACAATCAGGTCGATGTCATAATCCAAGGCAAAGTTGTTCGGCTGCGCGCCACCCAGTGTGCCACCGGTGTATGTGAATGTACCCAGAACACCAACGGACGTGTTACTTCAATCCAGACCCACCATATTGATGGCGGACCCGCCAAACGTCTCCGCTTCGAAATCGACAACAACCCGCAAGTCACCCGAGATGAAGATGTCTTCGGAAACAGTGGGATCATAGTCGAGCAATACCCCGCCGTAGCCTTTGAAATTCACTGTGCGGTCGTCAGGGATTGCGCTGAAGCGGGAGCCTGCAAAACCTATGACCCAAGTTTCTTGTTCCAGCGCCGTGTCCAGCACTGGCTGCAACTCAGCAACGGTGGGTGAGCTTGACGCACTCAAAACCCCACCAAAGGTTGGCGCGCCGGTCGTGTTTGTGCTGATGAAACAGGCGGTCAGCGCGACAAGCGCTGTTGTCACGGTCACAGGTGTCAAAATGATCTGCAATGCGGGCATGTAACAAGGCTCCCAGCCGAATTTACTAAATACAGACTGCACCTTGGCGTTGACCAAATGCAGATAAAACTTTGTCGATCAATTGGCCATTCAACTGAGACAATCGCGGACACGTCAGCGAATTGTTTGGCAAAACAAATAATAAGCGCCGCGTTTCAGGGGAAACGCGGCGCTTTGCTGACACAATTGGGTCGGTCTAGTCGATCTTTGGCAGCAAGCTATCCAAAGACGCTTTCGCGTCACCGTAGAACATGCGCGTATTCTCTTTGAAGAACAGCGGGTTCTCAATTCCGGAGTAGCCAGTACCCTGACCACGCTTCGACACAAACACCTGTTTCGCTTTCCAACATTCCAAAACGGGCATGCCTGCGATTGGGGAGTTTGGATCGTCTTGCGCGGCTGGGTTCACGATGTCGTTGGAGCCGATCACGATGGCGACGTCCGTATCAGGGAAGTCGTCATTGATCTCATCCATTTCCATCACGATGTCATAGGGTACCTTCGCTTCGGCTAAGAGCACGTTCATGTGACCCGGCAAGCGCCCCGCAACGGGGTGGATTGCGAAGCGCACGTTTTTGCCTTTGGCGCGCAATTTGCGGACCAATTCAGCAACGGCCGTTTGCGCCTGAGCCACCGCCATGCCGTAGCCTGGGATAATAATGACGCTATCTGCTTCGTTCAGCGCTGTCGCAACGCCGTCGGCATCGATGGCAACCTGTTCGCCCTCAACCGCCATCTGCTCGCCCGCTGGGCCGCCAAAGCCGCCGAGGATGACCGAGATAAAGGAGCGGTTCATCGCCTTACACATGATGTAGGAGAGGATCGCACCGGAGGAGCCCACAAGCGCGCCGACCACGATCAAAAGGTCGTTGCCGAGCGAGAAACCAATCGCTGCCGCAGCCCAGCCTGAGTAGCTGTTGAGCATCGACACGACGACAGGCATGTCCGCGCCACCGATCCCCATGATGAGGTGATAGCCGATGAAAAGCGCTGCCAGTGTCATCAGGACCAACGGCAGCAACCCGCCGGAGTTGAAGTACCAGATTAAGCATACGAAGGAGAGCGCAGCTGCCGCGATGTTCAGCAGGTGACCACCCGGCAATTTTGTTGCCGCACTGTCCACTTTGCCCGCCAGTTTGCCATAAGCGATGACGGAGCCGGTGAAGGTAATCGCACCGATGAAGACGCCAAGGAACAATTCAACGCGCAGAATGTTGATCTCCACCGCTGATTTCTTGGCAACAAGTGCTGCAAAGGTGCCGAGGTCTTTCGTTTCTTCCCCCGACAGACCCGCAACGCGACCAATCTCGAAATGCGCGATAAAGCCGACCAGAACAGCCGCGAGACCCACAAGGGAGTGCATAGCGGCGACCAGTTCCGGCATTTGCGTCATCTGAACGCGGGTGGCCAGTTGGTAGCCAATCACGCCGCCAACCGCGACAAGCACGACTGACAAAGGCCAGAGGCCGGAGCCGGGGCCGATCAGCGTGGCACCGACCGCAAGGGCCATACCGGCGATACCGTACCACACGGCGCGCTTGGCGCTTTCTTGGCCGGAAAGTCCACCCAAAGACAGGATGAAGAGGATAGCTGCAATAACGTAAGCCGCTGTTGTGAAACCGAATTCCATGTTCCTAACCCCTTAAGACTTCTGGAACATCGCAAGCATGCGACGTGTGACGAGGAAGCCCCCGAAGATGTTGATGCCCGTCATAAACACCGCTGCAGCGGCGAGAATGACCACAAGCGCTGAACCCGATCCAATCTGGGTCAAAGCGCCCAAGATAATGATCGACGAAATCGCGTTGGTGACAGCCATCAGAGGTGTGTGGAGCGAGTGCGCCACGTTCCAGATGACTTGGAAGCCAACGAATACCGCTAGCACGAACACGATGAAGTGCTGCATGAAGCTGGGTGGTGCGACTGTGCCCACGAGGAGCAGAAGCAAGCCACCGACGCCCAACATCGCAACTTGGTTGCGTGTTTGGGTGCGGAACTCGGCCGCTTCGCGCGCTTTGAATTCTTCTGGTGTTGGTTCCGGTGCCAGCTCTTTCTTAGGCTGCGCAGCAATCGCCTGCACCTTGGGTGGTGGCGGTGGGAAAGTGATCTCACCCTTGTGGGTCGCAGTCGCGCCGCGGATAACATCATCTTCCATGTCATGTACAGGCTTGCCGTCCTTCTCTGGCGTCAGATCAGCCATCATGTGACGGATATTTGTCGCATAAAGCGATGAGGACTGCGCCGCCATCCGGCTTGGGAAGTCTGTGTAGCCAACGATGGTCACGCCGTTCTTTGTGACGATCTTTTCGTCTTTAACGGTCAGCTTACAGTTGCCGCCGCGCTCTGCCGCAAGGTCAACGATCACTGAGCCCGGCTTCATGCTTTCGACCATGTCTTTGGTCCAAAGCTCCGGCGCATCGCGGCCTGGGATCAAGGCTGTTGTAATGACGATGTCCATGTCTGGTGCCAGTTCGCGGAACTTGGCAAGCTGGGCTGCTGCAAACTCTGGTGAGGATACGGCGGCATAACCCCCCGTCGCCGCGCCGTCCTGCTGTTCTTCTTCGAAATCGAGGAAGACAAACTCGGCGCCCATCGACTCAACCTGCTCTGCCACTTCTGGGCGCACGTCGAAGGCATATGTGATCGCGCCAAGTGATGTGGCTGTGCCGATCGCGGCGAGACCTGCAACTCCTGCCCCTACGACGAGGACTTTGGCCGGTGGCACCTTACCAGCGGCCGTGACCTGACCAGTGAAAAAGCGGCCAAAGTTGTTGCCGGCCTCAATAACGGCGCGGTAACCCGCGATGTTCGCCATGGAGGACAAAGCATCCATTTTCTGCGCGCGGGAAATACGCGGCACCATGTCCATCGCAATAACAGTCGCGCCTTGCTTATTTGCGCTTTCCATCAAAGCTTCGTTCTGACCTGGATAGAAGAAGGAGATCAACGTCTGTCCGTCGCGCAGGCGCTTAATCTCTTTATCTTCAGGTGGGCGAACTTTTGCGATGATGTCGGCATCTTTAAACAGCGCCGCGCCGGTTTTCACAACCTCAACGCCCGCCTCTTTATATGCAGCGTCGGAGAAGCCAGCAGCAAGGCCTGCTCCGGTCTCGATGACGCAGTCATAGCCGAGCTTCTGGAGGTCTTTTGCGGACGCAGGCGTCATTGCGACGCGATCTTCGCCCTCGAATATCTCTTTTGGTGAGCCGATTTTCACGGGCCATCCCCTTCTTCAATAGGTATTGAGTAACGGTGAATTATAGCGCGCAATATTATTTCACAAGGGACCAACTACGGGAAACTATCCAGATTGCGCTAACTTTCAGGACCAACGTTGCGTCTTTTTCGCGTATTCTGTGAATTCTTCGCCAAGATGCACCGCCATACGCGCATCTTCAGGTCGGATGAAGCGAAGCGTTAGGATAAGTTGAAAGACGATCAGCAAAGAAAGCACCAGCGGCGCGTTCCAACGCAGGATCAAATCCAGCAGGATAAAGAGGTCGCCGAGGTAGATCGGATTGCGGCTGACCCCAAAGATACCATCCGTCACAAGTGCGGTGGGTGACATATGCGGGATGGATGTCGTGCGGTGCGCCCGCATGCGCAGCAAGGCAACCACCGTTAACCCCACACCCAACGCGACGAACGCGCCACCAACCCAATTGGCCCAGCCACCGCCAAAATCCACGAAACCAACAGGCCCGCGCATATGCCAAGTCAAAAACACCATAACGGCCAAACAAATTGGCGGCAGGTCAAGCCATTTAAGAAACTGCCTTATGCTTTAAGCATCCTCCCACGCGCCAACGACGCTGCCATGAACATGCAGATTGAGCGCTGCACCAAGCAAGATCAGGTAGGCAGTGATATAGAGCAACAAGAGCATGGCAATAACAGCGCTAATCGATCCGTACACTTCATTATAGCTGGCAAAATTCGAAAAGTAGTATGACAGCCCCGTCGACGCCGCGAGCCAACAAACAATCACAAGAAACGCTCCAATGGTGATCCACCGAATGCTCGCCCCGCGCAAATTTGGCCCAAAGCGGTAGAGAATGCTGAGGCCGAAGAACAGGACCACAAGAGCCAAGAGCCATCGCAACAGCTCAAGCGCAACCGCGCTGCCCATCGACAACGGCAGGAAGGACAACACGATGGGCGCAATCACAACCGCCGCCATCGCCATCATCGCCAGCAGAACAAGGACGACCGTTAACGTGAGTGCCACGACAACCCCTTTCAGAAATGCCCGTAGCCACCGATTGGCAATCACATTTAAGCCCCCCATTAGGCCCGCAACCCCCGCCTGCGCGGACCAAAGCGCTACCAAAATGGAAATGATGGTTGTCATACCAAGCGTCTCAGACCGCGCATTGAGCAAGCGCATGATCTGATCATGGATGATCTTGTAGGCCTGCTGCGGAATAATCTCCTGCATCAGTTCAAGTTGACCAACAACGACGACAAGTGCGGCCAAAAGGCCAAAAAGCGCGATGATCGCGGCTAACCCCGGAAAGATGGAAAACATCCCGAAGAACGCTAAGCCGGCAGAAATGAGCCCCACATTTCGGTCGCTCGCCGTCTGCCAGACCGCCATGAACAGGCTGAAAATGCGTCGAAAGCCGCTTATCAAAAAGCAACCCATTTCATCTCTTTAAGGAGACTAATGTGCTCAAATGCGCTTTTCCAGCAAGCCTTTGCCGTGAATTGGCGAAAAGGCGTTTTTGTTGTCGCCCGACTCACTTGGCCGCGCTAGCGTGGGGAAAATAATGTATAGCAGTGCAGGCAAAACGCTCGTGAAAGACATAACCGAACACGTCAGTATATTGGCGGATCGGGTGCATACGGTTCGTGCCACGAAGCCAAGGCTTCTGGTGGCCCTAGCCGGTGCGCCGGGTTCCGGAAAATCAACACTGGCCAGCGAATTATCGCGGCGCTTGAGCGTGCAGAAATGCCCGAATGTGGTCGTGCCGATGGACGGCTTTCATTTGGACAACAGCGTTTTGGAGCAGCACGGGCTTCTTGCCCGCAAGGGTGCGCCAGAAACATTCGATGCGGCAGGATTTATACGGATCGTGGATGCGCTGCGGCGCCGCGACAACGTTGTTGCGCCAACATTTGATCGCACGCGCGACATTGCGATTGCGGGGGCCATTCACGTCCCCCCTGAATGCCCCGTCGTGATCTTGGAGGGGAACCACCTTCTTTTTGACGAACCGCCTTGGTCAGTACTGGCGGAGGCTTGGGATATTTCTGCGCGAATTGACGTGCCTTTGCCCGAAATCAGGGCACGACTGATCCAGCGTTGGCTCAACCTCAACCTCAGCCGCGCAGCGGCCACACGTCGGGCTGAGAGCAATGATATCCCGAACGCCAAACGGATCATCCAGAAACCGCTACCTGCTGAATTCACCTTGACCTTCAACTGACTGAAAAGCCATCACCCTGCTCACGTCCAGTAAAGCAACGACATTCAGACTGACGCAATGATCAAAACCTCCCCCATCTCGGGTCAGACGCCCGGCACCTCTGGTCTTCGCAAGAAGACTGCAGAGTTTATGAAGCCGCATTTTCTACAGAACTACGTTCAGTCGATCTTTGATGGGATTGGCGGGGTGAAAGGCAAAACATTTATTTTGGGCGGCGACGGGCGCTATTTCAACAACGATGCGATTCAGATCATCCTAAAGATGGCCGCAGCCAACGGTATGGCACGGATGATTGTCGGACAAGATGGGCTCTTGTCCACACCCGCCGCATCCCACCTTATCAGGCTGCACGAAACGGATGGCGGGCTGATCCTATCGGCAAGCCATAACCTAGGCGGGCCGAATGCGGATTTTGGGCTGAAATACAACATGCCAAACGGCGGACCTGCGACGGAGT
This sequence comes from Cognatiyoonia sp., assembly GCF_965661665.1. Lineage (NCBI taxonomy): Bacteria > Pseudomonadati > Pseudomonadota > Alphaproteobacteria > Rhodobacterales > Paracoccaceae > Cognatiyoonia > Cognatiyoonia sp. The sequence goes on along the minus strand of NZ_CBFIEO010000010.1, from coordinate 15,972 downwards.
TCGTAACCGACGGTATTGTAGCAGCGACCCAAAAGATTGATCGCTATTTCATTGTTGAGGCGGATGATATCCCGCTCAGCAGCATCGCCAAGTTTGAGTTGGCTGGCATGACCATCGATGTCGTCAGCCCAACAGATGATTACATTCAACTCATGTCGAAACTGTTCGATTTTGAAGCCATTCGCGCGATGTTTGGTGATGGTTTTAGAATGACATTTGATGCCATGCACGCGATCACGGGGCCCTATGCCGTCGCTCTGTTTGAAGGGGCGCTTGGCGCACCACAAGGCACTGTAATCAACGCGACGCCGAGCCCTGATTTTGGCGGAGGCCACCCTGACCCCAACCCTGTTTGGGCGAAGGAGCTCATGGCGATCATGTACGGCCCCGACGCCCCCGATTTTGGCGCAGCAAGCGACGGTGACGGCGACCGCAACATGATCGTGGGACCAAATCAGTATATCTCGTCCTCTGACAGTTTGGCTTTTCTTGCTGCACAGGCGGAGGCAGCACCAGCTTTTGCCGCGGGCCTCACGGGTGTTGCGCGGTCGATGCCCACCTCCGGCGCTGTGGATCGTGTTGCAGATGCCAAGGGGATCGACTGTTTTGAAACGCCAACAGGTTGGAAGTTTTTTGGCAACCTGTTGGACGCTGGTCGTGTGCAGCTCTGCGGTGAAGAGAGCGCCGGAACTGGCGGCAATCATGCGCGGGAGAAGGACGGCCTTTGGGCGGTCTTGCTATGGCTAAATATACTGGCAAAGAAAAAAGGTTCCGTCTCAAACCTCATGAAAAACCATTGGGCGACTTATGGCCGGAATTACTACACCCGACATGATTATGAAGCCGTGCCTAAGGACATTGCCGATGGCATCATTTCCGACCTTCGTGCGAGATTGACCGCAATTGGCGGTCAAACCGCCGGTGCGCTCACAATCCAACGCGCGGATGAGTTCAGCTACAACGATCCGGTCGACAAGAGCGTTTCTACAGGACAAGGCCTGCGTATCTTCTTCGACGGCGGCGCCCGCGCTGTATTGCGATTATCCGGCACAGGGACAGAAGGGGCGACGATCCGTGTCTATCTGGAACGGTTGGTTACTGACACAAATGAACTCACCCTCGACCCGCAAGTTGCGCTCGAAGATCTCATTGCAGCCACCGAAGCACTAACAGGTATCAGGTCAAAAACAGGTAGAGATGGGCCAGACGTGATAACCTGACACCCGCCCATGGTGCTTTCCCAAAAGTCGCACTATTTTGGAGGGATAGAACCGTGGACAGTCCCAAACTATGTCTCTGCCGCCCTTAACAGATCTCGTCGCCTGCCCCCATTGCGACACGCTGCATTACGCGCGGTTGCTTGACGCGGGTGAAAGCGCATCTTGCCGCCGGTGCGGCGCAGGTCTGATGAAATCGCGGCCGCAGGCGCTGGCGGGGATATTGAGCCTGGCACTAACCGCCTTTGTTTTGATGGTCGTTGCAATCAGCTTCCCTTTCTTGGATCTGAACGTGCAGGGCCGGCAGCATGCCACATCGGTTCTTGGCGCAGTCATGGCTTTTCAGAATGGGTTTGCCTTTCCGCTGGCTTTGGCTATTGCAGGCTTCATCGTGATATTGCCCCTGACCCGATTATTGGCGCTCATCTACGCCATCGCGCCTTTGGTGCGTGGCGCGCGCCCCCGCAAATTTGCCCGAGAGGCGTTTGGACTGGCTGAAACGCTGCGGCCTTGGTCGATGGTGGAGATTTTCATGGTCGGCGTGACGGTCGCGCTCATCAAAGTGTCAGGGCTCGCGACGGTCCATTTTGGCCCTGCGTTCTGGGCTTTGGCCGGATTGGTCATCATCACCGTCCTCAAAGATCAACTCATTTGCAGGTATTCGATTTGGGAAGCGTTGGATCAACAACAGAGCTGACGACCGCCCGCGAAGCGGGATTGGTCGCCTGCCGTCGATGCGGACAGGTCGAAGCCATGTCGACCAGTCATTGCGGCCGGTGTGGCGGCAAACTGAGAAGCCGCGATACCCAGAGCCTTCAAAAGGTATGGGCATGGCTGATTGCCGGAATAATCGCTTACATTCCGGCCAACCTCTACCCCATGCTGATCACTGACAGCCTGACCCATAAATCCAGCAGCACGATCATTGGCGGCGTTATCGAGCTTGTTGAGCTGGGCAGCGTTGGCATCGCGATCGTCATCTTTGTGGCTTCCGTCATGATCCCTGTGGGGAAGTTCCTCGCAATTGGCTATTTGGCAATCAGCGTGCATCGCAAATCAACGTTGAACACGCATCAGCGTAATGTGCTGTTTGATGTGGTCGAATTTATTGGCCGGTGGTCGATGATCGATGTGTTCGTGGTGGCGATCCTATCGGCCTTGGTTCAGCTTGAAGCAGTTGCGACGATCAATCCTGGAATTGCCGCTGTTAGCTTCGCATTGTCGGTGGTATTCACGATGTTAGCCGCGCAGAGTTTTGACCCGCGGATGATTTGGGATGCGAGCAAGGGCCAAGCATGAGTGATGCAACCCCGGCGAAAATGAATATGCGCCCCGCGCGTGCGAGCCTGTCATGGGTGTGGTTGGTGCCGCTTCTCGCGCTTGCCGTTTCGCTTTTTGTGGCGTGGCAAAGCTACGCCCAGCGCGGCAAGCTGATCGATATCATCTTCCAAAGTGCTGAAGGGATTACAGCTGGCGAAACCGTCCTCAAATTCCGAGATGTGGAAGTGGGACGGGTTGAAAAGGTATCGCTGACAGCCGATCTGTTTGATGTCGTCGTCTCGGTGCGCGTGCAGAAAGACTACGCAGAGTTTATCGACAAGGATGCCACGTTCTGGCTGGTTCAACCTGATGTGTCGCTACGCGGTGTTACGGGGCTCGAGACGGTGTTGTCCGGCGTTTTCATCGAAGGATCTTGGGACGCCACGTTTACCGAAGAAGCCTATGAGTTTTATGCCGAAGTGGCTGCGCCACTGTCGACCTTGGATGCTTTGGGAACCTCCATCGTACTCCTGATGCGGGATGGCAGTTCTATCGCAGCGGGAGCACCAATCCTTCACAAAGGGATCAAGGTCGGGTTTTTGGAAGAGCCTGAGCTGACGCTCGACGAACCGGGCGTGCGTGTGAACGGTTTCATCAACTTCCCCTATGACCGCAATCTGACCACCGCCACACGGTTCTGGGATACCAGCGGTTTTTCAATCTCGCTCGGCACATCGGGTGTGGAGCTTGATGTGGACTCGCTCGCCTCACTTATCGAAGGCGGCGTGGCGTTCGACACCGTTGTTTCGGGCGGTGAACCCGTCTCAAACGGTTTTGAGTTTGGCCTTTTTTCCGATGAGGGCGCGGCCCGTGACAGCGTGTTCACCAATCCAAAAACGCCCGTCATCAAGGTTGCCGTATTGTTCGACGGATCAGTCAAAGGTCTGACCAAAGGGTCGCAGGTTCAATTCCAAGGCATACGTGTTGGTCAGGTTTCAGACCTGAATGCGGTAGTTGATGACAGTGACGATGTGTCGACCGTTCGGCTGCGTGCCGTTTTGCAAATTGAGACAGGACGTCTTGGGATGACTACGGACGTGTCAGATGAAGACGCCATTGGTCTGTTGTCTGATCTAGTCTCTCAGGGGCTGCGCGCGCGGTTGAGCACGCAGAATATCCTGTCTGGATCTTTGGTTGTTGAACTCCACCAAGACGACACCTTGCCGCCAGGTCGGCTGGATCCGTCCCAACTTCCCTATCCGACGATCCCTACCACTGAAGACGCGATCTCGGACGTGGCACAAACAACGGAGGACGTGCTGGCCCGCATCGAAAACCTGCCTATTGAAGAACTGATGCAAGGGGCTATAGATTTGATGGCGAGTGTTGAGCGTTTGACCAATGATGAGAACACCCGCGCGATCCCATCAGATGTGGCCGGCTTGATCGGCGATGCGCGCGCTTTGGTGAGTTCCGATGACATTCAGCAAATCACACCGAACCTGTTGGCGACGATTTCCGATCTCGACATTTTGGTGAAAAGCTTTATCGAGGCACAATTAGCCGAAGGTTTGGCCGACGCTCTCGCCACGACATCGAACGCGGCGCAAAACGTGGCATCAGGCACCAAAAACCTGTCGCAGATTTCGGATGAATTGGAAGCGTTGATCGCCAATATCAACGCATTGGAACTCGCCGCTTTGGTGGCGGAAGCGACCGGGACTTTGGAACGTGTCGACACTCTCTTTGCCAGCGACGCTGTGGCTGGCTTGCCTGCCTCGGTTGAGACAACCCTGGCTGACGCAAGATCGGTCTTGGCGGGCACGCAGGCGTTCATTTCGTCCGAAGATCTCACAGCGCTCCCAACGGACTTGCGTGCAACAATCGCGATGATCAACTCCGTCGCCGCTGAGATTGGTGAGGCCAACGTCGCGGAACAGCTTGTGTCCGCGATTGAAAGTGCGAACAACGCAGCGAAGTCGATCGAAACGGCAAGCGACGGGTTGCCAAAAGTTGTTGAGGAATTGGACAAGCTCGCGACCTCAGCCAATGAATTGGCGTTAGACGAACTGGTGGCTTCCGCCACACAAACGCTGGAGTCCATCGATGGCCTCGTCGGTGCTGAGGGCATGGATGAATTGCCACAGAACCTGAACACATCAGTCGCTGAAATCGAACGCCTTCTGGCCGACCTACGGCACGGCGGTGCGATTGAGAACCTGAATCTTGCGCTGACGTCTGCCGCCGAAGCCGCACGAGCGATTGAAACCGCCGCCGACGCCCTGCCCCAATTGGCAGCCCGCGCCGACGCCTTGGTTCGGCAGACGCAATCGATTGTCGAAGACTATAGCGAACGATCACGATTCAACACTGAAACGCTGGCGACCTTGCGAGACATTCAAGAGGCGGCCGATGCCATTTCGTCGCTTGCCCGCACCATCCAGCGCAATCCCAGCTCTCTCCTAATAGGACGATGAAGATGATCCGAATACTACTCGCACTATCCATCGCCACCCTGACAGCCTGTTCCACCACGCCGACCAACCGTCTTGATTTCAGCCCTGTGACGTCAGAGCTGAAACTGCATGCGCTGGTCAGATCCGCGATGGTCAGAACCGTGTCATTGCCAACCTACGCCGCGGCGGAGGAAATCGCGATTGAATTGGCGCCGGGGATCATCGGGACAAGCGCTGATATCCTCTGGGCAGATGATCCGGAACGGGCTGTGACGCTGGCCATGACCCAGCAGCTTGATGCGATCTTAAGCGCAACGGTCGGCCCCGATCCTTGGCCATTTGCGGGCCTGCCGGATGTCGCGATCGACGTACGCGTTGCGCAAATGTTGGCAGGATCTGACGGTCTCTTCCACCTGTCTGGACAGTATTTCATCGGCGGCGACGGGATTGATTTTCCCAATGGATCTTTCGGGTTTGATATTCGCAAACCTCTTAACAGTGGCGAGGTGCGCGATATTGCGCGGGCGCAAGCCCTCGCTTTGCTTGAACTGTCCGAAGGCATCGCCAAACGGCTCGCCCGCTAGACCCGAAAGGGGCCTTATGCCACGTCACTTCCCAGCGCTTAACGGCGCCCCAATTGCACGCCGCGAAGACGTAATTACTGAGCATCACGGCGTCACACTCACCGATCCCTACCACTGGCTGCGTGCGGACAATTGGCAGGAAGCCATGCGGGAGCCGTCAAAACTCCCAGACGATATCAAAGCCTATATGGAAGATTCGAACGCCTATTACACAAAAGCGATGGCGGACACGCAAGACCTGCAAGAGGCCCTGATTGCTGAGATGCGCGGACGCATCAAAGAAGACGATACAACGCCACCACAGAAGAATGGCCCGTTCTACTATCAAACCAAATTCGAGACCGGACAGGAGTACCCTCATTTTGCCCGCAAACCGGTGGATGGCGGCGATCTTACTACTGTGCTTGATGCGAACGTTGAGGCGGAAAAAGAAGCCTATTTTCAGCTTGGCGGCATGGCCGTCTCGCCCGCGCACACAACGCTTGCGTGGAAGCGCGACACCAATGGATCGGAGTTTCACCGCCTGTCTTTCCGCACGATCGAGACGAGTGAAGATTTACCTCACAGCATCGAGGATGTCGGCGCGGTCGCTTGGGCAGATGAAACCACGCTGTTCTACGTGAAAATGAATGAGAACCACAGGCCCAACAAGGTGTATCGGCACGACCTAACCCAGCCGGATCAAGCCGACGTGTTGGTCTATGAGGAGGAAGATGAGCGGTACTGGGTGGCGCTCTTCCGGTCCCGCTCTGGCAAATATGTTTTCATCGAAACGGGCATGAATGACGAAGGTGAGGTTCACTTCATCGACACATCAAACCCCAGCGCGAAGCCCACGCTCATCGCGCCCCGCGTAGTGGGACAAGAATACTATGTCGATCATCAAGGCGATGCGTTCTTTATCACCACAAACGCAGATGATGCGTTTGATTTCAAAGTGATGCGCGCGCCCGTTACCGCGCCTGATCGCGACAAGTGGACGGAAGTTTTGGCGCACAAACCGGGGCGCACAATCGTTGATTTCAACACACTCGCCGATTGGTTTGTCTGGATTGAACGGGAGAACGCCCTACCCGTCATTCGCTTTGCTCCTGCTGGGGATCCCGCAATCGATGTAGCCGAAGCCATCGCGTTTGATGAGGAGGCTTATTCTCTGGGTCTTGATGTGGGGCCAGACTATGAGACGGATCAGGTTCGCTTTGTCTATTCCTCCCCCTCGACTCCTGCACGGACGTTTGATTTTGACTTGGCGACTAGCAATCGGACGATGGTGAAAGAACAGGTTGTGCCATCGGGACATGACCCTTCGGATTACGTTACAAAGCGCATCACCGCTGTGTCGCACGATGGCGCCGAAGTGCCCGTCACAATCCTACATCGCGCAGAAACGACGCTCGACGGATTAGCGCCCTGCCTGCTCTACGGTTACGGCTCCTACGGGGCGAGCATGCCCGCCTCCTTTTCCAGCAACCGTCTATCGCTAGTGGATCGCGGGTTTGTCTACGCCATCGCCCATACTCGCGGGGGTGAAGAAAAGGGCCGCAAGTGGTACGAAGATGCGAAGTTCGGGCGCAAGCCCAACACCTTCAAAGATTTCATCGCAGCAGGCGAGGCCCTGATCGCCGCTGGCTTCACAGGCAAAGGTCAGATCGTCATTCACGGTGGATCGGCCGGTGGACTACTGGTTGGGGCCGTTGCGAATATGGCGCCAGAGATGCTGGCGGGCGTGATCGCAGATGTGCCT
>NZ_CBFIEO010000010.1:0-8701 GCF_965661665.1 Cognatiyoonia sp. | reverse complement strand
GTTTTGAACACCATCCTCGACGCAAGCTTGCCCCTCACGCCAGGCGAGTGGTCGCAATGGGGCAACCCGATAGAGAGCAAAGACGCCTTTGACGCGATCAAGGAATACTCCCCTTATGACAACGTGACGGCGCAGGGCTACCCCGCGATGTTGGTAACGGCGGGCGTGTCCGATCCGCGTGTCACCTACTGGGAGCCTGCCAAATGGGTGGCTAAGCTGCGCGCGACCAAAACGGATGACAACATCCTGATGTTGAAGACCAATATGACATCCGGCCATTTCGGCAATTCCGGACGTTTCCAAGCGTTGGAGGACAGCGCCCGAGCCTACGCCTTTGCGATCAAAGCCACTGGGCTGGCGTTGTCCTAATCGTCTTGGGTCTGCGCCCGTAACGCAAATTCAATCTGTGGCTTGGTGAACGGTAAGAGCTGTGGTGTGGATTGGGATGTGAAGCGATCCTCTTCCACAGCGCGGTAATCGATGTATGGATTGGGCGCTGCCCCAAGCAGGTTTGCCGACATATAATCCAAGGCACCCGCAAGGCCGCCGATTGAAACCCCCTCCAACTCGATTATCGAAGCATCACCGTTGTCGATGGCAACAAACCGACCCGATGATTTCAAGGTTTCAACAGCAAAGAGATCGAGGCGCCGGTCTGTTTCCAGCGGCTGCGCAAAGCGGTTGTGGACGTGGAGGAGGCGCCGACCATCGACAGGATCGATGGAAAAGCCGTCATTTTCGAACCGGATCGTGACCCAACCGTTCCACGCTTGGCAGATGGTTCCAGTGCATCCAACAGCCCAGCGTCCGCCGTCAGAGCGAAAGACAGCATCAGACGATTGCGCGAAGGCGTGCGAAGTGATGGCCAAAAAGAAGAAAAGGATCGGGGTTCTCATATGCGGCAGAGTGGCTGCCCAACCCTCGAGAAAGCATTAACAATCCGATTTCAATTCAAATCTTCGCCAGAAGCTAGGCCAATCCCGCCTCCGACGTCAGAAGATCGAGCACCTCTGACGCGCCCATGCCTGATTTCAGGCTGGTAAAGACGAACGGCCGATCATGCCGCATCCGCGCGGCGTCTGTCGCCATCACCTCTAGTGAGGAGCCGACATAAGGCGCCAGATCAGTTTTATTGATGACAAGGATATCCGACCGCGTGATCGCAGGCCCGCCTTTGCGAGGGATTTCTTCACCAGCCGCCACGTCGATCACATAGATGGTCAGGTCCGCCAACTCGGGGCTGAACGTAGCCGACAGGTTGTCACCTCCAGATTCGATCAACACAACCTCCACATCTGGGTGCCGGCCCCGCATCTCCGCCACAGCTGCGAGGTTGATGGAGGCATCCTCGCGGATCGCTGTGTGGGGGCAACCGCCCGTCTCCACCCCTATGACGCGATCGGAGGGGAGGATTTGCATCCGCATCAGCGCCTCAGCATCTTCCTGCGTGTAAATGTCGTTGGTGATGACACCGATGGAAAAGTCGGCCTTCATCAGTTCGGCAAGCCGCGCAGTCAGGGTTGTCTTGCCAGCCCCTACGGGGCCACCAATGCCAACACGCAAAGGACCGTTGAGTTTTGTCATGATTGAAAGAGCCGTGGTTGAAGGGTTTCGTGTCGCATCGCTGAGATGTCGGAGCGGAAAGCATTTCCAAAGACATCCTCAACGCTTGCGCCCTTTGTGTCATTCGCCACTTCAAGGCACAGAGGCATCAGATTTGCGATGACCCGCTGCCCTGCGGTCTGCCCGATTGGTGCAAGGCGCTGGGCGGCCGAGACGAGGTTGCTGACAAAAGAATGCAGATAGAACGCAACGGTCGCGTCGATGTCCAAACGTACATGCCGCGCCGCATGGCCGAGTGCCACCGGCAGTAAGAAACCAGACAGCGATATATCCCAAACATCATTGACGATATTGATGAAAGCCGCACCTTGCCGCTCCGCCTCCCGCAGACGTTCATGACTGCTGATGAAAGCCCGCGCTTCGAGGTCAATTAGCTTTGGGTCTTCGGCCTCAAAGGCCAAGCGTATCCAAGTCGCATCTGCCCGTCCCGACCCGTGCGTCAGGCAATCCTGCAACCAATCTTCTAGGCTCTCAGCATCCGTGATCCAGCCGTCCGCAATCGCCGATTCAATGCCATGAGAATACGCAAACGCGCCTGTCGGAAACGCCGGCGACAGCCATTGCATGAGCGTCAGGAAGCGCGGGTCAGTCGGCATGAACATGGGTCGTATGTCCGTGTGCGTGGGCGTGGGTTCGCCCGTGTCCATAGGCCCCACCTTCGGGCGTGAACGGCTCAACCACTTCGGTCAGTGTTGCTCCAAGATGTTCAAGCATGTGGCCGATCACAGGGTCATTCTGGATGAGCAGGCGTCCCGCTTCGATCTGACATGGGGTGTGGCGGTTGCCGATGTGCCAAGCGAGGCGCAGCATATCCGGCCCTGTGACTTGCAACAGGTACTCCGGCGCTGCGATCACCTCGACAAACGTTCCATCGCTCAATTGCAGGCCATCGCCATGATTAAGCGACACAGTACTTTCAAAGTCCGCAATGAACGGCCAGCCTGCACCTGTTGTCAGTTTCTTGCGGCGGAAAAACCGCTGGTCGTACGTCAACGCACAAGTCGCGGCGGCGGTGGTCCAAGCAGCGGCGGGCAGGATTGTTTGAGATATGGGTAAGCTGGACATGAGACCTCAGAACAGAAAATACCGCTGCGCCATTGGCAGCTCGGTCGCGGGTTGGCAGGTCAAAAGCTCACCGTCGGCACGAACCTCATAGGTTTCAGGATGCACCTCCACCTCCGGCGTGGCGTCGTTGAAAACAAGGTCCGCCTTGCCGATCCCCCGTGTGTTGGCGACGGCCAGTGTTGATTTGGCGATACCAAGCTTTTCGCCGACCCCCGCGGCCTGCGCCGCTTCTGAGACGAAGGTCACGGCGTTCGCCTCAACAGATCGGCCATAGGCGCCAAACATCGGGCGGGTGTAAACGGGTTGCGGTGTGGGGATGGAGGCGTTGGGATCGCCCATCTGCGCACAGACAATACTGCCCCCCATCAGCACCATCTCCGGCTTCACGCCAAAGAAGGCTGGATTCCACAGCACCAGATCAGCGCGCTTGCCCTCCTCAATCGATCCGATGTACGTGGACAGCCCATGTGCAATGGCCGGATTGATCGTGTATTTTGCGATGTAACGGCGGACCCGGAAATTATCGTTATCGCCGGTTTCTTCCGGCAAGGCCCCGCGCTGCTTCTTCATCTTATCGGCGGTCTGCCATGTACGGATGATTACCTCCCCCACGCGTCCCATCGCCTGACTGTCGGATGCGATGATGCTGAACGCGCCCATGTCGTGCAGGATATCCTCCGCCGCGATCGTTTCGCGCCGGATACGGCTTTCGGCAAAGGCCACATCCTCAGGGATCGATTTGTCGAGGTGGTGACAGACCATCAACATGTCGAGGTGTTCATCCACCGTGTTAACCGTGAACGGCCGCGTCGGATTTGTGGAGGATGGCAGCACATGCCCTTCGCCACAGATTTTGATGATGTCAGGCGCATGGCCCCCGCCTGCCCCTTCGGTATGGAAAGCGTGGATCGTACGGCCTTTGATAGCTTTGATCGTATTCTCGACAAAGCCGGACTCGTTCAGCGTATCCGTGTGTATCATCACCTGAACATCCATAGCGTCCGCGACGGACAGGCAGCAATCGATTGCCCCGGGCGTCGTGCCCCAGTCCTCATGCAGTTTCAAAGCGCAAGCGCCCGCCATTACTTGTTCTTCCAGCGCGGCGGGAAGCGAGGCGTTGCCCTTCCCCGCAAACGCGAGGTTCATCGGAAAGGCATCGGCTGCTCGCAACATCTGACCAATGTGCCAAGGGCCAGGTGTGCAGGTCGTGGCCAAAGTCCCATGCGCAGGCCCAGTTCCCCCACCAAGCATGGTGGTCAAACCGGAATGAAGCGCATCTTCAATCTGTTGTGGACAGATAAAGTGGATATGGCTGTCGAAGCCGCCAGTGGTCAGGATTTTGCCTTCGCCTGCAATCGCCTCCGTCCCCGGACCGACGATGATATCGACACCGGGTTGCGTGTCTGGGTTGCCAGCCTTGCCGATCTTAGCAATACGTCCATCTGTGAGCCCCACGTCCGCCTTGTAGATCCCTGTCGCGTCGACGATCAGGGCATTGGTGATGACCGTATCAACGGCCCCCTCCGCCCGTGTGACCTGAGATTGGCCCATGCCATCACGGATCACCTTGCCGCCGCCGAATTTTACCTCTTCCCCGTAGTGCAGGGCATTCGCGCCAGAGCCACCAGTTGCAGCCTGACTGGAGCGTTCCGCGATCAGATCACGCTCCACCTGAATAATGAGGTCAGTGTCGGCAAGACGTAACTTGTCGCCAACGGTCGGGCCAAACATCGCGGCATAGTCGGATCGGGAGATTGCAGCTGGCATTTAGAGATCTCCCATAACGTGCTGATTGAACCCAAAAATCCGGCGTGCACCAGCAATCGGGATCAGATTCACCTCGCGCCGTTGCCCGGGTTCAAACCTAACAGCCGTACCCGCAGCGATATCAAGCCGCAGGCCACGCGCGGCGTTGCGGTCGAAATCGAGCGCGCTGTTGGCTTCGGCAAAATGATAGTGACTGCCCACCTGCACCGGCCTGTCGCCGGTGTTGGCAACCATCAAGGTAATTACGTCACTTTCAGGGTTAATTGTCAGCGTACCGTCGGCGGGGAAAAGCTCTCCAGGGATCATGTCAGCACCTCAGCGGATCGGGTTGTGAACGGTGACGAGCTTCGTCCCGTCGGGAAAAGTGGCTTCGACCTGCACTTCGTGAATCATCTCTGGGATCCCTTCCATACATTCGTCGCGGGTAATGACCTCTGCCCCCGCTTCCATCATATCGGCGACAGATCCGCCATCGCGCGCGCCTTCAACCACGGCGTCGGTGATCAGCGCGATGGCTTCGGGGTGGTTCAGTTTGACGCCACGCGCCAATCGCTTGCGGGCGACCTCAGCGGCCAAAGCCACCAAAAGCTTGTCTTTCTCGCGGGGGGTCAATTGCATGGGTCAAAGGCTCCACGGTTTGGGAAGGCTGTTTTTGGTGAGATGTTCGAGGATCGGGATGAGCGTTTGGCGCAAAACGAAAGAGTCCTCTGCCACCAGTCGTACGATCAGCAAATTGGGAGCGACAAGGCTGGCTCCACCAGTCTTTGGCAGCGCATCGCGCACTATTGGCAACATCGCTTCTGCCGCCGGCCCATGGTAAATCGCAGTCGCCATAGCAATCCCACAATTCGCAATGGCAGGCCGCTGGAGCTGGGCCGAAATGTCGCCCGACAAAAGGAAACGATCGCGATAAAGTGGTTTGCCATTCTGCGAAATGGCGATCAGGTCTTTGTGGCTGCCAGACACATGGGTTTCCCCCATCTCGTGGCGTCCAAAGACAACGGACTCTGCGATCACAGCCTCAGAGGTGTCATCAAGAGCAACATCCAACTGGCGATCCAGCGACGCGCCGTCGAAAAATATCAACTCCTGCGGCAACCAATGCAGTGTTGCATTCGGCTCAACCATTAGTCGCGTGACGACGTGCGCTGTTCCGGACAAACTGCGATAGGCCCGCTCCGCCGCTTGGGTGGTCAGGACAAGTCGGCTCCCCTCGCCCGCACTGATGTTCGTTGAGAACTGATCGCCGCCCGTCAATCCGCCAGATGTGTTCAGAACAATTGCCTCTAAAGCTCCAGCGTTGCGGGGGAACGCAACCTTACTGGCGCCAGAGGTGCGAAAGCGGTCAAGGCAGCTCTGTCGGTTGTGCGTTTTCGTCGAAAGCTCGATCGTGCCAACAGCGCGCGGCGGCTGTGCCGCTTCCAATGATATCGAAGCTTGTTGGTTCATACGCTTGTCAGCCACTCCATCCAGCGTAAAAAACTAGCAAGGCAAGCGAAGCAGTCGTAGAGCGTGGTGATCTATCCCGCCACCAGAAGATGCCTATGCTCAATTCTTGAGCGTTTATGGCTAATTTGCTGGAATAATCAGCGGTATGTGGAGCGTGTGCTACTGAAATCAGCGGCGGGTGCTGTCAGACAAACGATCCCTGGCATCAGTATTCATTTGACAACGATTTCTATGCGGTCACTAAAGAACGCCACTCGGCGAGTGCTGCGTCACGGTTAAGTTCAAATGTACTGCGTTTTGGGAGTGAGCTTTGTGAGTTGAATAGATTGTGAAACGAAGCATGGATTGAGGCGAACTTCTGTAGACTGTGCATGCGCCTAAATCGAAGCATTGCTCTTTCTCTTCGTCGAAACGGTAATTGTGAATTCTAAACTCTGTTATTTGCCCATCGTTTGGTAAATTGCTTTTCTGCACAGCCTTGCTCTTTTGCTGCTGTACTATACGAGCGAAGTTTATCTGTGGCGATCTCGTTTGGTGATCCATAGCGCCGCATGGCTTTTTTCATAAACTTGAGCGCTGCTTTAAGATGATCTGCGGATTATTGGATTTGGGTTATCTCTAGGAGGAATTGCACCCGCCGAGCGGTGCCGTCCAGTATACAATAGGCTTCGTCGTTTTCTCGAAGATTTGGGTTAGGTTGTAACGATGCCTCAAAGGCACAGTGAGACAAAAGATGCGTACGCCAGTCTGCTTGGCTTTGTGCGTAAAATCTGCGCGCATTGCCTTCTTGGCGGCCCCCGACACGATCAAGCAGGTCGAGATGCGCAAATATCTCTGGCTTATATTTATCCCAGAGTAGGTCCCAACTGGTTGTTTCCTTTTTGATGCACGAGAGATATCCGGCAAGCGTGCTGCCCTCTGGTGTGTGCGCTGCGCAGAGTTCTGTTGCGTGACCAATGCATTGTTCAAGTACATACGGATCGCTCGATGAGAGGTCACAATTTGCATAGAGTTTCTCGAACCAGTCTTGCGAATAAACCCACCCCTCACCTGCGGAGGGGAAGGTCGGATGAAAGAGGCCAAATAGGATCGCGCATGCGACCGCGCGATAGCCCATTTTCAGTCTTGAAATGCCGCGCACATCACGCAAAACGGTCATGCCTCATCCGCAAGATTTAAGCCTTCGATACAGCGCACGATCGCGTTCATGTCCATTTGGAATGTTTCAACGAACCTGTCCAGTTTGATTGCTTGGCCGTCATCATAAACCTCGAATTTATCCGCATTGCTTGGGATCATCAAATGCAAGAAATCATCTCTTACAGTTGCTTGGAATGTTTGATCGCCCAAGGAAATTTTTTTATTTACCTTAAGGCCAGTCTTCTTGAACGAAGGATTATTCGCAAGCGCTGTCATGTTCTCAATAAACACAGGTGTGAGCAACGTCCGAGAGGTGATTTGATCAGTTGCAAAAACGTCAAACAGGTTTTCGAATTCGTCGCTTTCGAGGCGCACGCGTTCTTGACCTAAAACTGCGTTTACTATGCTATTTCTCCGAAGGGTGATCTCGCCCTGAAAGTCACGCTTAAGTCCGATAGAAACCACAAACCCACGAAACACATCTTCGACCTTGGTGGTTGTCGTAACTTCGTCGTCCGGTCCTTTTTCTTCGACCTTCTTTTCAATTTCGAGGCGCACTTCATAGAAACGCAACGGGGTCGATTTATAAGTTCCTTCGATAAGGTCTTCTGAATGAAAACGGTCATATTCTGGTATAACGCCTTTTAGGTCACGATCGAACTTCATGCGGTCATAGCCTCGCCCCGTAAGGGCAAGATTTGGATCATACTGCGCCATAAGTTTATTGCCAAATTCAAGTTTCACTGATTTTCTAAATTTCAAAACGGGGCCGTAAACGATCGAACGGTAAATCGCGCCGACGAGTAAAACGATGACGACGGCAACAACGGCCACTGTTGTGCCGATCATGCCACTTATTGCGGCGTATCCCACACCGGCAAGCGCAAGTATAGCAACGCCCATCATAGACCGCGTCTTCCGCTTACATGTTGCGATGATATCTATCGATGCCTCTTCGAAAGCAAACGCTTCTTCAAGAAGAGCGTCATCAATTTTTATATCTGTATTTGTCATGTTATGTGCTCCTAGAGAAAGTCCGAGACATCAATACTTTCGCGGGCCTTTTCTTCTGCTTCAAAGAACGGCATGGCGTCGATCCCCATTTTGCGCGCGAAGGTACTTGTTGGCCATGTTTCCACAGCATTGTTGAGTGTTCCCACAGAGGCGTTATAAAACCGCCGGGCTGCGCTGATATTATTCTCAACATTGGACATTGCTTTCATCGCTTCGATCATGGTCCCGTCTGATTTTAATTCTGGATAGGCTTCCATTCGCACTTGAAAGGCTCCTAACTTACTTTGAAGCTGATTTTCGGTCTCCATGTGCTGGGCAACTGCATTCGCATTGTTCATGTCATAAGTTGTCTTGACCGAATTTCGCAGCTCTACGATATCCTCAAACAACTGCTTTTCGTGCTGCATGTATTTTGCGGCAGTCCGAAGCATGTTCGGCACAAGATCTGCCCTTTTTTGAAACTGTACATCGATGCTCGATAAGGCCTCTTGGACACGGTTTTTCTTTTTGATCATTGAGGCGTAAAGGTAGTAAACAACGAGCAGTACGACGACGATGCCACCTAAGATAATTGTTAAATCCATTTATAACTCCTGTTGTCCGTAGTCAGGGTTTTGGGGACCAAGAGCGGCCTAACCGAAGA
>NZ_CBFIEO010000009.1:0-112990 GCF_965661665.1 Cognatiyoonia sp. | reverse complement strand
GTCCATCTCCATCACGTCAACATGCCGGCCTTCCATGATTGCAGCGCAGTGTTCGCAAACCCCACAAGGGTCTGTCGTCGGTCCGCCGTTGCCGTCTGGCCCGATGCAATTCATGCCTTTAGCAATGATCCGCGCTGTCGTTGTTTTGCCGGTGCCGCGAATGCCCGTCATCATGAAGGCCTGCGCGATGCGATCGGCCTCAAACGCATTCCTCAGCGTCCGGACCATCGCATCTTGGCCCACCAGATCGGCAAAAGTCTCTGGCCGGTACTTGCGGGCGAGCACTTGATAGGTGGGTTGGTCGGACATGAGTGGCCTTGACTGGATTCGCGCGAACTGTGGTAGGTTACGGGGTCAGTGCGAAGAGGTCTACAGGCCAAGGGTCAGAATGATGTTGGTCTGGCGCTGGGTGCGGGGTATGCCGCAGTGATGGACTATGAGATTTCAGAGATTGCGGTCGGTGGCGGCACAATCGGCATGGGCCGGATGCCCGGTCGCGGGGGTCACTATGCACGCGATTGGTCCACATTAGTGCGTTGGGCGCCTGACATAGTGTTGACGCTGACAGAAAAGCACGAGTTGGAGCGGTGCGGCGTATCCCAGCTTGGGCCGGAATTAGAGGACGCGGGCATCGGGTGGGTTCATTTGCCTGTCGTTGACTATGGAACGCCAGCGGATGGCGCTTGGCCCGTAATCGAGGCGCAGCTTTTGGATGCGCTTTCCAAGCAACGGCGGATTTTCGTCCATTGCTTTGGGGGGTGCGGGCGTACCGGCATGGTGGTGCTGCGTCTGATGGTTGCTTTGGGGGCGGAGCCAAGCGCCGCTTTGAAGCGTTTACGCTATGTACGGCCCTGCGCGATTGAGACTGACGCGCAGTTTGCTTGGGCGGCTAAGAAAGACACCTAGCGGCCTTTCTTTTTGATTGACGCCTTCACCATCTTCCCGAACTTGCGCTGCCGCTGGTGGGCTTTGGCCTGTGTTTCAGTGGCGTAGTAGTCTTCGCGCTTCAGCTTTTGATAGCGCTTCAAGCGCTCTGGGCTGATGTCACCCGCTTCAACCGCCGCAGTCACGGCGCAGCCCGGCTCCCCTTCATGTTTGCAGTCGCGGAATTTGCATTGGTCCACCAATTCGGAAATCTCTGGGAAGGTCGCGTCGATGCCATAGCTGACGTCGGCCACCCCCAACCCCCGCATCCCGGGCGTATCCACCAGCCAGCCCCCCGTCGGCAGGGCATGCAGACTGCGGCCCGTCGTGGTGTGCCGACCCCGCGCGTCATCCTCTCGGATGCCGTGGGTGGCGGCATTCCCACCCGTCAAAGCATTGGTGAGCGTCGTCTTCCCGACGCCGGAAGAGCCGACCAGCGCAACGGTCTGCCCCTTGCCACACCACGGACGCAACATATCGGCGCTATCGGTTTGCTTGGCGTTGAGGGCTAAGACTTCCAGATCACGGCTCAGTTCTTTCGCCTGATCCACAAACGTCGCAGGATCATCTGTCTGATCCGCTTTGGTGATCAGGATAACAGGTGTGACCTCGGCATCATGTGCCAGCGCTAGATACCGCTCCAACCGTGCCACATTGAAATCGGCGTTGCAGGACGTAGTGATAAAGAGCGTGTCTATATTTGCTGCGATCAATTGGCGTTCGCGAACGTGGTGTTCCGATCCGCGCTGGAGCGTGCTTTTGCGATCAAGGCGCCGCACAATTCGGTGCTCTTTCGGATGGGCCAGCACCCAGTCCCCTACCGCGATATCGCCTGTGGAGGTGCCCGTTTCAGTGACAAGCGCCATCGATCCGTCTTCGGTCAAAACGGACACGCGATCGCGATGCACGTGGCTAACACGGGCGGGTGTCGTGGTTTCAAGCTCGTCCAGATCAAGCTGGGATAGAAAGACCGGAGACCAGCCGAGGTCGATCAGAGAATGCGTGTTGGTCAATGGAATGACCTCAAGTATTCGACTAAAAGCAGCTTGGATTCAGCCGCCAGTACATCATCCAATCGCAGTGGCAATGTCAGGTCAGCGCAACACGACGGATCGTTGCATTGCAAGTGTCATGAACATCTCCGTCGCTTAGGGGCGCAGTGCGCCGGTGCCAAAGGTGAGAGGCTGACATCGACCCAAGCGGGGCTCGTTGTGGCTGCTTCCTTCCGGACCTGACCAGGTTGGCGAGGCGCCTGCCCGCGCCAACCTCTCACCGCTCATATAAGATCAACCGGACGCCTACGCAAGTTCTGGCAACCTCAGGGTCAGCCGCGTTCCCCCAGGGATTTTTTCCGTCCGAACTTTTTGATCCGGTTCGGGATGTTCGGGTAGCCAATGGGTTGGCAAATCGATGGACAACTCCGTTCTTGCAAGCGCTGAAAAGCGCCAGAATGAGTTCTGCTTTAAATCGATAACCTCCTGCGATTGGCAGAAGTCCCGTACCAAAGATCGAATATCGGTGTCGCACCGCCACAGAATGTCTTGATCGGGGGCGGCCAACAAATCCCCGCCATCGCGCGCGCGATGGCTGCTGACAGCCACAATCACATCGTCCTCATCTGAAAGGTCATCTTCATGGAATTTGAGGACGGGGATTAGCGCATTCGGTTCATGTGGCGGTTTGGAGGGGTCAATTTCGTATTCGACCCTACAAATATGAACCAACTGGTAGAAGGCAACACCGTTGTTGTTCAGTGTTTGACCTGCTTTTCCTGGAACAACTGTTGAGAAGAACGCTGACGCGTTGGCCAGCCACTCGCGTAGTTGCTGGCCAGGGCGGCGTACAGTGCAAATCCCACTGTTAAACGGCGCAAATACATAAAGTTCTCGCTCACGAAAGGCTGTGCCGTCCGTCTGGAGTAACCGTGGCGTGTTCAAAGATCCGCTTGTCCAGAACGAACATCCGGCCGCCAATAAAAGCACTTTGTCGTGTTGCGACCCAACAAGGCCAGAGCGTATCTTGCAAAAGATGGCTTCGTTGACCAACCGAACGGCATCATCGTGACCAAATGCAGCAAAGCGATTGAAAAGGGGTTGGTTTGCTTGCCCGACCACTTTGTCTAAGCCGTTCTGTAGATCGACGCGACTAGGAATGGTGAGCGCGGCTAATGGTTTTGGCACTGCAACCCCTGACGCAAAGCGATAGCGGGCGACCCAATTCGAAATGGACCAGTCCGCTTCTTTCGTCAGTGTGAGGTCCAAAATACCGATGGCTTGGGCATAGACCCCCGGCTGTATGACCGGTTTGCCAAAGTCAAAGGCCGGTACGTCATTGATTGATGGAATGTATTCATGCGTATGGCCTGCGACGATTGCATCAATGCCGTCAATACGGCTGCTCGGCCAAATTGGGTGCTCCATCTCCGGCGTCGCTTTGATTGCGCCTACACCAGAATGGCACAAAGCTATGACGATATCGGCGCCAGCTTCGCGCACGCCACGCGCTGCACGCTCAACCGCAATGACGCTGTCCTCAATGGACACCCGCGCGTTTTGAAGCCCTGTCCAGTCTGTTGTTTGGGGCGGCAAAACACCAACGATGCCAATGGCCAGATCTGTTTGGTCGCCACCCGTCCCAACCGACACATGTTTGATGTATCAACGCACGTATGAGCCAGCAAGTTCTGGACACGTTAGATTTGAGGAGAGAACGGGTGATTCCACTTGTTTTAAGAAATCATGCAGTCGATCCACGACGTAGTCGAAGTCATGGTTTCCGAGTGTGATCGCATCAAAACCAATCTCGTTCATCTCTTGGGCAAGTGGATGCGTCACGCTGCCAGTCAACGCATCCGCCAAAACGGTGCCCTGCAAAAAATCACTATTGTCTAGAACAAGGTAAACTCCATTGCGGCGTTCGTCACGGATAAGGGGCGCAAGTTTTTGGATATCCCTATCAGGGAGCTTATTTTCTGAAATGTCGTCAAAACTGAAGATCTCCATGTGGAAGTCTGTCGTATACACAATTCTTAGTCGAAAATTACTCACATCAATCACCCTCCAGGTGTATTCTTTGGATGACGCAATCATGTGTAAAGTAAAAGGGACGGCAGCTGAAAAAGTCGCATAAGCATCCGATTGCGTGTTCTGGCCCGAACTGTCATTCCTTGCGCATGAAAATCGCAGAACAAGTGACATTTGGGGGCTCTGGCCTTGAACGCGTGGCGGAGCGTCGAGGGAATTTGTCCCAAGATGACTTTACAAGTGCGGAGTACATCGCCCTTTGGCGGGGTAAGCCATTGGTTGTGGGTGGCGCGCTCGCCCGAATGTCCTTTGACCACCCACTCTTGGCTAGCATGCGGGATCCGATACTTCTTGGAGAGGAAGACAAAGGGCTAGTGTTTGCTTGCGATTTGTCAGCGTGGGAACCCACCGAAGACCTCCATCAACTCGGCACCTTTTTGGACAAGACGGAGCAGGTTCACCCCAAAGCGGATGCAGGCGCGGTGTTTGCCGAGCTTAGGCGCTATCTCACGCGCTTATCACGACGCGATGCGGAGCTTGCCGCAACGGCCAAAGCCGTTATGGGCTGGCACCGATCACACCGCTTTTGCGCAAAATGCGGGGAGGAGAGCAAACCCGTCAAATCCGGTTGGCAGCGCGACTGCCTGGCTTGCGGTGCCCATCATTTTCCACGGACCGATCCTGTCGTCATCATGTTGATAACGCGCGGAAATTCTGTCCTGATTGGGCGATCTCCAGGCTGGCCGGAGCGGATGTATTCGCTCTTGGCTGGCTTCATTGAGCCAGGGGAGACATTGGAAGCGGCGGTCCGCCGCGAGGTGTTCGAGGAAACCGGCGTCAGGGTGGGAAGCGTGACATATATGTCGAGCCAACCGTGGCCGTATCCCTCCTCCTTGATGTTCGGCTGCTCTGGCGAAGCAACGAGCACAGAGATCACAATCGATCCCGTGGAAATTGAAGATGCGATCTGGGTCACGCGGGAGGAAATGGCAAATATCTTTTCTGGGCAACACCCCGACATTAGTCCCGCGAGAGAGGGCGCAATCGCGCATTTTTTGCTAAAGAATTGGCTCGCGGATCAGTTGAATTGACCAGGTCATCCGATGAAGTTTAGTACCAACGAAGATATCGAAGCATCGGCCGAGTTCGTCTACGAACAGATGACCGATTTTCAAGCCTATGAGCGCCAAGCCCTTCGTCGTGGGGTGGATGTGCGCCGTTTGGATACAGGCCCTTACAAGGTTGGTTCCGAATGGGATGTCGCGTTCACCTTTCGCGGCACAGACCGAAAAATGCGCGCCCGCATTGATGAGAAAAAGCCGACGATGTCACTGCGTGTTATGACTGACTCTTCTGGCTTGCATGGCACCACGGTGATGGAAATTGTGCCGTTATCGCTCAAACGGACCCGCATTTCGGTCTCGATCGACATCAAACCAAAAACGCTTTCAGCACGGCTGCTTCTTCAGTCGCTCAAGCTGGCCAAGACGAATCTGACCAACCGCTTCAAACGGCTTGTGGCTGATCTCGGGTCAGATATCGAAGAGCGGTTTAAAGCAGAAGCCTCTTAATCCCTCTCTTTCCGTCGTGCAGCTGCGGGATAAACCCCTAAAAGCGCAAGGTGATCGGTAAAATAATCCAATTCCTCCAGCGCGAGCTGAAGGTTGTGGTCATCTGGGTGGCCTTCCACTTCGGCATAGAATTGCGTCGCGGTGAAATAGCCGCCGACCATATAGCTTTCCAACTTGGTCATGTTCACGCCATTGGTCGCGAACCCGCCCATTGCTTTAAAAAGCGCAGCAGGGATGTTGCGGACGCGGAAGACAAAGCTGGTGATCATCCCGTGTGAGCCACGGATTTTGAAATCCGGCTCACGACTCATTACCAAGAATCGCGTGGTGTTGCGGTCATGATCCTCAATGTGGCGTGCCACGACGTCCAAATCATAGATGTCTGCAGCCAATTCAGAGGCTAGCGCCCCATGTGACGGGTTATTTTTTTCCGCAACCTCACGGGCGGCTTTGGCATTGTCCGTGCTGGCAATCGCCTCGATTCCGTTGGCGCGAAGGAACTGCGCGCACTGCGGCAGGATGACAGGATGCCCGTACGCCGCTTGGACATCTGACAATTTCGCGCCCTTGGGTGCCAAGAGGTTCACATGAACGCGCACGAACGCTTCATCCACAATGTGCAACCTGCTTTCGGGCAGCAAGGAATGTACGTCAGCCACCCGCCCATAGGTCGAATTCTCAACCGCGATCATGCCAAGGTCAGCGTCACCCTTTCGGACCGCTTCAATTGCATCGACAAAGGTAGGGCAGGGCAAAGGCTCATGATCGGGCCGCGCAGCAATGCACGCCTCGTGTCCATAGGCACCTAATTCACCCTGAAACGCGATTTTCTGCGACATCAACGCGTCCTCCCTAACGACAAACTCGATGTTTTCCCATTTTGGGCATTTCGTCGCGCCAGTATACCTTGCAACTGTCATTGGGAACCATGTAGACAGCGCGAAAATATCGAATGGACTGGAAACGCGACATGTTCGACACAATGACATTGACCAAAGCAGGCGGCGCTTTGTGCGGCTCTTTGCTGGTCTTTCTTCTGGGCGGCTGGGCTGCTGAAACGATCTACCACGTCGGTGGCGATGACCACGGCGACCACGGTGATGGTCATGCACAGGGCTACCTGATCGAAGTGGCAACTGAAGAAGTTGAAGTCGCCGAAGTGGAAGAGGCGATCGATCCCGCAGTGCTACTCGCATCCGCAAATGCCTCAGACGGCGAAGGCGTTTGGCGCAACTGCCAATCATGCCACGCACTTGATCCAGGCGTGAACGGCGTTGGTCCATCACTCTACGGTGTCGTGAACCGCCCCGTCGGTGCAGAGGCTGGCTATAACTACTCAGGCAGCCTTGTGGCCGTGGCCGACGTTTGGACCCCTGAAAACCTCTTTGCGTTCCTAGAGAACCCAGGCGGCTGGGCGCCAGGCACAGCGATGAACTATCGCGGCTTGCGCAAAGCAAAAGACCGCGCAGACCTGATCGCATATCTCGACAACCTCGACGACTGATCGACTGGCACCCTTGATTTTGAAAGCCGTCTCGCCTGAGGCGGCTTTTTTCGTTCGAAATTGGGCAACGCACGGTGCATTCACGCTCTGTTCACAGAATCTCAACTTGAAAATTTGCCAAACGCGTCGTTAGCTTCATCTTATCACTACAAAGTCACCACGAACCGGAGAGCCCCATGAAGAATCGCCCTGTTTCTGCCGTGAAAAGCCGCGCTGCCGAGCGGAGCGGCCTTAAATGGAAACAAGCCCTGCTGGGGACTGCCATCCTCGCCGGTGGCGCACTGTGGGCGCAGGACGTGCTGGCAGACAGCCACGAAACTATCATCGTGAGCCACGGCTACACCAATTTTGGTGAGTTGAAATACGGGCCGAATGTGCCGCTCGACTACGTCAATCTCGATGCGCCTAAAGGTGGTGAGATCGCTGTGTGGGCGCAGGGCAACTTTGATAGCTTCAACCAATACGCCCGTGCGGGAAGCCCTGCCAGTCTCAACCAACTGCCTTACGAAAACATGCTGGTTGGCACCGCTGATGATCCCTATGGCAGCTATTGCTATCTCTGTGAAACGATTGAATACCCCGAAAGCCTCGATTGGGTGATCTTTTACATCCGCGATGACGTCACATTCTCCGACGGTTCACCAATGACCGCAGCAGACGTCGAATTCACATTCAACTTGTTCCAAGAGCAAGGGATCGTCGAATACCGTAACGTAGTCAGCCAGTATATTGCTGATGTCGAAGTTTTGGACACCTACAAGATCAAGTTTTCATTCACCGAAGAAGCACCGCGCCGCGACGTTGTTGGGTTTGCAGGTGGCACACCGGTCTTTTCAAAGGCGTGGTTTGAGGAAACAGAAACACGCTTGGACGAAGCATCATTGGAGCCATTCTTGGGCACGGGTCCATATCTGCTCGACTCCTTTGATATCAACCGCCGCATTGTCTATCGCAAGGATCCTGATTGGTGGGGCACCGATGTCCCCATCAACCAAGGCCGCAACAACTTCGAAACGATCCGCGTCGAATACTTTGCCGATGGCTCTGCGGCATTTGAAGGCTTTAAGTCTGGTGCTTACACCTTCCGTAATGAAAACAGCTCCAAACAATGGGCCACAGGCTATGATTTTCCCGCGCGTGAAAGCGGCTGGGTCAAGGTTGAAGAATTGCCCGACGGATCCATCGGTTCAGGCCAAGGGTTCGTGTTCAACCTAGACCGCAAAGAATGGCAAGACCCGCGGGTCCGTAAAGCGATCTCTTTGATGGTCAATTTTGAGTGGATGAACGAATCCCTATTCTACGGCCTCTACGCACGGCCTGAATCCTTTTGGGATTTCTCCGATTTGAAAGCGGAAGGTATTCCAAGCGCTGAAGAGGTGGCTATCCTGCAGCCATTGGTCGATGAGGGCCTGCTCGATGCGTCAATCCTGACGTCAGAGCCGGTGATCGGCCCCGTGTCAGCCACCACAGACCGCCCGCTTGATCGCCGCAATCTGCGTGCCGCCTCCGCCCTTTTGGACGAAGCAGGCTGGTTTCCAGGTGAAAATGGGGTGCGTATGAAGGATGGTGAGACGTTGACTGCAGTCTTTCTACAGTTCTCGCCTCAATTCGACCGGATTGTGAACCCGATCATCGAGAACCTGATCGCACTTGGTGTCGATGCAAAGTTGGAGCGGGTGGACACGTCCCAATACGTTGAACGGCGCCGGTCCGGTGACTTCGACCTTGTGAACCACTCACTTGGCCAAGGCTATGAGCCCGGCTCCGGACTGCGCCAATGGTTTGGGTCTGAGACAGCCGATGACAGCTCTCGCAATATAATGCGGTTGCGGTCTGAAGCGGTTGATCGACTGCTGCCTGTTGTCATCAATTCCATTACGCTGGAGGAGTTGAACACTGCCACCCGTGCGTTGGACCGTGTGCTGAGAGGTGAAGGCTTCTGGATCCCACAATGGCAGAAGGACGTTCACACGGTCGCCTACTACGACATGTTCCGCTATCCTGATCCGCTTCCACCGCTCGCGCTCGGAAACCTGGATTTCTGGTGGTACGACGCTGAAGCGGCTGAGGCCCTCAAAGCGGCTGGCGCCTTCTAAGCAGGTATCAAATCGATGGGAGCCTACATCCTTCGCCGCTTATTGCTGGTGATACCAACCCTTCTTGGGATCATGATCATCAACTTTGCACTTGTGCAATTTGTGCCAGGCGGCCCGATTGAGACGATCATCGCGCGGATGGAAGGCGGCGGCGATGTCTTTGAAGCCATCTCGGGTGGTGGCTCCGAACTTTCGGAAACGGCAAGCGAAAGCGAATATGTAGGCGCGAAGGGTCTGCCGAAGGAGTTCATAGAAGAACTCGAACGTGAGTTCGGGTTTGACAAGCCGCCGCTCGAACGCTTCCTCAACATGATGTGGAACTACATCCGCTTCGATTTTGGGGAGAGTTATTTCAGGTCGATCAGCGTGGTTGATCTGGTGCTGGAAAAGCTTCCCGTCTCGCTCACCCTCGGCCTATGGACCACCTTACTAGCCTATCTTGTCTCAATTCCGCTGGGCATACGAAAAGCGGTGAGGGATGGGTCGCGTTTCGACACGTGGACATCTGGCCTCATCATCGTGGGCTACGCGATCCCAGGGTTCTTGTTTGCGATCTTGCTGATCGTGCTGTTTGCGGGTGGATCGTACTACAGGATATTTCCGCTGCGCGGCCTCACCTCCGACGGATTTGAGGATTTCACACTCATCCAACAAATCCTCGACTACGTCTGGCACATCATCTTGCCGATCACCGCGATGATGATTTCAGGGTTTGCGACGCTGACCTTGCTGACCAAGAACAGCTTCTTGGATGAAATCCGCAAACAATACGTCATGACGGCGAAGGCGAAGGGCCTCAGCGAACGGCGTGTCCTCTACGGCCATGTATTCCGCAACGGGATGCTCATCATCATCGCGGGCTTTCCAGCGGCGTTTATCTCCGTCTTCTTTGGCGGGTCACTGATTATCGAAACGCTTTTCTCGCTCGACGGATTGGGCCGACTGGGGTTCGAGGCGGCGGTCGCCCGCGATTACCCCGTGGTCTTTGGCACGCTTTTTGCCTTTGGCCTTCTAGGACTGGTCATCAGCATCATCTCCGACCTGATGTACGTCTTCGTCGATCCGCGCATTAATTTTGAGGGGAGGGGATAGATGCAATTGTCTCCCCTCAACCGCCGCCGCTTGCAAAACTTCAAGCGCAACCGCCGCGCTTGGTGGTCGCTCATAATTTTCACAGTGTTGTTCGTCATCACCTTCTTTGCGGAGTTCATTGCGAACGACAAACCGATCCTCGTGTCCTATCGGGGGGAGTTGCGCGTTCCGGTGATGACCTTTTATTCGGAAAAGGACTACGGTGGCGATTTCCAGACCGAAGCGATTTATGGCGACCCGGAGGTCGAATGCCTGATCGTCACCGGCGGCTTGGTCGAATGTTTCGACATGCCGGAGGCATTGATCGCACAGGTGGAAGCGGGCGAAACGGTCGACATTGAAGGGTTTGAGGCAGGTTGGACAATCTGGCCGATTATTCCTTACCACTATCGCACTATCGTGGATGTGGGCGGCATCGCGCCCGCGCCGCCATCGTCAAACAACTGGCTCGGCACGGATGACACCAAGCGTGATGTCATGGCGCGGGTGATTTATGGTTTCCGTTTGTCGGTGTTCTTTGCGATCATCGTCACGGTCGCCTCCTCGATCATCGGGATCATCGCGGGCGCTGTGCAGGGTTATTTCGGTGGCAAGACGGACCTCTTCTTCCAGCGTTTCATCGAGATTTGGGGCGGTGTGCCGTCGCTCTACGTCATCATCATCATGACCGCGATCTTGGGGCGAAGTTTCTGGCTCCTTGTCTTCCTGACGGTGCTTTTCGGCTGGACCGCGCTTGTGGGGCTGATCCGTGCCGAGTTCCTGCGCGCACGCAATTTTGAATATGTCCGCGCAGCCAAAGCATTGGGCGTCAGCGACCGCACCGTCATGTTCCGCCACATTCTGCCCAACGCGATGGTGGCGACCCTGACCATGT
Source organism: Cognatiyoonia sp. (assembly GCF_965661665.1). Classification (NCBI taxonomy): domain Bacteria; kingdom Pseudomonadati; phylum Pseudomonadota; class Alphaproteobacteria; order Rhodobacterales; family Paracoccaceae; genus Cognatiyoonia; species Cognatiyoonia sp. Next base: position 101,906 of record NZ_CBFIEO010000009.1, on the reverse strand, counting down.
TGCCTTTCCTCATCACCGGCGCAATCGGTGGCTTGGCGACGCTGGACTTCTTGGGCTTCGGCTTGCCGTCTTCCGCCCCATCTTTGGGTGAACTGACGCTCCAAGCGAAACAGAACCTGCAAGCGCCGTGGCTGGGCTTCACGGCCTTCTTTGCCTTCGCGATTATGCTGTCCCTCCTCGTCTTCATTTTTGAAGGCGTGCGCGACGCCTTCGACCCACGAAAGACCTTCACATGAACCGCGTCCTCGACGTCAAAGACTTGCACGTCCGGTTCCGGCAGGACGGTGAAGTGACCCATGCTGTGCGCGGCATTTCCTTCCACGTGGAAAAGGGGGAGACGGTCGCACTCGTAGGTGAATCTGGCTCCGGCAAATCCGTCACGGCCCTGTCGACGGTCGATCTTTTGACTGACAGCGCTAGCGTCGACGGCTCCATTACCTACGAAGGTGCCGAAATGGTCGGCGCGCCCGAGGCGGAGTTGCAGCGCGTCCGTGGCAACGACATCAGCTTCATTTTTCAGGAGCCGATGACCTCCCTCAATCCGCTGCACACGCTGGAAAAGCAGCTGCGCGAGTCCATCGAACTGCACCAAGGTCTGCGCGGGGCCAAAGTGCGCGACCGGATCATCGAACTGCTTAACCAAGTTGGCATTCGTGATGCGAAATCCCGCTTGGGGTCATACCCGCACCAACTGTCTGGCGGGCAGCGTCAGCGCGTCATGATTGCCATGGCCTTGGCCAATGGTCCCGACCTCTTGATCGCCGATGAACCGACAACCGCGCTCGACGTGACCATTCAGGCGCAAATCCTTGATTTGCTGGCGGATCTCAAGCGCGATGTCGGCATGTCGATGCTTTTCATTACGCATGACCTGACCATCGTGCGCAAGATCGCCGACCGCGTTTGCGTCATGAAGGACGGTGAGATTGTTGAGCATGGCCCAACGGCCGAAATTTTCGCAAACCCACAGCATCCATACACGCAAACGCTTCTGGCAGCTGAATCAGGCGACTTGCCCGCGCCGGTGCTAGAGAACGCCAAACTTATCGTCTCTACCGACGCGCTCCGCATTTGGTTCCCGATCCAGCGTGGCCTGTTGAAGCGCACAGTGGGCTACGTCAAAGCCGTCAATAGCGCGACGCTGACCGTGCGGGCGGGGGAAACCTTGGGAGTTGTAGGGGAGTCGGGTTCAGGCAAGACCACGCTTGCCCTCGCCATCATGCGGCTTTTGCAATCCGAAGGGCGGATCACTTTCCAAGACAGGGACATCCACAACCTCAGCCAACGGCAAATGCGCCCGTTGCGCAGCGACATGCAGATCGTATTCCAAGACCCCTTTGGCAGCCTCAGCCCGCGCATGACGATCGAGCAGATCATTGCGGAGGGTCTTGAAATCCATAGCGTCGATCCTGACCGCAATCAGCGGGAGTTGGTGGCTGAAATTATGACGGAGGTAGGCCTCGACCCCGCCATGATGGACCGCTATCCGCATGAGTTTTCAGGCGGCCAGCGTCAAAGGATCGCGATTGCACGCGCGATGATTTTGCGCCCGAAACTGGTGATCTTGGATGAGCCGACTTCTGCCCTCGACATGACAGTACAGGTGCAAATCGTTGAGCTCTTGCGCGAATTACAGGAACGCTACGGCTTGGCCTACCTCTTCATCAGTCACGACCTGAAAGTCGTCCGTGCGCTATCGCACAAGGTGATGGTGATGAAGCAAGGTGATGTGGTCGAAGCAGGTGATGCAGCCGCAATCTTCGACGCGCCACAAACCGACTACACTAAGGAACTGATGGCAGCCGCCTTTGACGGAAGCGTGTCGCTAGCTGTCTGATCCAATCATAAAGCAGGACGTGCCGCGTGCCTGCAAGCGGCGGCAGGCCAAATCAGCGCCTTCGCGCGTCAGACCCATGAAATTCGCATCAAATCCGCCAGAGCGTTGCACAACACGGCGCAATGACCCATTGAGGGAGCTCATTTCATTTAGCGCGACTTTTAGCAGCACGCTTTCCGCCTCGAACTGCGAGGGGTAGCGCCCGATGTTTATACCCCAATGCCGTCCGCCGGAGGTGGAAATGCGCGTGACGATTTCCTGCACATCAGACCGCATGGGCGTGACAATGGGGGTCACCGCCTGCGTGACGAGTTGCGCCACTTCGGTTTCCTGCACCGCTGGACGGGCTTGTGGCACCACGCTGTGGGCGACTGTGTTGCGCGGTTCTGGCGTCACGGCGGCGGTTTCGACTGCCTCGGCCAATGCCGCAGCGATATCATCGGTATTTACTGCGAGCAGCAGTTCTTCAATGGTCTCTGCCGCGCCATTTGAACGCGCGACAGGACGCAAACTGCGGGTGATTGCTCCGCTCACACGCACCGTCTTTGCCCCACCGTCTGGCGTCGCTGCCGGCGGTTGCGGGCGTCTGATCGTCGCACGGGTTGGTGCACGGTTGAAGCCCATGTCCATCAACTCCGTGATCCGCTTGTTACGGGCGGCGGTCGACGAGCCACCAAACATCGTTGCGATCACCCGCTCCTGCCCGCGCTGGGCGGATGCGACAAGGTTAAAGCCCGCCGCGCGGGTATAGCCCGTTTTGATCCCGTCCCCACCTTCATAGCTGTCAAGCCAGCGAGAGTTCGTGTGCCGCACCGTCCGCACACCCGCATCCGCCGTCCGGCGGGAGAAGAGGTTATAATACTGTGGGAAGTCATAAATCACATGCCGCCCCAAGATCGACATATCGCGGGCGGTCGACATGTGCCCGCGTTGGGTCAAACCATGCGCATTGCGGAACGTGGTGTTGCGCATACCCATCGCTGCCGCTGTGCGGTTCATCCGGCGCGCAAAGGCTTCTTCTGAGCCGGAGATCGCCTCCGCAATCGCGGTCGCCGCATCATTGGCGGATTTTACAGCCGCCCCGCGCAGCAAATACCGCAAACGGATTTTCTGCCCTGCACGAAGGCCCAGTTTCGAAGGCTCTTCGGAAGCCGCCAGTCGGGAGATTGTCACCTCCGTATCCAGCGTGATCTCACCACGCTGTACCGCTTGGAACGCGATGTAGAGGGTCATCATCTTGGTCAGCGAAGCAGGGTGCAGACGGGTATCGGCGTTGCGAGAGTGGAGCACTTCGCCCGTCCGCGCGTCCATCACCATCGCGGCATAGGGCGCAGCAAAAGACTGAACCGGCGCAAACACCATCACAACACACAGAAGGAAATGAATAGCCCTCATTCGGGCCAGCTGTCCCATACGACTTATCACGTCGCTTGCCTCACAAATCTGCCTCAACGGCCCCGAATTTTTCCAGTGGCCTTTATTTTTAATTGTCAAATTAACACAGGCCCCCATTTGCGCAAACCCCTTATTTTAAAAGGAAAATGCTGTGGTTTTGCTGCACTTTGGCTATATTTAGTTGTGGCGACTTCGCTTGCATCAATATGTGGTGCATCGAGGCGCAAGCGCGAATGATTGCAAACAATCAGAAAGACGCTGCGATTGTTCACCATGTCAGGGCTTTTCTTGCGGCTCGTCAGTCTTATATTAAGCAGCCAGACCGCATAAACGGGAACGTGCCTGCAACCATGTCTATCAACGTCCACATGATGACCAAATCGTCCGCTGACGACGACTCCGATGTTGGCGTTGCACTAGAAACCAAGCCAAAGACAAAACGGCCCCCGCTCTACAAAGTGCTTATCCTGAACGACGACTTCACCCCGATGGAGTTTGTGGTAATGGTCTTGGAACGCTTTTTTGGCATGTCCCACACGCAAGCGTTTGAGCTGATGCTGACTGTCCACAAAAAGGGCGTCGCGGTCGTTGGCGTTTTCAGTCACGAGATTGCTGAAACCAAGGTCGCGCAAGTTATGGACTTCGCCCAGCGTCATCAACACCCGCTGCAATGCACGATGGAGAAGGAATAGCGGTCCCGCTGTTCAATCCCGATGGCCGTCACATCCCGTATCCGCACCGCCTTGGACGAAGGTGTCCTGACCCTGCCTGTTGGCAAAGCATCGGTCGTTCGCCCCGTTGAGGCGTTCGATATGTCCGTGCTCCGCGACCATGATACCACCGTGGTGGAGACGTTTTTTCCCGACCACGACCGCTGGAAGACGGCAGGCTACGCAGTCTCTACCGATCCTGTGGAGGCGGATGTCACGATCATCTCCGTCCCACGCTACAAGGAACACGCCCGTGCGCTTGTGGCGGATGCGGCGCAACGCTCCAATATGGTGGTGGTAGATGGCGCCAAGACGGACGGCATCGACAGTATTTTCAAAGCGTGCCGCAAGATCCTGGGTCCTTTGCCGTCTGTGTCAAAGGGCCATGGTCGAATTTTCTGGTTTCAAGGGACCGACGCCCTCAGCGATTGGCTGTCAGGAGGCCGTAAAATCGGTCCTGATGGGTTCTATACCGCGCCCGGTGTCTTTTCGGATCGGTCCGTCGATCAAGGCTCCAAACTTCTCGCGGACGCGCTTCCCGACACGTTGCCCACAAGGGTCGCAGATTTCGGGGCAGGGTGGGGTTATCTCGCCTCTCGCATCATAAAAAAAGAAGGCGTCGAAACGCTCGATCTGATCGAGGCGGAGGCGCTCGCCCTTGATTGTGCAGAACTCAACGTCAAAGACCCACGCGCCGCGTTCCATTGGGCCGATGCGACGACCTTCAAATCCAGCACGGCTTACGGTGCCATCATCATGAACCCGCCGTTCCACGTTGGCCGTGACGGGGATCCGCGCCTTGGTCAGGACTTTATCCGATCAGCGGCACACAACTTGACCGCCAATGGGACGCTCTGGATGGTGGCCAACCGCCATCTGCCCTATGAACAAACGCTTTCTGACAGCTTCCGGCAGGTCACACCCCTTGCCACAACTGGTGGTTTCAAGCTCTTCAAAGCCTCTCGCCCGACGCTCTAAAATCGGTTAGCGTAACGACTCGAGGAACGTCGGAGGTCGACATCATGTCTTATTCCGTGGCTGGCAAGACAGTCATCGTCACAGGTGCTGCAAACGGCGTCGGCCTAGCGATTGGGCGGCATTTTGCAGCGGGTGGGGCGAAAGTGATGTTCGCCGACATGGATGAAGAAAAGCTACTTCATGAGATTGGCGATGAAGCGGAAGACGACGAAAACGTCCGTTTCTTCGCGGGTGATTTGCGTAAGAAGCTGACGATCAAGAATCTGATCTCCGCCACCGTTGATGCGTTTGATCGCGTGGATATTCTGGTGAATGCCAGCCGTCAGGTCATGACAACTGATCCCCTTGATCCGGATGACACGTCTTTGGACGATCTTCTGCAACAGAACCTGTTGACCGCGATGCGCCTTAGTCAAGCGGTGGCGCGCCGGATGATCAAACAGGCCAAGGACGGGGACAGCGATGCGCCCAGTGGATCCATTGTGAACCTCAGCTCCATCGCGGCCAACCGCGCTCACCCAGACTTGCTCGCCTATTCGGTCAGCAACGCCGCACTCGACCAAATGACGCGCAGCCTTGCCGTCGCGCTCGCCCCAATGCGAATCCGCGTGAACGCGGTCGCGCTTGGCTCTGTGATGAGCGCAAGCCTGCAAGACCGTCTGGCTGAGGACGAAGAACTGCGCGACCCTATCGTCCGCAACACCCCGCTCGCCCGCATTGGTGGCGCAAGCGAGGTGTCAGACGCTGCGCAATATTTGGCGTCAGACGCGTCCAGTTTTGTGACCGGTCAGATCGTCACCGTTGATGGCGGCCGCGCCCTGCTTGATCCAGCTGGGGTTGCGGCGCACTGATCACTCTGGATGAATGGCGCGGCATTGTGCGATCTGCGCTAACGCTGTGTCCTGCAATTGGCGCTGGCGCTTTTCAAGCGATGCCAGCTTTGCTTGTTCGGCGTTCAGGTCAATCGCAATTGGCTCACGCACTGTTTTAACATCGGTCTTTTCGCACTTGAACTCACACTCAACGCCGTCCTCAGATTCGCCCGTGTAGATACCATCACGCACAACCACTTATTCCCGCTCCGCAATTGCAAAGCCGCGTGCGATATTGCCCCGCGTCTCGTTCACGAGCCGGTCAATAGTCCTCAGTTCCCGCTGGGCTGAGGATGTGCACTGCTATAGCGGTGACGCGCAGGCAGCAAGGAGGAGTGGAAAAGCAATAAGTGGCAGACGCATGGAATTCTCCGGGTTGATCTAATCGCGACTTTCGCAGACGTTGGCGGAGACAAAGGGGCCAATGACCCTATTATACAATATCAAACGGAAAATGGTCCATGTTAGGCGGATTTGAGACAGAAAAAGCAACAGCGGCCGCATGGTTTGCCGATTTGCGCGACCAAATCGTCGCGGGGTTTGAAGGGTTGGAGCAATCCCAGACCGAAGGCCCAACGGCGGATAAACCCGCTGGCGTATTTGAACGAACTGAAACCAAACGTACCGCTGACGATGGCAGCGACGCAGGTGGTGGTGTCATGTCCGTTATGCGAAACGGTCGCGTGTTCGAAAAAATTGGTGTCAACACGTCCGAAGTCTACGGTGAACTTGGCCCCGCCGCGCAAAAGGCGATGGCTGCGCGCGGCGTGCCGGGGATGGAAGATGATCCGCGGTTTTGGGCCTCTGGCATCTCGCTTGTGGCCCATATGCAGAACCCCCATGCGCCTGCCGTGCACATGAACACCCGCATGTTCTGGACGCCTCATGCGTGGTGGTTTGGCGGTGGGTCTGACCTGAACCCATGTATCGAATACGACGAAGACACCGCGCATTTCCACAATACGCAGAAAGCCCACCTCGACCCGCATGGGGCCGACCTTTATCCGAAGCTGAAAGCATGGGCGGATGAGTATTTCTACATCCCGCACCGCAATCGTGCACGCGGCGTCGGGGGCATCTTTATGGATGATCGGTGCACGGGCGATTGGGCGGCTGATTTTGCGCTGACGCAAGACATCGGGCGTGCCTTCCTGTCCGCTTACGTACCGCTGGTGGAAAAACGCCGGAACACACCGTGGTCAGAGGCCGACAAAGACACGCAGCTTGTGCATCGCGGCCTCTACGCGGAATACAATTTGGTGTACGACCGCGGCACGAAATTCGGCCTCGCAACAGGGCATGATGCCAACGCTGTTTTGATGAGTCTGCCGCCGATGGCCAAGTGGGTCTGATTCACCGTCATAAAGATGGCACTGCCCATTTCACGATGGTTGGTCGGGACGTTCGTCGCCGTTTGGCTAGCACCAAGCGAATGTTCTAGGCTGTGCCCCTCGGTCTTTGCCAAAAGCTGTGCGCGTATAAGATGGGGCGGAAGCTCCGTCGCGTTTGCGAACTGCTGAGCTGCATCTCAACCCGTTCGATCCGTGTGTGATCAGGCCCCAACGCCCGTTGTTCAGCCGGAGTTGCCGATGCCAAAGACTCCGCCATCATCAAACAATAAGCCAGGCCGGTTACACCGACCATCAAAGATCTAATTACTCTACGCATTCACATCCCGCCCAGGAAGTTATGAATTGCGTACAGTCTCGATCATGATTGCGACATTTTTGGGGTCAGCATCGGGCGTAATTCCGTGCCCAAGGTTGAAAATATGCGGCCCTTGACTGAACGCCTCGCAAATCCGCTTGGTTTCAGAGACCAGCTCATCACCACCAGACACCATGTGGTAGGATGCAAGGTTGCCCTGCACACAGCCACCGGTTTGCAAATTTGCCGCTGCCCATTCAGCGGTCACACCATCGTCGAGCGCGATACAGTCCGCACCTGTCGCGGAATGGGTTCCAACATACCCCTCACCCGCGCCGCGCGGGAAAGCGATGACGGGGACGCCCGGGTGTTTGGCTTTGATCGCTTCCGTGATCTTGCGCGTGGGCTCCAAAGAATATGATTTGAAATCATCACCTTGCAGGGATCCGGCCCAGCTGTCGAAAATTTTGACGACCTCTGCTCCGGCCTCTATCTGGCGCGACAGATACGCGATGGTGCCTTCGGTCAAAAGGTCAATAACAGCCTCAAACGTGGCGCGATCTTTGGCTTTCAACTTGTGAGCTGGTCCCTGATCCGGCGTGCCGCGACCCGCGATCATATAGGTGGCTACTGTCCAAGGTGCGCCGGCAAACCCAATCAGCGTCGTTTCTTTCGGCAGCTCCTCTGACAAGATACCAACCGTTTCATAGACCGGATTCAGCGTCTCATGAATCTCATCCACCGGTTTCAGGACAGACAAATCATCGGCTTTTGTGATCGTTGACAGGCGTGGACCTTCACCCGTTTCAAACCACAAATCCATGCCGAGCGCCTGTGGCAGCAGCAGAATATCCGCAAAAAGAATCGCCGCATCAAACCCAAACCGCCTGATCGGTTGCAGCGTCACCTCTGCCGCAAGCTCTGGATTGTAGCAAAGCGACAGAAAATCACCGGCTTCGGCCCGTGTGGCCTTGTATTCGGGCAGATAACGGCCCGCTTGGCGCATCATCCAAATCGGCGGTGTCGGAAGCGTTTCCCCTGCCAGAGCGCGCAAAATCGTTTTTTCAGTGGTCATACTTGGTCCTTCTTTGGTATGTCGTCCCAAGTACATCAAACAATGTCAAGTTTTCTTGACACTCTGGGAACGCCTGAATGACGACCGATCTGCCTACTTCCGCCGCACCTTTCAAGATCGGAACGCGTGGATCACCCCTTGCTTTGGCGCAGGCGCACGAAACCCGCAGCCGGTTGATGACCGCCTTCGATTTGCAAGAAGATGCGTTTGAGATTTGCGTGATCAAAGTCACCGGTGACATCATTCAGGACCGCGCCTTGCGGGAGATAGGGGGCAAGGGCCTTTTCACAAGAGAAATCGAAGAAGCGCTGCTCGATGGCAGCATTGATATCGCCGTACATTCGATGAAGGACATGCCCGTAGTTCAGCCCAATGGCCTGCTGCTCGACACTTACTTGCCGCGCGAAGATGTGCGTGATGCGTTTGTCTCTTTCGCAGGCAAAGGTCTGCGGGATTTGGAACAGGGCGCGACTGTCGGTTCCTCCTCCCTCCGCCGTCGTGCACAGCTATTGGCACGCAGGCCCGACCTGAACGTGGTGGAGTTTCGCGGAAACGTGCAAACACGCCTGAAAAAGCTGCAAGACGGGGTCGCTACCGCGACTTTCTTGGCGATGGCGGGTCTCAATCGCCTCGGTCTGGATGAGGTGCCAAAGACACCAATTAAGGTTGAAGACATGCTTCCCGCAGTGGCCCAAGGGGCCATCGGGATAGAGCGTCGCGCGTCCGACACCCGCGCTGCCGACATGCTTGCTGCGATCCATGACACCTCTACAGGGCAACGTCTGGCCTGCGAACGCGCATTCTTGGCGCGACTGGACGGATCTTGCGAGACACCGATTGGTGGCCTTGCGGAATTCGATGGCTCCTCGCTCCGACTGCGCGGCGAAATCCTGCGCGAAGACGGGTCGGAGGTGTTCTCCGACGACGCTACCGCCCCAATTGAAGACGGCGAAGCCTTGGGTCAGGAAATGGCCTCTCGCCTCCTGAGTTGGGCGGGGCCAGGGTTCTTTGCCCATCGCGACGGGGCTTAAACCGGCGGGATCACCTTGCCGGGGTTCAGGATACCCTTCGGATCAAGCGCCTTCTTCACCGCCTGCATCGCTGCCAAAGCCACCGGATCTTTCCGGCGTGTCATGGTTTTGAGTTTTGACAACCCAACCCCGTGCTCAGCACTGAACGACCCACCGACCTCTTGAACGGTATCTTCAACAGCCTCGACAAAGCTATCGAACATCTCCGGCCCTGTGTCCTTGGGATAAATTGCATGGTGGATGTTCCCGTCCCCCAAATGCGCGACGACAACTTCCCATGCGCCGGGGTCGATCTTGCGAATCTTCTCCCCAATCCCTGCGATCACAAGCTCAACCTGATCCAAAGGCACCGCAATGTCGGTATCCACGCGCGGTCCGTCCAAGTATCCGATGTGCCCCGCGGCCTCCCGCCGTGCCCACATCTCCGCCCGCTGCGATTCGTTCTGGGCAACAACCGCATCCAGCATGGCGCCCTCTTCCAAAAGCGTGCCCAATGTCGCTTCTAATTTTTCTGACAGACGAGTTTGACCGGACTCTTGCACCATCGCGTCTTCGGCTGAGGTCGCGCCCACTTCGACCATGATGTTGGTCTCAAACGGCTCCGCAAAAGGTTCTTTGCCGTCCGGCGTCTGCCGCAAGTGCAAGTCGATGTAAGACCGCGTCATCAGTTCAAACGCTTCCACCGCGCCACCCGTCTCATCCTGAATGCGGTGCAGCAGGGTCAGCGCATCAGCAATGGATGGTGTCGCGACCATCGCTGTGGCATAGGCTTTAGGCTTGGTGAACAGCTTCAACACAGCCTTGGTGATGATCCCCAGCGTCCCCTCAGCCCCGATGACCAGATGCTTGAGGTTGTAGCCGGAATTGTCTTTATGCAGCGCTGACATCAGGTTCATCACCCGCCCATCGGCCAGAATCACTTCAATCCCAAGACAAAGATCACGCGTGTTGCCATAGCGCACAACGTTGGACCCACCCGCATTTGTCGAAAGCGCCCCACCGATCATGGCTGCGCCCCTTGCACCAAAGGTAAGCGGGAAAATCAGGTCATGCGCTTCGACCGCGTCATGGATCGATTGCAACACAACGCCGGAGCCGACCGTCACCGTCCGCCCCTCCACATCAATCTGCTCGATCTGATTCAATCGGTCTACTGATAGCATCACTGCGCCATCATTGGCCGTGGCTCCGGTCAGACCCGTATGGCCGGAGACTGGCACAACGGGCAGATCGTGGGCGTGCGCATAGCGCATCACCTGCGCGACCTCATCCGTGCTTGCAGGCCGCACTACGACGGAAGGGTTCACCACATAGTCCCCCGTCCAGTCTTGACGCCATTTGTCGGCATCAGAGCCCGTGACAGTAAACTTGGCCCCGACGATGTCCTGTAACGCAGTGATATGATCCATAAACGGCCTCCCTCGGTGGGACGCTAATCCGCACAACAAAGGTTGAAAAGGCTCGTTTGGGATTTGGTGGTGGCGTGGGAGAGACTTGAACTCTCGACCTCGCGATTATGAGTCGCGCGCTCTAACCAGCTGAGCTACCGCGCCGCACCACGAAGGCCCGATTAAGCAATGGGCGCGGTGCTGTCAAACCGAATCTTGTTGCGATCGACGCTTTCGTTTCAAGTGGAGCAGGCTTAAGGTCCAGTGCGGCAGGAAAGGGCAAAGATGACCAAGAAAAAGTGGGAATTTTGGATCGACCGTGGTGGGACGTTCACCGACATTGTCGCCCAGTCGCCCGATGGCGATATCCGCACCAACAAGCTTTTGTCAGAAAACCCTGAACGCTACACCGACGCGGCGATCCAAGGGATCAAAGACCTGATCGGTGATGACAATCCCGAGCCTGGCTCCATCGAAGCGGTCAAGATGGGCACCACGGTCGCCACCAACGCGCTTTTGGAGCGGACGGGGGAGGATGTCCTCCTCCTCATCACTAAAGGGTTCAAGGATTTGCTGGTCATCGGCTACCAGAACCGTCTCGCCTTGTTTGACCTGCACATCAAGCGGCCTGAGCGGCTGTACCGCATCGTTGCGGAGGTGGAGGAACGCTTGACCGCAGACGGTGATGTGCTGATAGCGCTGGATGAAGCATCCGTGCGCCAAACCCTCCAAACCGCGTATAACGCCGGCACGCGAGCTGTCGCGATCGCGCTTTTGCACGCCTACCTCAACCCCGCACACGAAGACCGCATCGCGGCGATCGCGGTGGAGGTCGGCTTCACGCAAATCTCCACCTCTCACAGCGTCAGCCGCCTTGCCAAACTCGTCGGGCGCGGGGACACGACGGTGGTTGATGCCTACCTGTCGCCGATCCTGAGGCGCTATGTCGATCAGGTTGACAGCGCGCTCGACGTGGGCACGGTCTGCGAACGGCTTCTGTTCATGCAATCGAACGGTGGGCTGACAGACGCAACACGGTTCCAAGGCAAGGATGCGGTCCTCTCCGGCCCCGCTGGTGGCATCGTCGGCATGGTCAAGACAGCGGAACAAGCGGGATTTGATAGTCTCATCGGCTTTGACATGGGTGGCACCAGCACGGATGTGAGCCACTATGCAGGCGATTTTGAACGCTCGTTCGAGACGGAGGTTGCAGGTGTCCGCATGCGCGCCCCGATGATGGACATCCACACCGTTGCGGCAGGCGGCGGCTCCATCTGCCAGTTCCGCGATGGCCGTTTGCAAGTTGGCCCCGAAAGCGCAGGCGCCGATCCTGGCCCGGCCTGTTATCGCCGTGGTGGCCCGCTCACCGTCACCGACTGCAACGTCATGCTCGGTAAACTGACACCAGATCATTTCCCCAAGGTTTTCGGTCCAGACGGTGATCTGCCGCTGGATGCCGCCGCCGTGCGCCGTAAGTTTGATGATCTTGCGGAACAAGTAGCGGCAGAGACGGGCCAACCAAAACGCACACTGCAAGATCTCGCGCGCGGCTTCCTCCGCATTGCCGTCGACAACATGGCCAACGCGATCAAGAAAATCAGTGTGGAGCGGGGCCACGACGTCACCGGCTACACATTGCAATGCTTCGGCGGCGCAGGCGGTCAACACGCCTGCCTTGTGGCTGATGCGCTGGGCATGCGCCGCGTGCTGATCCACCCGTATGCAGGCGTCTTGTCGGCCTTCGGGATGGGTCTCGCTGAAGTCCGCGCCCTGAGGGAAGTTCAGGTTGACGCACCGCTCGTCGATATTGCAACCGCGCAAGACGCCCTGAGAAGGATCAAGGCTGAGGCGACGCAGGACCTCTCCGACCAAGGCATCGCAAACGTCACTGTGATTGAACGCGCGCAATTGCGCTACGCTGGCTCCCACCAAGCGCTAGAAGTGCCTTTTGCCGATCCACAGAGCATGGCAGCGGCATTTGAGGCGGCGCATCAACAGCGGTTCGGCTTCACCTCTCCAGAGAGCGTGATCCTGTTTGAATTGGTGAGCGCTGAAGCCGTTGGCGGCACACCCGACCAACCGCTTCCAGCCGTCCCTCAATCCGGCAACGCGGCGCCGTTCGCAGAAACGTTGGTCAGCTTTGACAGCGACATACAAACCCCGCTCTACCATCGCGAAGACTTGGACGCGGGCACCACAATTGTCGGCCCCGCCATCATCCTCGAATCAACGGGGACGAACATGGTCGAACCTGGATGGGACGCGACCGTTGATGCGCTGGGCAACCTGATCTTGTCACGCCTCACAGCCGCCCCGCGCCCTGCCGCTGCGGGGACAGAAGCGGATCCCATCGTGCTTGAGGTGATGAGCAACCTTTTCATGTCCGTCGCTGACCAAATGGGCGCCACGCTTGCCAACACGTCATGGTCGGTGAACATCAAGGAGCGCTTTGATTTCTCATGTGCAATCTTTGATGCCGCTGGTGATCTTGTTGCCAATGCCCCGCATGTGCCTGTGCACCTCGGCTCCATGTCTGACAGCATCAAAACCGTGATGCGGCTCAACCCCGACGTGGCTGAAGGCGACGCCTATATGCTCAACTCGCCCTTCAACGGCGGCACCCATCTGCCCGACGTCACCGTCGTCACGCCTGTGTTCGTGGAGGGAAAACCTGCGTTCTGGCTCGGCAGCCGTGGGCATCACGCAGACATTGGTGGCCGCACCCCCGGATCCGGCCCGCCCGACAGCAGACATATCGATGAAGAAGGCGTGCTGATCGACAACGTACAACTCGTCCGCGCTGGCCGTTTGTTGGAGGAGGACGCCCGCAAAACCCTCGCTTCCGGCAGATACCCCTGCCGCGACATCGATCAAAACATGGCCGACCTTAAAGCACAGGTCGCAGCCAACGAGACAGGTCGTCAGGCGCTGCTCAAGGTCTGCGAAGCCTACGGCGCAGACGTTGTCACAGCCTACATGGGCCACGTTCAGGATAATGCCGCCGAAAGTGTTGCGCGGGTAGTGGAACGCCTGGTGGATGGAGAATTTGACTACCCGATGGACGAAGGCCAACGCATCAAGGTCGCGGTCAAAGTTGATGCAAGCGCACGTACCGCCACCATCGACTTCAGCGGCACCAGCCCGCAACACACCGGCAACTATAATGCGCCGCTCGCAGTCTGCCGCGCGGTCGTGCTATATGTCTTCCGGACAATGGTCGGCAAAAACATCCCACTGAACGAAGGCTGCTTACGACCGCTCAACATCATCGTGCCCGAAGGCTCCATGCTGAACCCGAGCTATCCCGCAGCCGTGATCGCGGGCAATACGGAAGTCAGCCAAGCCGCTTGCAATGCCCTCATCGGCGCGCTGGGCGTGCTGGCGTGCAGCCAAGCCACGATGAATAATTTCATCTGGGGCAACGACCGCTTTCAAAACTACGAAACGATCGCAGGCGGAACAGGCGCCGGACCGGGGTTTGACGGCTGTGACGCCGTGCAGTCCCACATGACCAACACCCGCATGACCGATCCTGAGATATTGGAAAAACGCTTCCCTGTCCGGCTCGACACCTTCCGCATTCGCGATGGATCAGGCGGTGCAGGGCGGTGGCGTGGCGGCCATGGCACGGTGCGCGAAATGACATTCCTCAACCCCGTGACCGTCACCACGCTCTGCTCCCACCGCATCATCCCACCCTATGGTGTTGAGGGTGGCCAGCCTGGCGCGGTCGGGCGCAACTGGGTCAGACTGCCTGATGGCACAACCCAAACTCTGAAGAGCAATGATGAGATCGATTTACCTGTAGGGAGCACCTTCATCCTCGAAACACCTGGCGGGGGCGGTTGGGGATCGCCTGAGGATGCGACTTAGGCTAGCTTTGGCTCAACAACGGATGCGAGACGACACATGGCAAACGGATTTCTGACGACACACGTGCTTGATACAGCCAAGGGCCTCCCTGCCGCCGGGCTGAAGATCACCCTTTATAAGTGGGAGGGTGATACGCGAGCTAAACTTGCCGAACGGATTACCAATGACGATGGCCGCACCGACACGCCAATCCTGCCAAAAGATGATTTTTCTGTTGGGGAGTATGAACTGGTGTTTGAGGCTGGCGCATATCACAGCTCCACCTCTGATCATCCCTTCCTCACCCACATCCCGATCCGTTTCGGCATTGATGACTCAGACAGCCATTACCACGTGCCGCTGCTGCTTTCACCCTTCGGATATTCGACCTATCGCGGCAGCTAGCCCTTGCTGAACCGCCACTCGGTTTCTTGGACATAAGGTGCATCAGGCGTGACGCGGATCGACGGGAAGCCGCTGTTGTGCGGCGCGTTGGGCCAGCTTTGCGCCTCAATCGCCAGACCTTCATAGACTTGTTTGCCTGGCCGCGCAGGGGAGCGATTGTCATAGACCTGAATGCCTGTCTGATCCGTCGCAACGGTCATCGTGACGCCAGACGTTCCTGTCAATTTCAGCGCGTCCCGCACAGCGGTACGCTGGTCTGACAGGCAAAAGTTATTGTCTATTTCAGGTTTTTGCGGATATATTTTAGTAGCTTGACTAAAATCGAGTGGCCCACCTGCGGCCGCTTCAATCTCACCCGTGGGGATCAAATCTTCGGCCAATTGCAGGTAGTGATCTGCATGAACGTGTAAGTGATGCCCCGCCCATGTCGCCATGCCATCAAGGTTCCAGTAGCTGTGGTTGGCGAAATTCATCAATGTTGGCGCATCGGTCACCCCGTCAATCCGCATCGACAGGGTTGCGGGCGCCGACACTTCATAAACCACGGTGATGTCCCGATTGCCCGGCAATCCGGCCTGTCCATCGACCAGGTGGCAGGTCAGGGTGACCGCATTCTCCGACACTTCAACCACGTCCCAAACCTGAAGCTGCGTCGCGTCTCGCCCGGCGTGCAAATGCACATCGCCCGCGTTTCGTTCCAACTCATACATCATGCCGTCAATTTCGACCCGCGCAGGGAAGGTCCGGTTTGCCAGCGGCCCAATGAGCGATCCGTGATAGCGCAGCGCGTCCTCATAATCAGCCAGATCATCGGAGCCGAGCGTCAGTGGATACGCGACCCCTTTCAGCCGCACGTCCTGCACCACCGCACCCCATGTTAGGATGCTGGCCGTCAGATCACCCGCGCAGAGTGTGATCTTCTCGACCGCTTGACCTGTGACGGTCGTTCCAAACGGCTCTATCATCGCGCTTCCCAATGGACGCCTGCGGGCTCAATCACGGTGCCATTCCACTCTTGCGGTTCCGGCGCGTAGTTGAAAACAAAGCGATGGGTTGCCGTGTCCCTGATCCGCACGCCGCGTGGCAGGTCGTATGTTTCAACGCCCGCTTCCGCCATTAAGTCACGCAGCAGGTCCAGATACGTCTCATCCTCGGGCCAACCGGCCAGATAACGCAGGTTGTCAGTTCCAACGATGGCGGGATGCCCGCTGACGGTCCAGGCTCTGACCTCAGCCGCCCCCTCCAAATGCTCAAACCAATGCCGGAACGACCCGCCGTTTGCGAGCGTGATGGTATCGGTTGGTGGCACGCTTTCGGTCAAAACAACGGTCGTGTCGACACCGGGCAGGTTCGGCCCCATCGGCGTCGGAATGGTCAGTTCGGCGGTCTTCGTGTCGGTCCGGGGTCCAACCAACGCCACCCCTTGGTAAGTCTCCAACGCCCCGCGCAATTCATCGCTCAACTGCATGATCCCGGGCGCAAGGACGGCCTTATAGGCGGACACATCGTTCGTATCGGGCCGGATTATGTCCACGCTCAAACCCAGCTTCCGTAACGCACCATAGGCCGCAAACCCAAGTCGGAACATATCGAAATCGGCACCCTGCGGCTGCGTATCCCACGCCCAGGCGCTCTCATAATCAAACACCAGCGCCACGGGCGATTGTGCGGTGCCGACATCTGGCAACCCCTCAATCTCAGCTGCCACTTGCGACGCTTCCGCCAAGGCAGGCGCGTCTTTGCTGTCAGGGCGCAAAAGGCCCGCGTGCATCTGCTCCTGCGCAAACGGGGCCTGCCGCCAGCGGAAATAGCACACCGTCTCCGCCCCATGGGCAAACGCCTCCCACGCCCAAAGCCGCGCCATGCCGGGCAGCGGGGCAGGGTTGTAAGGCGCCCAGTTCACAGGGCCCGGCTGTTGCTCCATCACCCAAAGCCGGCCTTTGCCAACCGCGCGATACAGGTCATGATGAAACGCTTGATTGTCAGGGTGGCCTTGCCGGAGGAAATATTGCTTCTGCTCCGGCGTACCTTCGATCCGGTCGCTCAGGAACCCGATCGGGTAGCTGTCCCATGACGCGATATCGAGGTCGTCGGCAACCGCCCAATGATCAAACGTCGTGATCCGGCCCATGTAGTTGTGGATAAGCGGCGCATCGGTGTGCTTGCGCAACTCATCCACCTGAGCCCGATTGAATGCCACCACCTGATCCGAGCTATAGCGCCGGAAGGCCAGGACATGCGCGGGGTTCGGCTCCGTCACTGTGAGGTTTGGCAACTCTACTTGATCAAAGCTGTCATAATCCATCGACCAAAACACATTGCCCCACGCGCGGTTGAGCGTATCGGTCGACTGATATCGCTGTGCCAGCCAATCGCGGAAGCCCTTCAGGGCCACATCGGAATAGCTCAGTGTTGTGTCATGGCAGTCATATTCGTTGTCGATCTGCCAGGCGGCGATATGTGGGTTTGTTCCATATCGCTCACCCATTATGCGCGCGATCCGGCGGCATTCTTCGCGGTAGCCCTGATGACCAAAGTCATAGTGCCTACGCGATCCGAATTTGCGCTCGCGCCCTTCCGTATCCACAGGCAACATTTCGGGCATTTCGTCCACCAACCACCGCGGTGGCGTGGCTGTCGGCGTGCCAAGAATGATTTTCAGGCCTGCCGCGCCCAACGTCGCAATTGCCCGATCAAGCCAGTCCCACGTGAACGTGCCGCGCGATGGCTCCATCCGCTGCCACGCGAACTCCCCGATCCGCACCCAGCTCAGGCCCGCCTCCGCCATCCGGCGCGCGTCCTCCGCCCATTGCTCCTCGGGCCAGTGTTCTGGGTAGTAACAAACGCCAAGCGTGCGCTTCATGGTTCAATAATCCTTACCGTACCGCACCGCCGTCAGAGCAGTACGCGATGTTCTTTCTGACCGGTGTACTTCGTTTCAATTGCAAAAGTCTTGCCATGATCGCCACCTGTCTGACCCACAGCAGCGGAAGTGCAGTAAAGCGTTGTACCCTCTGGCCCACCAAACGCAGGGCAGGACGATTGAACAGCGGGCAGATCGAACGCCTCAATAAACGTCCCATCGGGTTTGTACCCCGCCACACGGCCGACGCCCCATTGCGCGCTCCACAAATTGCCGTTCTGATCAATGACCGCACCGTCGGGGCGATAAGGCGTGCCGGTTAGGTCAAGATGCACCGTCGCCGTGCCTTCAGGCCAGCCCTTTTCATCCAACGGAAGCGCCATAATCAGCTGCGTGTCCGTATCGGTATAGTATGCAAATTTGTTATCAGGTGAGAAACAGATGCTGTTTGATATAGTCACGTGACCCACAATCTCCCGCAGTTCCCCCTTGTAGAAGCGATAGATGGTGCCTGCGAAATCCTCCGCACCCTTGCCCATCGTCCCAATCCAGAACCCACCGTAGGGGTCTGCCCGACCATCGTTGGAGCGGGTGACAGGATTGTCCGCCTCCAGATCGATCACATGCTCCTTTTCTTCCGTCTCAAGGTTGAACCGGAAAAGGGCGGATCCTGACGCAATCAAAAGCTCATCACGCGTCACCCAACCGGCGGCGGAGACATGCTCCTCGAACTGCCAGTGCTGCCCTTTGGTGTGCAGGCGTTTGCCAAGAATATCGAACCAGAACAATTGATTACGTTCGGGGTGCCACAGCGGCCCTTCGCCCAACTCACAAACCGTGTTGTCAAAAATCATGATGCCGCCTCATCATAGTTCGCGACCAAGTCTTTGGCGCGCGCCGTGACCTCCGCTATGGAATACCCTGGCTTGTAGAGGGCCGACCCAATGCCAAAACCATCCGCCGTGGCCGCCATCCACTCCGCAAAATTTTCCGCCCCTGCACCGCCCACTGCAAAGACCTGCGTGCCCTCCGGCAAAACCGCGCGGATCGCTTTGATCCCCGACGGCCCCAAAAGGCTGGCTGGGAAGATCTTCAGCCCATCAGCTCCGGCCTTTAGCGCGGCAAAGCATTCGGTTGGCGTCATCACACCGGGCCAGCTTTGCATTCCAGCCGTTTTTGTCGCCACAATCACCCGCTGGTCACAGTTCGGGGATACGATTAATTTGCCACCCGCCTGCGCAACGCGGCCCACGTCATCGGTCGACAACACAGTGCCCGCCCCGATCAACGCCCGATCGCCAAAGGCGTCGGCCATGTTCTTGATACTGTCGAACGGATCAGGGGAGTTTAGCGGCACCTCAATCCGGTCAATCCCTGCATCAATCAAGGCTTCAGAAATAGGTGCGGCCTCTGCGGGGGTGACCCCGCGCAGGATCGCGATCAACGGACGCGACATGGACTTACTCCTTAAAGTGTCGATAGGCGGCGGTCAGACCGGCAAGCGTGGCCCGATCACCTTGAACTTGCATCGCTTGTACGGATTGCGTCGCCAAAGCGTCAACATAGAGCTTTGAGAGCGCCCCCGCTCCAATCACCGCAATGTTCTGACCCAACCAGTAAGGCTTCGCACCGGCCAACTCGGCCCCAATCAAGAGCCCTGACAAGCGCCCCGTCGCATCCGCTGGGTCTTGCTCTCCCACAAGGCTTTCCGCACGGAGGGAGAAGAGCCGCGCTGCGAGCGTCGCTGGCCGCGACAACGCCTCGTCCAAGCCACGATTAAAGCCAGCGGGGTTCAGATCATCTGACAATGAATGGCGCAGGACGGAGTGTTTGCTCAACAGCCCAAACAACTCACCTGTCATAAAGGTCTGAAAACTGACCACTTCACCCGCACTGATATGAACCCATTTCGTGTGCGTCCCTGGCAAGCAGATCACCCCATCCCATCCGGTATTGAGCGCCAGAAAGCCGGCGATCTGTGTCTCCTCACCCCGCATCACATCCGCAGGGTCCATCTGCCGGATGCCCGGGATGATCCGCACGTCCAGATTGGGGTCTTTGACAGCAGGCCGCGCCAACTGTTGAACGGTGACAGGGCAGGGCACTATGTCATAAGCGGCCTCGACCCATCCCTGACGGCTCCCAACCATACCGCAGGCGATGACAGGTGTCTTGGCGCTCACCCACGGATCAACCAGTTCTTTCAATGCAGGCTCAAACGCATCAGGCGTCAGCCCGCTCATCCCTTTGTTGGACTGTGCCGCGTCCAAAACCGTGCCGCTGTCCGACATCGCCCAAACTCGCAGGTTCGACGTCCCCCAGTCTACTGCGATCCAATCGGCTTGGGTCATATCCGCTCCCCTTCAACGACCCACATTCGCTCTGGGAAGGACCAAGGCAACGTGACCCCGTGGCGCATCAGATAAGCCCCCGAAAGGGTCAGCTCTTGCGATTTCAAAGCTGTCGGCCCCCGCGACAAGGTTGGTGCCGTATCGCGGTTCACAAGGCGGATCACATACATCGCGTCCGCGTCCAAATCTGTCAGTCGCAAAGGCCGCGGCGCGATCTGGGCAGAGGTCGCGGCCTTGCCCGCAAACACCGCAAACTTGGTCCCATCGCGGGCAAGTTGCTGTTCCGCGATCACCGCTGGGTCTGCGCTGTCGAGCCGCAGGATATCCGCCTTTGTCATCCAGTCGCGGTTGTGCTTCCACCACGCGGTCACTTCGGATAGTACGCGCGCCTCGTGATCGGTCAATTCACGCGGGTCCATCTCAAACCCCATGTGCCGCTGCGCTGCGACCCACGACCGAAAGGAAATATCGAGCGTTCGACCGGAAGTATGACAGACACGTGGTCCGACATGGCTCCCCGTAACTGCCAAAGGTAGGAAGAGCGCCGCATCATGTTGAATGCGCAACCGTTCCAGCGCGTCGTTGCTGTCGGAAAGCCAGACCCGCTGCGTCCGCGCCAGAATGCCGAAGTCGATGCGGCCACCGCCTGACGCGCAGCTTTCAACCTCTACCTCTGGGAAGTCAGCCCGCAATCGATCAATCAGCACATAAGACCCCCGTGTCTGCGCCGCATCAGGCATTGGTAGTACACGGTTATGGTCCCATTTGATGTAGTCAATTTCGTTATCTTTCAGGATCGTCGACATCCGGTCATAAAGGTAATCGCGTACCTCAGGCAGCGCCATATTCAGCGCTTTCTGCTGACGCCCCAATGTCTGATCTTCCGACCCCAACACCCAATGCGGATTGGCGCGGTGGATGTCGCTGTCCTCATTGATCATCTCTGGTTCGAACCAGAGGCCGAAGGTCATCCCAAGCCCGTGGATATGTTCAATCAGCGGGTGCAATCCTTCTGGATATTTGCGCGGATCAACCGTCCAGTCGGACAGGCTGCGCGTGTCATCGTCCCGCTGTCCAAACCAGCCGTCATCCAGTACAAATCGCTCCGCTCCCAAAGCGGCAGCGCGATCTGCGATTTCCTTCAACACGGGCAGTTTGTGATCGAAATAGACCGCTTCCCAGCAGTTGTAGTGCACGGGGCGCGGCGCATCCGGCTTTGGCCATGTCACGATCCGATCCCGCAAGTGCCGTTGGAAGCTCACCGCGCACCCATTCAGCCCCGTGTCGGAATAGGTAATGTAGAGCTGCGCGGTCTTGAACTGCATCGCTGGCTCTGTCTCCATCCGCGCAGCGTGGCCCCATTGGATCTGACGGCGACCGTCCTGCAATTCCTCAGCAATCATCTTGTGACCGCCCGACCAGCCATAGTGAAAGCCGTAACATTCGCCCTCGGTGTTGGTCGTGCCTGTGGTTGGGATCAACAGACCGGGGAAGTGCTCATGCCCCGTCCGGCCCGTTCGGTTCTCCCGATACCGCATCCCTGCCGACCACGCGGTCCGGCTGATCTGAAACTCCCCACACCAGCGGCCAGAAACGTCAATCACCTCCTCCGATTGCTGCGGCGCGGGCAAAACAGGGGCCGCCAACCAATGCAGATGCACAGGACGCGTCGCGTCGAGTGTTGTCTGACAGGTGATCACATGGGTATCGCTGTCCACTTCAAAGAAGAAGGTCAGGTTCAGCCCGTTGGATGTGTCTTCATAGCGGAGTGTGAGGGTCCCGTTTTGCTCCGATCCCTTAAGACAGAACTTCGGCAACAGCGGCGTGCCGTCGGTATCCCTGACAATCAGCCCCGGCTGGCCAGGAAAGCTGCGCGTCGCCTCAGGACAGAGCGACAGATCAGGGTTCTCATCCAGCATCCCACCCGTCACGTCGATTATATTCGCCGCATGCAGCGTTTGTAGGTCTTCGTCGTCTGGCAACTGCGGACCCCAATAGACCGCTTGCGGCAAGCGATCATTCGTTGTGGTCAACACCAACGTCTGACGGCCATCGTCCAGCCGCCACGCCCGACTGATCATCGTTTGCCGTTGCGGCGCGACGCTCTGCTGCACAGACTGCTCTTCAACGCCAGACGGCATATCAGTCAAAGGTGTCATACGTGGTCCCGTTTACTTGACCGCACCAAGGGTCAGGCCAGCGATAAAGTGTTTCTGCATCAAGAAGAACATCGCAACCGGCGGCAAGGCCGCAACGATGGAGCCTGCGCTCATCAAGTGATACGCCGCCCGGAATTGGCTGTTAAAGGCTGTGATCCCCGCTGTCACGGGTTGCGCATCAGGACCTTGGGTCAACACGACCGCCCAGAAATAGTCGTTCCAGATAAAGGTGAAGATCAGCACCGACAGCGCCGCAATCGCAGGCTTCATCAGCGGCAAAACGATGTAGATAAAGATGCGCCACTCCGCCACGCCCTCGACTCGTGCCGCCTCGATCAAAGGGAAGGGCAGGGCGCGGATAAAGTTCCGCATGAAGAGCGTGCAGAATCCAGTCTGGAACGCAATGTGGAACAGGATCAGGCCCGTCTTGGTGTCATAGAGGTTCATGTTCACGGTCAGGTCCCGGACCGGCACCATCAGGATTTGGAACGGTACAAAGTTGCCCGCGATGAACATGAAGAAAATCAGCATGTTCCCTTTGAACTTATAGACGCCAAGCGCAAATCCCGTCATGCACGACAAGGCGACTGTGCCAATCACCGTCGGCACCGTGATCATGACGGAGTTCAGCAGATATCGCGGCATGTCGGATTCAAAGAACACCTTCCCATAGTTGGTGAAGAACTCGAAAGATGACGGCATGCCCCAGAAGTTGCCTTGGACAAAATCCCCGTCAGGCTTGATGGAAAAGATCATCACCGCGATCAGCGGCAACAGCCACAGGATTAGCGCCACAGGTAGGAAGGCTTGGTAGCCGACTTGAACCACGCGGGATTGCTGTTCGATAGGTCTTGGAAACATCTTTCTCGCCCCCTATCGCGCCGCTTGGTCGTCGCGCCACATTGAGTACAGGAAGTACGCAATGAACCCGAGCATGATGAAGAAGAGGACAACCGCAATCGCTGCGCCATAGCCCATGCGGAATCCAAATTCTGACAGGGATTCCTCGAACATGTAGAATGACAGCACTCGGGTTGATCCGAACGGCCCGCCGTTGGTCATCACAGCGATGAAGTCAAAAGACCGCAGCGCGCCAATGATCGTCACCACGAAGGCGATGAAGGTCGCGGGCTTGAGTTGTGGGATGATGACATACCACAGCATCTTCCAACCTTTGGCGCCATCTAAGCGACCCGCCTCAACCTGCTCTGGATCCACAGTATTGAGACCAGTGAGGTAAAGGATCATGCAGTATGCCGTCTGTGGCCAAAGACCTGCAGCGATGATGCCGTATGTCGCGGTGTTCGGGTTGCCCAATACACCGCCGCGTATATCAATTCCGAACCAACCGGTGATGACGTCAAAAAGGCCGTCATTGGGCAGGTAGAACCAGCTGAACACAAGGCCTACAACCACCTGTGAAATCACGAACGGGAAGAAGAATAGTGACTTATAAAGCCGGATGCCCCGCACCGTCTGGTTCAGGAAGAGCGCGATGAAAAGCCCCATCGGGATCGCCAGCAGGTACAAAACTAACCAACGCAGGTTGTTCCAGAATGAGACTTCAAATTTGCGATCGATTTTCTGGTCGCCAATGCCCAACAACCGCTCATAGTTTGCAGTTCCGATATAGACCTTTTCGCCCAGGCCATCCCACTGATGCATTGAAATCCAGAACGACTGACCGATTGGAATAATGACATAGACGGCGAAAAACAGAACGGCCGGCGCGAGGAAAAGCCACGGGGTGATTGCAATCTCGTTGCGTTTATACCAACCCCGTTGGGCAGGCGCATTGGTGCTGGCTGCCGCCATGGCTATGCCTCTCAAAGGTCAACTCATGCGAAAAGCCACGCGGCCTTGCGGATAAGTTGAGAAGGGGGCGGCGCACCGCCCCCAAATCATGATTACTGGTAGATACGCTGACGTGTCTCTTCAAGGCGCTCAAGGATGTCATCCAGATTGTCTGGGAACACCATGAACTCCTGCAGACCTTCCATGCCGACGGATGCCATCTCAGCAGAGAAATCACGGTCGAAGAACTGCATGATGCCGCCACCAGCGTTGTTGGACAGCATGTTGAAGCCTTCCTGAATGAACTTGTCATCAGAAACCTGCGCCTTTGCGTTCACTGGAAGCTGGCCCAGTGCGTCGCCGCCGTTGATTTCTGTCTGAACATCAGGAGATGTGACATACAGTAAGAACGCTTTTGCCGCGTCGACGTTCTGAGCGCCAGAAGCGATGTGGAACGTGTCGGTTGGTGCGTCTTCCGCGTAATCAACGTCTGGGTTGATTTTTGGGAACTGGTAGAAGTCCAGCTGGTCGTCTGTCAGGCCACCATCACGGAACGCCGCGACAGAGAAGTTACCCATCAGATAGGCTGTTGCTTCACCGTCGATCATGAACGGCATCGCTTCCTGCCAGCTGTAAGACTGGTGGTCGTCGATGAAGGCGCCCATGTCGATTAGCTCACGCCAGTTGGCGAAAGTTGCGCGTACACGGTCATCTGTCCACGGCACCTGACCTGTGGCCAGCTCGATGTGGAAATCATAACCGTTTGTGCGGGAGTTGATGTAGTCGAACCAACCGCCAGCCGTCCACAGGAACTTGGAGCCGATAGTGTAGCACTTGCGGCCAGAATCAATGATCGCTTGGCAGTTTGCTTTCTCTTCTTCCCAAGTTGCTGGCTCAGTCAGGCCCAACTCTTCGAAGATATCTTTGCGGTAGTAGACGCCCCACTGGTAGTACGTATACGGCACGCCCCACTGCTTACCATCAAGGGTCATAGCGCCTTTTGTGGAAGCAAGGTCAGACATCTCAGGCTCGTCCCAAAGGTCGGAGATGTCCATGAAAAGGCCAGCTTCGACATAAGGCAGCATGCGTGTTGCCGCGTACCAGTTAACAACGTCCGGCGGGTTCGCGGACAGCGCGTTGCGGATCTGTGTTTTCCACGCTTCGCGGTCAACAATAGTCAGTTCCACGTCAAGGTTCGGATGCAGCGCGTCAAAGTCTGTGGCAAGCTTTTCCATCACCGCACGTGGTGCAGGGTTGGACATGTCAGAGCTGATGCGAAGTGTGCCGGAAAGGCCGTGGCCGTCGGCAGTGGCTGATGTTGCTACGCCAGCAGCAACCAACGCCGCGAGCGACGTTTTGGTAATGGAATGCATGGTATCCTCCCTAGATGCTTCCATGATGTAAAACCGCATTTCTCAATGGTTTCATTATTCGAAACTTGGTTTTGGATGTTGATACTAAATCGCGACTCACCTAAGCTTGTCAATATGCTCGTGGTGAGGTGTGACCACAAAGCGCTCGCCTCATGGGAGGTGCGAGTAGGGAGGAATTGAATGTCGCGCGGGTCCGGGGACGGCACGGTTGGCAAGGCTTTGGAGGTCTTGGAAGAGGTCGCAGATTTCGGCCGTCCTGTGCGGTTCAATGATGTCCTCGCAAACTCTCGATTTCCCAAACCCACGCTCTACCGCCTGATCCAAACCCTGACCAATCAGGGGATGCTGGACTATGATCCTGATCGCTTCACCTATGCCCCCGGTGCGCGGCTGGTGCGGCTGGCCCATTTCGCGTGGCGGCAGTCGTCCTTGGCGCAAGTCGCCAGCCCCTATTTGCACGAGCTAAGTGAAAAAACCGGCGAAACGGTACACCTCGCGCAACTCGATAGTGCACAGGTTCTCTACCTCGACAAACGCAACGCCACGCAGCCGATCGAGATGTACAGTCAGGCCGGAAAAGTTGGCCCCGCCTACTGCACGGGCGTGGGTAAGGTCATGCTGGCGTATGTGCCAGAGGACGAGGCAGAAGCGATCATCGGCCAGCAATCCTTCCACATCTTCACGGAACACACCCTCGCCAATGCTGATGCGCTGAAAGAGGAACTCGCCGAGATCCGCGAACATGGCTACGGCTTCGACCGTGAAGAACATGAACCCGGGATCATTTGCGTCGCCATGCCGATTTTGACGGAGCGGGGCCGCATCCTTGGCGCCCTTTCTGTCACCAGTACCACCCTGCGCACCAACCTTGCGAGTTTGGAAAAGAACGTCCCGCTGCTGAAATCGGCAGCGGATGCAATTGCGAAAGAAGCCCAGCACTGGTCTTCGCCAGACTACCAGAAACAACAAGTAACAGGAACCTAAACCATGCCCGGTGTCACCATGAACAAGGTCGTCAAACGCTATGGCGATGTGCAGGTTATTCACGGCATTGATCTGAAAATTGAGGATGGCGAATTCTGCGTCTTCGTCGGCCCCTCCGGTTGCGGTAAATCCACGCTGCTGCGCATGGTCGCCGGACTGGAGGAAACCACCGAGGGCGAGATGTTCATCGGGGATCGTAACGTGACCAAGCTCGACCCATCCGACCGCTGCGTCTCGATGGTGTTCCAAACATACGCGCTCTACCCACATATGACGGTGAAGGAGAACATGGGCTTTGGCCTTAAAATGAATGGCCACCCGAAGGCGGAGATTGAAGAGAAGGTCGCTGAAGCCAGCCGCATCCTGAAGCTTGACGAATACCTCGCCCGCAAACCCGCGGCCCTCTCTGGCGGTCAGCGACAGCGGGTGTCCATTGGGCGAGCAATTGTCCGTGGCCCTGATGTGTTCCTCTTTGATGAACCCCTCTCCAACCTCGACGCCGAATTGCGCGTTGAAATGCGGGTGGAGATTGCGCGCCTGCACAAAGAGATTGGCGCGACGATGATCTACGTGACCCACGATCAGGTCGAAGCGATGACATTGGCCGACAAGATCGTCGTCCTCCGCCTTGGCAATATTGAACAGGTCGGTGCGCCTATGGACCTCTACCGTGACCCCGACAACAAATTCGTCGCGGGCTTTATCGGCTCTCCAGCCATGAACTTCATGAACGGTACTGTTGCGGATGGCGGCGTCGAGGTGCCGAACCTCCAAATGACGGTGCCTGTCCCCATCGCCGCCGCATACAAGGGTTACGCTGTGTCAGCGGGCCTGCGCCCCGAACACCTGACTATCGATCGCAGCGGTACCAGCATGAAGGTCGAAATGACAGAAAGCCTTGGCGGCATTTCCTACGCCTACCTGATCGGTGCGACGGGGGAGCGGATCATCATCGAAGAACGTGGCGACGAACGTGTCAGCGAAGGCGAAACCGTCGGCCTCAGTTTTGAGCCTGAACGCCTCTACCTCTTTGATGCCAAGACAGAGCAGCGCATTCGCGGTTGAGAACACTAAAGGCACGAAAAAGCCCCGGTCCAGACCGGGGCTTTTTGTTTAGACGCGCTTGCCGTAGTACAAGCCAACCACATGCTCGGCCTGCGCAAAGAAGAGCCAGCGGAGGGTCAAAACGCCAACGATGTGGCTCAAAGCAGCAAGGCCAAGGATCATCAGGCTGATGACTGACAGGTTCAGCGCCAACAGCAAGAACGGCACCACAAAGGCAAAGACGATCGTGATGATCCTCAGCTTTTGGACATGCTTGCGCCCGACCTCAAAGGCGAATTCCTTCAACAGATAGTTGGTGCCCGTATGTGGCGGCTCAAATGCCCGTACGGCTCCAATGTCGCCCAAGCCCGTCGCATTCGATAGGCTTGATCCGCTCTCAGCAAACCGCGTGTCACCGCTCACCCAATAATACGCGGTTATGAACCCCGCGATGGCGAGCATAACGAGCGCGATCAGGATGTTACCAGTCAGCAAAGCGCCGCCCGTGACGGCAAGGTCAATAAACAGTACAGGCGTGCTCCAATGCTTCCAGCGTGGCACTGTGTTCATCTGCGCGTAGATCATCGATGTAGTGAAGACGACGCCCAGTGATCCCAAGGCCCCAATCAGCCCCAAAATCGCAATCTGTGTGTTAAAGAACACCAGCCCCGCGCCATAAATCGCCATGACGACCAGTGAAACCACCGCACAAACAGCTTCGCGGCTCAACCAGCTCGACCGCCACTGGCTGAACGCTTTCACAAACCGTTCTGGATGGCCAAGGTGGAACATCGATGAAATCAGCCCGCCCACAGCCATGATATAGGCCAAAGCAAACATGAAAAAGGCGGCCCAAGCTGTCGGTGCAGGCAGGCCCAGACCCAAGAAAAACAGCATCCCAAACCCCATGGCAGAGAATGTGTTGAAGATAATAACGGAAGGTGCTGGATGCATTACTTTGCTCCCCCTGGCAGGGCGGTTAGGGCTTTATCGAGCCATCCCATCAACCCTTTTGCGTCTTCGGCCACAGGCTCAAGATATGGCGCCAAGATATCAATCTCAGGCTCCACATCCTTCGGGCGCGGTGGCAGGTATTTGTTCACGGGCTTGGTGCCTTGCTCTGGCATCAGGTCAAACCCGCCCCGCTCTGCAACAAGCTGGCTGACATCACTGTCCGGATCGCCAAGATCACCAAAGTGCCGTGCCCCTGCTGGGCAGGTCCGCACACAGGCAGGCTGACGGTCTTCTTCCGGCAAATTCTCGTTATAAATCCGGTCGACACACAGGGTACATTTTTTCATCACACCTTCAGCCGCGTCCAACTCTCGCGCGCCATAGGGACAGGCCCACGCGCAAAGCCCGCACCCAATGCAATCCTGCTCATTTACAAGCACGATCCCATCCTCTTGCCGCTTATAGCTCGCCCCTGTCGGACAAACCGTCACGCAAGGCGCGTCCTCACAATGCAGGCAGGACTTTGGAAAATGGATCAACTGCGCCGTGCCATTCTCCGGCTGCACCTCATAAGAATGCACGCGGTTCAGAAACGTCCCTGACGCCGCGCCGGAATAGGCGTTCTGATCCGACAGCGGCGCGCCGTAATTCTCCGTATTCCAGCCTTTGCAACTGATCACACAAGCATGGCACCCCACACAGGTATCAAGGTCGATGACAAGGCCAAGCTTCTTGGCCGATGGCGGTGGTAAAGTCGTCATGGTTAGTCTCCCACCTTCCATTGCAGATCTTTCGGGCCTTTCGGCACCGGCGATTTGATCGCCGGCACTTTTGGAACAAGTTCGTTTGTTTGCGTTGATTTCTCGATCTTCACGCGCAGGTCGAACCATGCGGCCTGACCTGTAATCGGGTCAGAGTTGGCCCACCTCAGCCCGTCGCCCTTGGGTGGCAAAAGCTCGTGAATGAGGTGGTTCAAGAGGAAGCCTTTGGTCGTCTCTGACGCATCTTCCTCCAAAGCCCATGCGCCTTTGCGCTTACCAATCGCGTTCCATGTCCAGACCGTGTTTTCGTTCAGCGACGCTTGATGCGAGACCGGCACCACGATGTGACCGTGGGCAGAGGACACCTTGGCCCAGTCGCCCTCTTCAAACCCATGCGCTTCCCAAACCTTGGTCGGCAGATAGAGCGGGTTGTGCCCGTGGATTTGACGCAGCCACGCGTTCTGTGTGCCCCACGAATGATACATCGCCATAGGCCGCTGGGTCAGGGCGTGGATCGGGTATTCGTCGGAATCGACATGATCGTCCTCAAAGGGCGCATACCAGATCGGTAACGGATCCATCGTCTCCTTGATCCGTTCACGCAGGTGATCCGGTGGTTGGCGAGTGCCGACCCCTTCAGCGGCCAGTTGGAACTTCCGCATCGGCTCCACATAAAGCTGGAAGATGTAGGGCTGTATCGCATCATAGAACCCCATCTTCACCGCCCAATTCTGATAGGCTGCGTTGAACGGTTTGTAGTAAGCGCAATCCTCCGGCACATGTTCGATCCAGAAACCACCGTTTTCGATATAGCGGTCGATCTGGTTCGGGTTCACTTCCCCACGACCGTGCTCCTCCCCATTCCCACGAAAGCCCGCCAACGGCCCGATACCGGGGCGGCGGATGTGGTTGGTAATGTAATCGGCATAGTCTTTGTACTTGGAACTGCCATCGTCGTTGACGAATCCGGACATGCCCAGTCGCGCACCCAGATCACAAAGAACGGATTGAAACCCGCGCACGTCGCGGTCCGGCTCCACCACCGGCCAGCGGATCGCATCGGCCACGCCATCAGCCTCACAAATTGGACGGTCGAGGAGCGAAATACAATCGTGCCGCTCAAGATAGGTCGTGTCTGGCAACACCAGATCGGCATAGGACACCATCTCCGACGAATAGGCGTCTGAGTAGATGATGTTCGGGATCACATAGTTCCCGTCCTCATCTATATCGGTCAGCATGTTCATCACACCCGAGGTGTTCATGGTGGAGTTCCACGACATGTTCGCCATGTACATGAACAGCGTGTCGATCTTGTAAGGCACGCCCGCATGCGCATTGGAAATCACCATATGCATCAGCCCGTGGGCTGACATTGGATTCTCCCATGAATAAGCCTTGTCTATGCGGATCGGTGAACCGTCGTCGTTAATGCACAGGTCTTCTGGCCCCTGAGTATAGCCAAGGTGTGGACCATCCAGCGCCTCACCCGGTGTCACCTTGCAATGGGGCTTCGGGTGCGCCGTTGCGGGCTTGGGGTAGGGCGGTTTGAACCGCATCCCACCCGGTGTTTCCACCGTGCCAAGTATGATCTGCAAGGTATGCAACGCGCGGCAGGTTTGGAACCCGTTGGAATGCGCTGAAATCCCGCGCATGGCGTGGAAGCTCACAGGCCGCCCGACCATTTTATCATGCTTCACACCGCGGAAGTCGGTCCATTCGCGTTTCAGCTCGATCGCCTCATCAAAAGCGATCCGCGCCAGCTCCGCTGCCATCTGGCGGATGCGCTTTGGCGTCAAACCACACTTCTCGGCAACAATCTCTGGCGCGTAGTCGTCAGACATGTACCGTTCGGCCATCGAATGGAAGACGGTGCGATGCGTGACGCCTTTCGCTCGATGCGTGCCCGCCAAATCCGGCTCGACCCCCGCACCGTTCCACGGCGCGAGCTTGCCTGTCCGGCGGTCAATCACCTGCGGCTGACCGTCTTTGTCGCGCAGGAACAATCCGCGCTGCTTACTGGCAGGATCTTCGTTAATCAGGACGGAGGCATTGGTGAATCGTGCCAGATACTCAAGATCAATTTTCCCTGCCTTCATCAGACAGTGAACCATCGACAGGATGAACAAACCATCAGTGCCAGGCGTGATCCCCAACCAGTCATCCGCAACCGCGTTATAGCCCGTGCGGATCGGGTTCACGCCGACAACTCTGGCACCGTTTTTCTTGGCCTTGCCGATGCCCATCTTAATGGGGTTGGAATCGTGATCTTCAGCCACCCCAAAGATCATCACCATCTTGGTCAAATCCCAATCGGGTTGCCCAAACTCCCAAAACGCACCGCCCATGGTGTAGATGCCAGCAGCGGCCATGTTCACCGAACAGAACCCGCCATGCGCGGCAAAGTTCGGCGTGCCATAAGACTGTGCCCAAAGCCCCGTGAACGATTGTGACTGGTCACGCCCTGTGAAAAACGCCAACTTTTCAGGGTTCTTCTCCCGGATAGGCTTTAACAACCCAACCGCAATCTCCAACGCCTCGTCCCAGCTGATCTCTTCAAACTCACCTGACCCGCGTGGCCCAACACGCTTCAATGGCGCACGCAGGCGGGAGGGCGCGTTGTGCTGCATGATGCCCGCGGACCCTTTGGCGCAGAGCACACCTTGGTTCACTGGATGATCGCGGTTGCCCTCGATATAGGCCACCTTGCCGTTCTTCATGTGAACATTGATCCCGCAGCGGCAGGCGCACATATAGCACGTCGTTTTGCGTACCTCGTCCGAAACCTTCGGTGATGTATCTACATGGGGCTGGTCGAGCGACATGGCATTCCCTTTCAAGAGAGCTGAGTTCGGATCAATCCCGCACCCGCCAAAGCGCAGAGCAGAACCAAACAAAACGGACGATAGTACGTAGCCAACCGTTCAATAAAGAGCTGTTGACCAAGAAAGACCCCGAACACTGTCGGGATCGCGAAAATGAGCCCTCGCGCCACGCTGCCCGATGTCATCACTCCAAATGCAAGCATGATTACCATCGACATGATGAGGCTGAGGAAAAGATAGAGCACAAGCGTGCCGCGCATCGACCGCGCGGCGGCATCGCTTGCCAAGACATAAAGCGCGACAACCATGCCGCCGACGCTGGCCAGACCGCTCGCAATGCCGGAGATGAATCCACTGCCATAAAGACCGGGGCGCGTTGCAAGGAAGGGCATCCGCACCTTCGCAAGCTGTAGGATGGCCAGCAGGACAATCACCATAAGCGCGATCATGGTCGACATTTCGATATTCAGGCTTGTGGTCAGCCAAAGGCCAATGGGCCACCCAATGACCCCGCCGATCACCAAACCATAGGCCGTGGTGCGGTCGGCATCGGCCCAGCCGCCCTTGAGCATAATCAAAGACGCCGAAAGCTCCAGCCACCACAACATCGGGATCAGCTCAATGGGCGGTAGAATAATCACTGCTGCGGCCATAATCAGCGCGGATAAGGCAAAGCCGGAAAACCCGCGCACAATGCCCGCTGCCACGACAATCGCGGTGAGGAGCCAAAACTCCCCCTGCGAAAGCACTGCTGCATCGTAAAGCCAGCTCATGCGTCGGCCTCGATAAGCTGCAAAGCATCCCGCGCGATGGCTTTCTCTTCATCGGCTGCAATCACATGCACGTCGACATCGCCCAGAAAGCTCAGATGTGCCATGATCTGATCGCGCACGGGTGCCGCGTTTTCGCCAATGCCGCCGGTAAAGGCGACCGCGTCAACGCCACCCATCGCGACAATGGCCGATCCCGCATGTCGCGCAGCCCAGTAGCAGAAATGCTCCACCGCGAAGGCCGCTTCGTCGTCTTCCCGCTCAAGCAGCGTCTTCATGTTTTTGTCGCCCGCAAGCGCCTTCAAACCACTGTTTTTGTTGAGTATTTTGTCTGTTTCATCCTCACCCAACGCATGCGACATCCGCAGGACTGCGGCCCCGTCAATGTCACCTGACCGCGTGCCCATCGTCAGACCGGACAGGGGCGAATAGCCCATAGAGTTCGCAATAGACTTGCCATCCTTGATCGCGCCGAGCGACGCACCATTGCCCAGATGCATCGCCAAAAGGCGGCTGGGCAAAGCCTCACTAAATTCAGCGACCATGTTCGAATAAGACAGCCCATGAAAGCCATAACGCCGGATGCCCGCATCATGCTGTGTTTGCGGAATGGCGTATCTGACGGCCATTGCAGGGCTGGTGGCGTGGAAAGCCGTTTCAAAACTGCAATATTGGGGCAGGTCGGGGGCCAGTTCCTGCAAGGCAATGATCGCTGCCACATTGTGCGGATTGTGCAAGGGGGCCAGCGGTACGCAGCTTTCAATGGCGGAAATCACTTGTGCCGTCACCCGCGCAGGCGTTGTCAGGATGGTCCCGCCATGTACCACGCGATGCGCTGCGGCGGAAAGCTGATCCAGCGTGATGCCTTGGGCGGCCAAAGCCTCCAGCATCGCGTTCAGGGCTGCTGCGTGGTCTTGCGTCGTCACCGCGCCCGACTGATCGCCCAAGGACAGTTTGCCTTCCGTCCCGATATTCGTTACTGAACCGCTCAACAAAGACGTCAACGCAAGGTCGAACACTTCGACCTTTAGCGATGATGACCCTGCGTTGAGAACCAAGATCATTTCGGGATCGCACACTTGATGGCGGCAAGTGCAACCGACGCCATCCGCGCTGCCGCTGGGTCCGCGCGGGAGGTGAGTAAGATCGGCACTTTCGCCCCTGTCACCACGCCTGCAGCACAGCCACCACCCACATACACAAACGCTTTGAAAAGTGCGTTGCCCGACTCAATATCCGGCACGATGATCGCATCGGCTTGGCCCGTCACCGGATCATCGGTCAGCTTTTTGGTCGCAACTGCCGCAGGTGACAGGATCAAATCAAACGCCAAGGGGCCGGACACATCCGCCTCCGGCACTTCTGCCTTGGCCCAGTCTGCCAGCTCTTTGGCTTCCATCGAAGACGGCACCGACGGGATCGCGCTTTCTGTGGCCGACAGGATCGCCAGCTTTGGTCGCGCTGTGCCTAAACGGATCAACAAATCCGTGACCTCACGGATCGCATCCTGCCGCGTCTCAATCGAAGGATCGACGTTTACCGCCGCGTCTGAGACGAGCATTGGTTTCGACCCATCCGGCGGGCTGATGTGGAAGATATGCACGAACCGGCTGCCCGTGCGCAGCCCAGCGTCGCGGCTTACGGCAGCTTTCATAAACACGTCTGTGTGCAGCTGTCCTTTCATAAGTACATCCGCCTCACCCGCACTGCAGAGTGCCGCCGCCTTCTGGCCCGCTTCTTCTTCGCCCGTGGTGTCATGCAAGGCAAAGCCCGAAATATCCCAGTCGAGAGCAGCGGCTTCCGCCTCAATCATATCCCGCTCACCCACAAAGACGGGGATCATCAGGTCGGCCTCTGTCGCCTCCTTCGCCGCTTGCATCGGCAAAGGCGCACCAGCGCGGGCAATCGCAACCCGTGGACTGCCAAAATCCTGACCCATCTTGATCAGATCGGCCGGCGCTTGGACGTTAGCGGTGGAAAGGAAAGAAGACGCTGTCATATTACATGCTCACAAAAGGGTTCTCAGCAACCCAAGGGCCGCAAGGGTCATAAGAAGGTAAATCGTAAATCTCCGAAACCCCTCTGGTGAGGTAGCCGTGAACCGCCTGCTGCCCAGCCAAATACCCAGCCCCAAAATTGGAAACGCCATAGCCAATCCAAGCGCCGTGTCCCATGTGACCAATCCGCCGCGCCAGAGGAGCGGCAGCGTCATCAGGTCCAGCCCTGTCAAAAACACAATCATGGTCGAGCGAAACGCCGCAGGCGTCATCGGTTGCGCGGTCATAAAGGCTGCCGCTGGCAATCCGCCCACACCTGCGCCGTTGAACGCACCGGCCAGCACGCCGACGCCGATGTGCCCCGGCGCGCCGATGCGGCGCGTCAAGGTCCAGCCCGACAACAGCACCAGCGACATTGCCAAGACCATGACCGAAACTGCGATGCGCACCGTCTCTGATCCCATGGACAATATGCCCCAAACGGAAAAGGGCAGCGCGATAGCTGCCCCACCCAACAAAGCCCCCACACGTCGCCAGTCCACATGTCCGCGAATGCCGCGGGCCTGAAAGACTGTCATGAGGATCTCGCATGCAAATACCACCGGTATGAGGGGCAAAGGGTTTGTAACAAGAGCTGCGGAAGCGATAAAAATCGCTGAAAACCCAAAGCCCGAATAACCCCGGACATAGGCCGCCCCCAGCAATGAAATTGCGAGGACGGCCAATGTTCCGTGAGTTAACTCAAAAAGCACACCTACTCGGCCGCCATATCAGCAGCATCCACACCGGCAACGCGCACAGGTTTCTTCATCGCGTCGCGGCGGAAAGGTTCGCCAAGTTCTTGGTTCAACATGACTTCAATCAATGTGGTCTTGTTGTTTTCCATCTGATCTTTGATTGCTGTGTTCAGCACCTCCGTCAGTTCGTCCATTGTGCGGGCCACAACACCTTTCAGACCACAGGCCTGCGCGATGCCAGCGTAAGACACTTCTGTGTCCAGCTCGGTCCCGACGAAGTTGTCATCGAACCACAAGGTGGAGTTCCGCTTTTCCGCGCCCCACTGGTAGTTGCGGAAGACGATCTGCGTGATCGCAGGCCAATCGCCGCGCCCGATGGCGGTCAGTTCGTTCACCGCGATGCCAAAGGCACCATCACCTGCGAAGCCTACAACTGGGACGTCCGGCTGACCGATCTTTGCACCCACGATGGATGGCAGGCCGTAGCCACACGGACCGAAGAGACCCGGTGCCAGATACTTCCGACCTTCATCAAAGTCAGGGTAGGCATTGCCGATCGCACAGTTGTTGCCGATGTCAGAGGAAATGATCGCCTCACGTGGCAGCGCCGCTTGGATCGCTCGCCATGCCATCCGCGGCGACATCCAATCCGGCTTGGCTGCCCGCGCCCGCTCATTCCAAGTTGTGCCCGGATCGTCATCCTCGTGATCCATCGATGACAGCTCTTGCTTCCACTTGGATTTGGTGTCGGCGATCAGGTTCTTGCGTTCTTCACGACCTGCTTCGCCAGCGCCATCGGCCAGTTGTGCGGTGATGCCCTTGGCGACCTTCGCCGCATCACCCACGATACCAACACTGACCTTCTTGGTCAGACCGATCCGGTCAGGGTTGATGTCGACCTGAATAATCTTCGCATCTGTCGGCCAATAGTCGATGCCATAGCCTGGGAGGGTGGAGAATGGGTTCAACCGCGTGCCAAGTGCCAACACAACGTCAGCCTTCGCAATCAGCTCCATCCCAGCTTTCGATCCGTTATAGCCCAACGGCCCTGCAAACAGCGGGTGCGAGCCGGGGAAGGCATCATTGTGCTGATAGCCAACACACACGGGCGCATCTAGCGCTTCGGCCAATGCTTTTGAGGCATCAATGCCGCCTTCGGACAAAACCACACCAGCGCCGTTCAGGATCACTGGAAACTTTGCCTCGGACATCAGTTTTGCTGCTTCCGCGACGGAGTTTTCACCACCGGGGGAGACTTCGAATGAAATTGGCTCTGGGGTCTCAACGTCGATCACTTGTGTCCAGAAATCACGTGGGATGTTGATCTGCGCTGGGCCCGACAAACGGTGCGCTTTGGAGATAACGCGCGCCAGAACCTCGCAAACACGGGAGGGGTCACGCACCTCTTCCTGATAAGCCACCATATCTTCGAAAAGCTTCATCTGCTCAACTTCTTGGAAGCCACCCTGTCCAAT
This sequence comes from Cognatiyoonia sp., assembly GCF_965661665.1. Lineage (NCBI taxonomy): Bacteria > Pseudomonadati > Pseudomonadota > Alphaproteobacteria > Rhodobacterales > Paracoccaceae > Cognatiyoonia > Cognatiyoonia sp. The sequence goes on along the minus strand of NZ_CBFIEO010000009.1, from coordinate 64,629 downwards.
GGTTTTGTTCGCCGCCTGCGGTGTGACCAGCAGCAGCGGTGTGTGGTTCCAATAGGCAGTTTTCACAGCAGTGACGAAGTTGGTAATGCCCGGGCCGTTCTGCGCGATCATCATCGACATCTCACCCGTCGCGCGGGTGTATCCGTCAGACATAAAGCCTGCGGACCCTTCGTGCGCACAGTCCCAGAACTTGATGCCAGCAGCAGGGAAGATATCCGAAATTGGCATCATGGCGGAGCCGATGATCCCAAAGGCATGGCGAATGCCATTAGCCTGTAGCGTTTTTACGAAGGCCTCTTCGGTGGTCATTTTCATGGGCTGTCCTCTCCAAAAGAATTATCGCCGCCTAAATCGGCAGCGATTTCGTTGTCGATAAAATAGTGAGCACTTGAGGGTAACAGTAGGTCCAATTCGAAAGCTGCGCTAGGTCCAATTTAGTACTTTCGGTCTCATTTTTTTGCAAAATTGCAGGGGTTTTGTGGCTCATTCGTCCCTATCCGCCCTACGTTTTCGCAAGTTCTGCGTCGATTCTCTTGCGGATCAACTTCACGCCTTTTGCAATCCGTTCGGTGGGGATTGAAGAGTAGGCAAGTCTGAAGAACTGCCGAGGCGGGTCTTGGTCTGCGAAAAAGGGTGAACCGGGCTCAATCAGCACACCATCTTGTTGCAAATTCTTTGCGAGCACGCCTGTGTCCACGCCGTGTGGTGCCTCCACCCAGACTGATGATCCGCCATAAGCTCCCTTTCCGGCGACTTTGATGTCTATATCGTTGAGCGCAGAGTCCAAGACCTGCCGTCGCTTGTGATAGGTCCGCGCCATTCGCCGGACCAACGCATCATAATGCCCCAGTGACAGGAAATAGCTCACTGTGCGCTGCGTATGCCCTGGCGCGTGCCGAAGGACCGATGCACGCAGGGCGCGCGCTTCGCGGATGAATGGCGCGGGCCCAACCAGATAGCCAAGTCGCAGGCCAGGGAAGAGAGATTTAGAGAAGGAGCCGACGTAAATCACCCGACCGTCACGGTCCAACGATTTGAGCGACGGCGACGGCGATTTCAGAAACGCCATCTCAAATTCATAGTCGTCTTCAACGACAAGGAAATCATCCGCCTTCGCCCGCCCCAACAGCGCCTGTCTGCGTGACATCGGCATCGTGGCGGTGGTAGGGCATTGGTGGCTGGGCGTGGTAAAGACAACGTCCGTCTCCGACGGCAACTCGTCCAACTTCAACCCTTCGCCATCCACTGGCACCGTCGCCAGCTGACAGCGCGACTGCAACAGAATCGACCGCAGCGCGGGGTAGCAAGGATCCTCAATCGCGGCCAAGCGTCGCTGGGTCAGCAAAACTTGCGCTGTGAGCCAAAGCGCGTTCTGCGCCCCCATTGTGACAAGGATTTCATCGGGGCTGGCGAGGATGCCGCGACGGGGCAGGGTCTGGCGTGCAATAAACTCGATCAACTGCGGATCGTCGCCGTCGAAATAGTCAGACGTCAGCGATGAGAAATCCCGCTTGCCCAAGGCTTGTAGGGCACACATTCGCCAGTTCGCGCCGTCAAACAGCTCTGGGTCCGTCTGACCATAGATGAACGGGTATTCGTACTCCGCCCAATTGCTCGGTTTATTCATCCCCAAGGCGGGCGAAAATCGCTGCCCGATGGCCCGCGTCCAATCAACAGTCGTTGCAGAAGCCCGCTGCGCCGGAAAAGCGGGTGGATCGGGTGCATTGTCGGAGACATAAAACCCCGACCGCCCCCGCGACATTAGATAATCATCAGCAACCAACTCGGTATAAGCCAGCGTGACCGTGATCCGGCTAACCCCCAGATGCTTCGCCATTGATCTAGACGATGGCAACTTCTCCCCCGGCCTAAACCGACCGGCCAGAATGCCCTGTGCAACCATCTGTTGAATACGCGCCTGAAGCGTGCCTTCCCCATTGGGATCAATAAAAAATGTCTCGATCGAGATCGCCATGCGCGGACCTTGGTGGGGCAACATGGCGGAGTCAATTTGCAGAAGCCCCAAATGCTTGGGAATTCAGGATTGATACATCCTAAATTAACATATCCCGAACGTCTCGAAAGGCGCCAAAAATACGAAAGTCCAACAAAAAAAGGGCACAAGACTTTTGACCGTGTGCCCTTCGTTCCAATAAGTGATCCTACCCCAAAACGCGGGTCAGAGCTTGGTCAACAGCGTCTACGACAGCGTCGATGTCGTCGGTTGTGGCGATCAGCGGGGGCGCGAAGAGTAGGGTGTTGTTGTAGCCCGGAAGCGACCGGTTGGTCGCGCCGATGATGACGCCCTGCTGCATACAATCCGCCACAACGGCCATGACCTTCTTCTCATCCACCGGCTCTTTCGTGCCGCGATCCGCAACCAGTTCCGCGCCGGCAAACAAACCTTTGCCCCGGACCTGACCAATCACAGCGTGCTTCTCCGACAGCGCTTCCAGCTGCGCTTTCAGGTGGGCACCGACCGTGACGGAATTGCCCAGCAGATCTTCTTCCTCGATGATCTTCATGTTCTCAATCGCCGCAGCCGGACCGCCAGTGCAGCCGCCAAAGGTCGAAATATCACGGAAGAAGCCAAGCTTGTCGGTGTCGTCCTTGAACTTGTCGAACACCTCATTCGTGGTGACGCAACAGGAAATTGCGGCATAGCCAGAGGCGACACCCTTTGCCATCGTCACGATATCCGGCTGGATGCCGAAGTGCTGATAGCCGAACCATGTGCCGGTCCGCCCCAAGCCACAGACAACCTCGTCGATGTGAAGCAGGATGTTGTACTTTTTGCAGATCTCCTGCACCTTCTCCCAATAGCCTTTTGGCGGAACAATCACGCCACCACCTGCGGTGATCGGCTCAAGGCAAAGCGCGCCAACCGTGTCTGGGCCTTCGCGCAGAATGACCTCTTCAATCGCTTCGGCTGCTTTCACGCCATAGCTGTCGCCCGCATATTCGTCCTGCGCGCGGTATTCGAGGCAGTGCGGCACCCGCACGAACCCCGGTGTGAATGGACCAAACTGTGCGTTGCGCTCGTCCTGACCACCCGCCGACATCGTCGCTATGGTGGAGCCGTGGTAGTCGCGTTCACGGTAAAGAATCTTGTTCTTCTTGCCGCCGTAGTGCTTGTGGCTGATCTGGCGGACCATCTTGAACGCTTTCTCATTCGCCTCAGAGCCGGAGTTGGCGTAATACACACGGTCCAGCCCTGGCATTTTCTCGGTCAGCATCTCAGAAAAACGCGCACCGGGGATCGTGCCCAAAGAGCCGCCGAAGAAGCACATCTTAGTCACTGCATCGGCAATCGCCTTGCCCATCCGCTCCCGACCATAGCCGATGTTCACGGTCCAAACACCACCAGAGACGGAGTCGATATGCTCTTTGCCCTTGATGTCCCAAAGGCGCATGCCCTTGCCCTCAACGATGATGCGGGGATCGACACCCATGTCGTATGGTTTGTGCTGGCTCAGGTGATGCCAAACGTGGGCGCGGTCGGCCTCGACGATCGCTTCTGGATCATTCGTGAAGTTGTTTAGGTCCATGAAGCCTCTCCATGTTCAGAAATCAGCCGCCCAATCGAATCCTTTGGGCTCGGCAAACGTTGATACGATATTTGATCCTTACGTTTGCTACTGAAATAGGGCCAGATACTCACTAAAAATAATACCAGATTGCAGGTCGAACCCATGCCAGAATTGCTCTAACATTCTGATTTCAATGGCTTTAAGGCAGAATTTCACATTCTGAACCCACCCAAGGCGTCGGAAAACCATAACCCTTTTAGCAGCTACATGTTGACGCAAGGGTCTGAAATCGGTGCAAAATTAAGCAGACCGCTCAGAGTTTTCGATAATGTCGGAAATTTGACGACCCCGACGCAACAGGGGCTAGCCGAATGGCATGGCCTGTGTTTAGCTCGTTTTCGTTCAGGCGGTCGTAATGACTTACCGACGATCTCGGACAAGCCGAGACATCACAAGGGAGAATATGAATGAAACTCAAGAACACACTGATGGGTGCTGTTGCTGGCGCGGCGTTGCTGGCTGGCGGTCAGTCCGCAATGGCTGCAGGCCACGGCGAAATCACCGTTGCGTACTTCCTCGAATGGCCAATGCCGTTCCAGTTCGCAAAAGTGAACGAGATGTATGAAGAGGCGCTGGGCGTCGACATCAACTGGGTCTCCTTCGACACAGGCACTGCGATGTCTGCAGCGATGGCATCTGGCGATGTTCAGATCTCCGTCTCTCAGGGTATCCCACCATTCGTGGTCGCAACATCCGCAGGTCAGGACCTTCAGATCATCGACGTTGCTGTGTCCTACGCTGACAACGACAACTGCGTTGTCGCATCCGGCCTCGAAATCGATAAGGACTCCGCTGGCGAACTGGCTGGTAAGAAAGTCGCTGTTCCACTCGGCACAGCTGCCCACTACGGCTTTCTGTCCCAGATGAACCACTTCGGTGTCGATATCTCCTCCATGGAAATCGTTGACATGGCCCCTGCTGACGGCGCTGCTGCGATCGCACAGGGTCAGGTTGACATGTCCTGTGGTTGGGGTGGTGCGCTGCGCCGCATGAAGGAGCACGGCAACGTTCTTCTGACAGGTGCAGAGAAAGAAGCGCTCGGCATCCTCGTGTTCGACGCGACAACTGCACCAGCATCCTTCGTCGCTGAAAACCCAGAGCTCGTCGCAAAGTTTGCTGAAGTCACAGCGAAATCGAACGAGATGTGGAACGCAGGCGACATGCAGGCTGAAATGCTGCCAGTGATCGCAAAAGACGCTGGTATGGACGAAGATGCGACAGCTGAAACAATGGCAACATTCGTGTTCCCAACTGTTGAAGACCAGTTGTCCGAAGCGTGGTTGGGCGGCAACGCTGCGACATTCATGAAAGGCGTTGCAGACGTCTTCGTGGGTGCAGGCTCCATCCCATCCGCGCTCGACAGCTACGAAGGTGCGATCTCCAAAGACGCGCTGATGTCTGTCAGCTCCATGTAAGAATGATCTGTGGGGCGCGGTTCGACCGTGCCCCACAATCAGCCTCTATATTCCGGCAAGCGCACCAACCGACGGCGTTTTCTCGAATATAGAACGGGGTAGGGAATGTCGGGACTTAATATCAACAGTATCTCGATGCGGTTCGATTTGCCGAACGGGTCCTCCGTTCAGGCGCTCAAAGACGTATCATTGAACCTCAAAGCGGGGGAGCTCTTGTCCGTCCTCGGCCCGTCTGGCTGCGGTAAGACCACGCTTCTCAACATTGTTGCTGGTTTTCTCGCCCCAACCGAAGGCAACATCGAACTGAACGGCGCGACGGTCGAAGGGCCAGGCAAAGAACGCGGCATGGTGTTCCAGCAGGGCGCGCTCTTCGAATGGATGAGCGTGCGTGACAACGTCAGCTTTGGCCCACGGATGAAAGGCCAGAAAGCGTCGGAATATTCGGTGGAAGTTGACCACCTTCTCGACATCGTCGGCCTGCAGGACTTCAAGGAAAAGGCGATCTACGAACTCTCCGGCGGTATGCAGCAGCGTGTCGCCTTGGCTCGCTGCCTTGCCAACGATCCAGACGTCATCCTGATGGATGAACCGCTTGGCGCGCTCGACGCGCTAACCCGCGAAAAGATGCAGGGTCTGGTTCTGAAACTCTGGAAAGAAACCGGCAAGACGATCATCCTGATCACCCACTCAGTGGAAGAAGCCTTGCTGTTGGGCGAACGCCTCATCGTGATGGCCCCGCGCCCCGGCCGCATCCACAAAGAATACAACCTTCCTTTCGCTGACATGGGTGTCGGCCAAGACCTCCGCGAGGTCAAGAAAGACCCACGTTTCAATGAGGTGCGCGAGGAAATCCTCGGCATGATTTGGGATATGGAAGAAGAAATCATGGGTCGTACCGAAGGAGTAGGGGCATGAACATTTTCGGTGAACTCTTCGGCGAACTCTTCGCCGTCTTCGCAACACTTCTGGCAGCGATCCCTTACATTCTGGGCTACGTACTTCTTATACTGCTCTGCCTGTTCACCTGGAACTTGGTCAAGCGGGCCCTGACGCCAAAGAAGGACTATGGCTCCCTTAAGACCGTGACCTTCGGCGATGAAAGTGCGGTGTCTTCAAACACCGTCGCTTCCGTCGTTTCGATCCTGTTGATCTTTGTCCTCTGGGGCGCATTCACAGGCTCAAAACTCCTGCCTGGCTTCCTGCATATGCCCGGCGCGTTCACGGGGGAGGGGTCATTCACCTACACCGCCACCGCCACCGCAAACGGCCAAAGCGACGATGCAGAGGTCACCGTCCTCGTCTTCCAAACCGGCCAAGACGTGACCGCGCCAGAGGTTGAACCGGGCGACGGGTTTGCCAAGAACGACAGCATCGCCATCACCGCCTACCGCACCGAACTTCTGCGCGTGGACCGCAATGATGAAATCACTCGCGACGACGGGGCCATCGTTTCCGCTGTCAACGGCATGCCGATTGAACCCGGTGGTAGCGTCCCGACTGAGTTTGGCCAGGTCAACATGTCCCAGAAAGGCACGCTCAATATCGTTCCCTCTACCGGCTGGCAGATGGAGCCGATCTGGCTCCCATCCCCAGAACGTGTTTGGGAACGCCTGACGGAAATCGCGACCGAAGGATTCCGCAATTTCACGCTGGCACAACACCTTGGCTACTCGCTCTTCCGCGTTGTCGTCGGCTTCCTGCTTGGCGCTCTGGTCGGCATCCCGCTTGGTTACGCAATGGGCCTCTCTGACTGGTTCCGTGGCTGGTTTGATCCAATCGTGGAATTTATGCGCCCCGTGCCACCGCTCGCCCTGATCCCGCTGGTCATCATCTGGGCCGGTATTGGGGAAGAAGGAAAGATCATACTGCTCTTCCTCGCTGCCCTCTGGATAATGGCTATCGGCGCACGGTCCGGCGTTTCCGGTGTGCGGATTTCAAAGGTCCACGCGGCCTATTCCTTAGGCGCAAGCAAGTGGCAGATCATGCGCCACGTCATCATTCCAAACTCCCTGCCGGAGATTTTCACCGCCGCGCGCGTGGCGATGGGGGTCTGCTGGGGCACCGTTGTGGCCGCCGAACTGGTCGCAGCGCAAAAGGGTGCCGGGATGATGATCATGACCGCGTCCAAGTTCCAGAACACCGACATCGTCATCATGGGCATCATCCTGATCGGCATCATCGGCTTCAGCATCGACATGCTGATGCGCCAGCTTGAAAAATGGCTGGTGCCGTGGAAGGGTAAAGGCTGATCCCAAGATAAATTTCGACGAAAAGGCGCGGAGTTTTCCGCGCCTTTTTTGTTGTCCCTAAGGGGGTGCGCAACTAAGGCGTGTATATGGAATTTTCAACCACTGACTGGCTTCTCATCGGGCTCATCGCTGCTTTCGGTTTGGCTGCCGTCATCTGTGCTCTGGGACTGTTGCTCCGCAAGATCTTTGGTCCGCGCGAAACTGTTCCCTCAAACGCGATTGTCGTTGATGGGTCGAATGTCATGCACTGGGGCGGCGATCCATCGGTGAAGGTTCGCAAACGCGCCGTCCAACACCTGATCGACCGTGATCTTAAGCCTTACGTCATTTTCGACGCCAACGTTGGTTACAAACTGTCAGACCGCTACCTTGATGATGCTCCGATGGCGAATCTCATCGGACTTCCCGCCAAGCAAGTTTTGGTCGTCTCAAAAGGGCAGATAGCGGATGAGGCCATTCTCAGCTTTGCATCCGAACATGAGCTTCGGGTAGTCTCCAACGACCGTTTCCGCGATTGGTTCGTTAAGCACCGTTGGATCAAGAAACGGGGCAGGCTGGTGCGCGGCAGCTTCATAAAAGGCGCCCTAAAAATGTCAGCCCTTTAGATCGTCCGGCGTTAACTCGAACGCCTTCCCAAATCCCCCGTTTAGATGAATGGTTTCTGGCGTGATCCGCCACATCTGGAAGTCGGTGAAATCATAGTAAAGCTTCGCCTTCGGGATCGCTGCCAACCACGCCTCTTTCAACGCAGCTTTATCAGCCAACTCGGCACATCCCATCACCGTCATGCGCGGGTGGGTCAGGGGATCACCTTTGTTGCCCGGCTCCCCCAGCAGCATTGAACACTGTGGATCCGCCATCAGCGCCTTGGTGTGCAGCGACAGGGTTGAGATCAGTAGATGCGGCGCCCCGTCCAATGCCACGGTCGCACTGCGCGACACATAGGGTGCGCCCGTCTCAGGATGCCGCACGGCCAAAGCGCCAAACCGTGCCTCCGCCAGCAACCAACGTATCAAGGCGCGCGCGTCATCATCAGTCGGTTGGATTGGGTTAATCTTGTCGGTCACGACGACAGCGTCGTCCCACAATCGCGAAAGGCTTGTACAGCAGGGGCGGCTTCCATCAGCTCAAAGACAAAGATTTGACCGCCGGTCTTGGCAAAGGCGCGCAGATTGAACTCCAACCCATCAAGCAGATTGCCAAACCCTTTGTTTGTCACCCGCAAGGTGGCGCCGTCTTCCAACAGTTGATGGCGGTCGGTGCCGATCTGGATTTGATTGCCACCCGCAAACAGGATCCCGAACGTGGGCGCTCCGGGCCATTGCCCCTCTGCCAAGGTGAGATCAATCCCGTAAAGACGGCTCAACGGGTCAAAGGTGACCGTGACCTGACCGCCCGAGTTTTGATGTTCGATCGTGCAAATTGGATCGGCGTGGAACTCCCACGCGCCAACAGGTGTCGCAATCAGAGCAAACAGCGCTGCTAGCCTTGCCATTTCTTCTTTCGCTTCACACCGCCACGCATGCCACCACGTCCCATCGTGCTGCGGCCAGAGGCTGCCTTGGCGTCCTCAACCGCTTTGTCCACTGCATATTGGCGGGCAAGTGGGTCATCGGCAATAGTCAACTCGACCGTTTCCAACCGCTTCACTTCGTCGCGGAGGCGGGCCGCCTCTTCAAATTCCAGGTTCTCAGCCGCCTTGCGCATATCGGCCCGCAAACCATCCAATACCGCCTGCATGTTCTGTCCCGGCTTCTCAACCTTGGTCGTGACACGCGCCTGATCGGTGTCGCCTTTGTAAAGACCGGCCAAAATATCTTCGACGTTCTTCTTCACCGTCTCCGGCGTGATGCCATGCGCTTCGTTATAGGCCATTTGCTTGGTGCGGCGGCGTTCGGTTTCCTTCAGCGCACGCTCCATCGAGCCTGTAATCCGGTCGGCGTACATGATGACGCGCCCGTCTGCGTTCCGCGCTGCACGACCGATGGTCTGGACGAGTGACGTCTCCGACCGCAGGAACCCCTCCTTGTCAGCGTCCAAAATGGCCACCAATCCACACTCGGGAATATCTAAACCTTCGCGCAGCAGGTTAATGCCAATCAGCACATCAAACGCGCCAAGCCGCAGGTCGCGCAGGATCTCGATCCGCTCAATCGTGTCGATGTCAGAGTGCATGTAGCGCACCCGAATACCCTGTTCGTGCATATATTCGGTCAGATCTTCGGCCATCCGCTTGGTCAGTGTCGTCACCAACGAACGGAACCCATCAGCGGCCACCTTGCGGACCTCATCCAATAGGTCATCGACCTGCATCTCCACTGGACGGATTTCCACCTCAGGGTCCAAAAGCCCCGTTGGACGAATGATCTGTTCAGTAAAGACGCCGCCGGCCTGCTCCAACTCCCACGCAGCGGGCGTGGCGGAGACATAAACAGACTGTGGGCGCATCGCGTCCCACTCTTCAAATTTCAGTGGGCGGTTGTCCATGCAAGACGGCAGGCGGAAGCCATGCTCGGCCAGTGTGAACTTGCGGCGATAGTCGCCCTTATACATCCCGCCGATCTGCGGCACCGACACGTGGCTTTCATCGGCAAACACAATCGCGTTGTCGGGAATGAACTCAAACAGGGTGGGGGGCGGCTCCCCCGGAGCGCGGCCTGTTAGATAGCGCGAATAGTTCTCAATCCCGTTGCAAACGCCCGTCGCTTCCAACATCTCAAGGTCAAAGTTCGTGCGCTGCTCCAACCGCTGCGCCTCCAGCAACTTGCCCTCCTTCACCAGCTGGTCGAGCCTGATCTTCAGCTCTTTCTTGATGCCGATAATCGCCTGCTGCATCGTCGGTTTGGGCGTCACATAGTGAGAGTTCGCGTAGACACGCACCTTCTCAAACGTGTCTGTCTTTTCACCGGTCAGCGGGTCAAACTCTGTGATCGTCTCAAGCTCTTCGCCAAAGAACGATAGCTTCCACGCCCGATCATCAAGGTGGGCGGGCCAAATCTCCAAACTGTCGCCACGCACCCGGAACGTGCCGCGCTGGAACGCCTGATCGTTGCGGCGGTACTGCTGCGCGATAAGGTCAGCCATGATCTTGCGCTGGTCATACATCCTGCCCGCATGAATATCCTGCGTCATCGCGCCATAGGTCTCCACCGACCCGATACCATAGATGCAAGAGACGGAGGCAACGATGATCACATCATCTCGCTCCAACAGCGCCCGCGTCGCCGAATGGCGCATCCGGTCGATCTGTTCGTTGATCTGGCTCTCTTTCTCGATGTAGGTGTCGGACCGCGCGACATAGGCTTCGGGCTGGTAGTAGTCGTAGTAACTGACGAAATACTCGACCGCGTTGTCAGGGAAGAAGCCCTTGAACTCCCCATAAAGCTGCGCGGCGAGCGTCTTGTTCGGGGCCAGAATGATCGCAGGGCGCTGCGTCTCCTCGATGACCTTCGCCATGGTGAAGGTCTTACCAGTGCCCGTCGCGCCCAAGAGCACTTGATCCCGTTCCCCATCATTCACGCCGTCGGCCAGCTCCTTGATGGCCGTTGGCTGATCCCCTGCAGGCTGAAACTCCGTCACCATCTTAAAGGCGAAGCCGCCCTCCATCTTCTCCCGCTCACGCACATTCGGCGCGGGGTTCGACAGATAGGCAGCATCTTCAAGTTCGCGTTTGTCGGAATGGGAGTAGGCCATGACAGACTCCTTGGGGGCAGACCCATATAGTTGGCCTTATTCCCCATAGGTTCAAGAGCCTCTCCTGACAGCAGGTGTCAGGAGCGCATGTGCTGGAGCCTCCGATCTGCCCCTGATACACTCACCCCATGCCCATGATCGGCAACATCGAAGATTATTTCACCAAAGGCTGCGGGCGCTGCGACCGCTTTGACACGCCCGATTGCTCCGCCGCGCTCTGGCGCGATGGGTTGTTGCAACTCAGGGCGATTTGTCAGGCGGCGGGGCTGGAAGAGATGGTCAAATTGGGCCAGCCGACCTACGTGCGGAATGGCCGCAACATCGCGATCTTCGGGGCGTTTCGAAATGACTTCCGGCTGACCTTCTTCAACAGCTCCCTCATGAAAGACCCACATGCCATCTTGGAAAAACAAGGGGTCAATGCGAAACAGGCCGACATGATCCCTTTCACTGATGTGGGGCAGGTGGCCGCGCGGAAAGACATTATCCTGGCATACCTCGCCGAAGCGATCAGCTATGCCGATGCTGGCATCAAGCCCGTCAAAGTGGTTGAGGAACAGGAGCTGCCGGAAGAACTCATCAGCGCCCTTGACGCCGATCCCGAACTGGCAGAGGCGTTCCACGCCCTCACGTCTGGTCGTCAGAAAAGCTATATCCTAAACCTCAACAGCGCCAAGCAAAGCGCCACGCGCGTCACCCGCATCCTTAAATTCCGCGACAAGATCATCGCAGGCAAAGGCGCGCTCGAACGCTAAGGTTGACCTCCGTCGCGGGGCGAGTAGCTATACCGCAACAGCATCAGGAGCGCCGCCATGAGTATTGACCCCGAAAAACTTGACCGTCTCGCCGAAGTCGCCGTTCGGACAGGTGTGAACCTGCAACCCGGTCAGGATTTGATCATCACTGCGCCGATGGCGGCGCTGGAATTGGTGCAGCGGATCACCGTGCAGGCCTACAAAGCGGGTGCGGGGCTCGTCATGCCGTTCTTCAATGACGAAGTGATCACACTCGCCCGCTACGAACACGGCCACGATCACAGCTTTGACCGTGCGCCCGGCTGGTTCTATGAGGGACTGGGTAAAGCGTTCAAAGACGGTGCAGCCCGCATAGCGATCACAGGCGACGATCCGATGCTGCTCTCCGAACAAGACCCAGAAAAGGTCGCCCGTGCGTCCAAAGCCACCTCCATCGCCGCAAAACCCGCGATGGAACCCATTGTCGGGTTTGAAGTGAACTGGAATATCGTGGCCTATCCTGGTGCGGCATGGGCTTCCCGCGTGTATCCCGACCTCCCCGTTGAAGAGGCGCAGAGCAAGTTGATGGACGCGATCTATGACGCCTCCCGTCTCGCTGGCGACGATCCGGTTAAAAACTGGGAACAGCACTCCGCAAACCTGCAAGTGCGGGTCGATTGGCTCAACGACATGAACTTCGAGGCGCTTCATTACACCGGCCCCGGCACTGACCTGCGCCTTGGACTGGCCGAGGGGCACATCTGGAAAGGTGGCGCATCGCCCGCTCTTAACGGCGTGGTCTGCCAACCCAACATCCCGACGGAGGAAGTGTTCACCTGCCCACACGCCTACAAGGTCGAAGGCACCGTCGCCGCCACCAAACCGCTCGCGCACCAAGGTAATGTGATCGAAAACATCGCGGTGCGCTTTGAAGCAGGTAAGATTGTCGAAGCCACCGCGACAAAAGGTGAGGACGTGCTGAATGCTCTCCTCAAAACTGATGACGGCGCGAGCCGGATCGGGGAAGTCGCGCTCGTCCCGCATTGCTCCCCCATCAGTCAGTCAGGGACGCTTTTCTACAATACGCTTTTTGACGAAAACGCCTCCTGCCACATCGCGCTTGGCCAATGCTACGCCGACACGATCAAAGGCGGCAGTGAGTTGAAACCAGAAGAGCTGCAGCAGCTTGGCGGCAACCAAAGCCTGATCCATGTCGACTGGATGATGGGCTCTGACGCGGTGGACATCGACGGCATCAAAAAGGACGGCACGATTGTGCCCGTGATGCGCGCGGGAGAGTGGGCATAATATCTTGCACAGCGGCGGGGTTTTTCAGATAAGACCCACAGCCAAGGGAGTCAGCCATGCGCGCACGCATCTACAAGCCAGCGAAAACTGCCATGTCCTCGGGGACAGCCAAGACCAAGTCTTGGGTTTTGGAGTTTGCCCGCGAAAGCAAGCGAGAGATTGACCCTTTGATGGGCTGGACCGGCTCCTCTGACACGCAAAGTCAGGTGCGGATGACGTTCGACAGCAAGGAAGCCGCGCTCGAATACGCGGAGGAGCATGGCATTATGGCGACTGTCACCGAACCCAAGCTGCGCAAGGCGAACATCCGTCCCGGTGGCTATGGCGAAAACTTTGCCACCAACCGCCGCGGTGCTTGGACCCACTAAATTCTCTGGCCTCGGCCGCATTCCTCTTGCCATCAGACCATGACCCGCGCGATACGTGCTCGAAGCGGGCCCATAGCTCAACTGGATAGAGCAGCCGACTTCTAATCGGCAGGTTGAGGGTTCGAGTCCTTCTGGGCCCGCCACTTTCTTTTGACATGGGGTGGTCGGAATTTTAGTGCGGGTTGCCGCATCAGACTGGGCCGCTATGCGTTCATTGTTGCCCGTCCTCCCACCATTGTTTTGCCTGTCGATACGCACCGTTTCCAAACCTTATGCGGATCAGTGCCGATTGCCCCTACGTCGCCAGCGGGATGCCGAGGTCTTGACCTGATTGCCCATCAATCTCCTTTGTAAAGATGGCAAAGGTTCACGTGCTCTTTGTGTTAGTCTTTCACAGGTGCGCCACCTTCGAACACATTCACCCCGTGATAGCCGATTGCGTCCTGCTGCATCTCAAGATGCAGACTGTCGGCGGTGTACGGATGCGCGCGGGCGAGCTCTTCGTTGAAATTGATGCCCAGCCCCGGCTCGCTTGGTGGGGTGACATATCCCCCCTCCACGCGGATCGCGCCGCCAATCAATGCATCATGGAACGCGGTTTCGATCGTCTCCGCCATCAGGGTATTGGGGATCGACGCTGCCAAATGGATGTTTGCCGCCCATTCCACGGGGCCTGCGTAGAGATGAGGCGCGATCTGCGCATTGTGCACCTCTGCCAATGCCGCGATCTTCTTACATTCCCATACGCCGCCCGCGCGTCCTAACGCAGGCTGCAGGATGCTCGCAGCGCCGCTTTTCAGCACCTGCGCAAACTCGGCCTTGGTGCAAAGCCGCTCTCCCGTTGCCACGGGGATCGTCACCGCCGCCGCGACCTTGGCCATCTCCGCAGGATTGTCGGGTGGGATCGGCTCTTCGTACCAAAGTGGGTTATAGGGCTCGATGGCGGTGCCCAACCGAATCGCCCCCGCAGTTGAAAATTGACCATGCGTGCCAAAAAGCAGATCAGCCTGATCGCCCACGGCCTCACGTATCGCTTTGCAGAATGCCACCGACAGGCTGATGTCATGCATTGACGGCATGTGCCCACCAAGCACCGTATAGGGTCCGGCAGGGTCAAACTTCACCGCTGTATAGCCATCCTTCACCCGCGCAATCGCCGCCTCCGCCGCCATTGCGGGGTCAGCCCAGAAATCGGGCAGGGGATGGTGCGCTTCTGGATAAAGGTATGTATAGACCCGCACGCGGTCCGTCATCCGCCCACCAAGCAACGCGTGAACCGGCCGCCCCCGCGCTTTGCCTAAAATATCCCAGCACGCAATCTCCAACCCAGACCAAGCGCCAATCACAGTGAGATCAGGCCGCTGCGTGAAGCCAGAGGAATAGACCCGACGGAATATCTTCTCGATATCCTCGGGATTCTCGCCCAGCATATGCCGCTCAAACACATCCTTGATGACGGCTTGCATCGCGTCCGGCCCAACAGAGGTCGCATAGCATTCGCCATAGCCCACGATCCCGTCCGATGTGGTCAGCTTGGGGATGATCCAATACCGGCCACCCCATCCCGGGGCAGGCGGGGCCGTGACAAATATCTCAAGATCGGCAAGTCTCATCGCATCACATCCATCGTTGACCCAGAAAGGCCCGTTATGCCCGACCCAATCATGATCCTCGAGCTGGGTCCAGATCATCTTGATCTGCTTTTCTCGGTGCGCAACGGGCTTTTTGACAATCCGATCCGCCCCGATCAGGCGGAAACCTTTCTGAACGATCCGGGGCATCTGATGTTTCTGGCGATGCAGGGTGAGGATGCCGTCGGCATGGCCAGCGCCGTTATCAACAACCACCCTGACAAAGCGCCCATCCTCTTTGGGTCGGAGGTGCGCGCGCGCGACAGCCACCAACGCCAAGGGATTGCGACCAAACTGTCCGAACATCTGCTCGCCAAAGGCACCGCACTCGGCTGCGAAGGCGCGTGGCTCGCGACAAAGGTGGCGAACACCCCTGCCCGCAAGCTCTATCAACGCCTTAAGGATCGGAAAATTGGCGACATCGTCGTCTATGATTGGGGCGACAGTGGCGAGCCTTAGAAAACGATCACGTTCCGCTTGGCTGATCCGGTTTTGGTATCGGCAATCGCTTCGTTGATCTCTTCCAGCGGCCACGTCCGCGACACCAGTTCATCCAGCTTGAGCCGTCCTTGCCGATAAAGGTCGACCATCCACGGAATATCCCGCGCGATGACCACATCGCCCATCTTCGAGCCGGCCATGCCCTGACCTGTCGCGGCCAGCATCACAGGTTCATACTTTGCCTCAGCCCCCGAATGCGGCATCCCGACCATGATGACCTTCCCGCCGGAGGCGAGGTATTGCGGCGCCTGCTCATAAGCAGGGATCGCGCCAACAGTCACAAACACAGCATCCGCCCCGCGACCCATCGCAGCCTTCGCTGCCCGCCACGGTTTGTCTTCTGTCGCCAACACACCATCGGTGGCGCCGAACTCTTTCGCAATCGCCAGCTTTTCGTTTGACATATCCACCGCCACGATCCGCCGTGCGCCCGCGATCCGCGCGCCTTGAATGGCGTTAAGGCCGACGCCCCCTGCGCCAATCACAACCACATCCTGACCCGCTCGCAGTTTGGCGGCATTCACCACGGCGCCGACACCTGTGATCACGCCACAGGCCAACACGCTCGCCGTCACCAAATCCATATCGACAGGCAGCTTCACCACTTGGCTCTGATCCACGACGATCTTCTCAGCGAACGCGCCGCAGTTCATAGCTTGCACCAAGGGCGCGCCATCCGCATTGGCAATAGGTCCAACTTCGGGTAAGGCCGTCTCACAGGCCACAGGTGCGCCGCTGGCGCAAGGCGCACAAGTCCCGCAAGCACGGATCAACGTCACAACAACCGGATCCCCAACAGCCACGCCGCTCACATGATCGCCAACGGCGGTCACATGGCCGGCGGCTTCGTGCCCATAGACCGCAGGCAGAGTGCCGCCCCAGCCGCCATCAATAAACGTGATGTCAGAATGGCAAATCGCGCAGGCCTTCAGCGTGACCTGAACCTCACCACTCACGGGCGCGCGCAACTGCACAGTTTCAATATCAAGCGGCGCACCAAAGGCGTTGCACACTGCGGCTTTCACGTTCGTCATATACAATCCTCTTGCCGTTCCGGCCACGATGGCGCCAACGCCCACCGCCGCTATGCACCCAGCGACGTCAGGCGTCGCTTTTCGACCGTTGCAGCGCAGGGCTCGTCAAAAACATCACAATGCATCCCAGGGTCAACAAGGCCGACAACAAGAACGGCGCGCCGGGCAGATAGACTGCGGCGTCATCCTTGGTGAAATACCAAAAGGTCTGCGTCACAACCAACGGTGCCACGATCGTCGCCACCGCGTTGATGGAGGCGAGCGTGCCTTGCAGCTCCCCCTGCTGGTTGTCCGCCGCCTTGCGCGACATGATCCCCTGCAACGCCGGACCGGCGATAGAGCCGAGCGCGGTCAACGGCGTCAGCGCCAAGGCGATCCACCCGTTTTGAATAAAGCCCAGCAAGATGAACGCCAGAACGTCAATCGCAAGCCCTGCGATCACCGCGTTGCGTTCGCCCAAGCACGCAAGGATCGGGCGCATCAAAAGCCCCTGAACCACGGCGATCCCGATGCCAAAGGCACCCAGAGACAACCCGATCATCCCCGGTCCCCAGCCGAATTGTTCCGCTCCGAAGTAGGCCCAAACGCCCGGATAGACGAAGAAGCCCACCGCATAGACAAAGGTAATCAGCAGCAACCGGCCTAAGCCGGGCAATTTGGTTATGTGCTTGAACGCCCCCATCGGGTTTGCCCGTCGCCACTCAAACGGGCGGCGTATGGCGTCCGTGACCGTCTCTGGCAGGATGAAATACCCAAAGATGAAGTTTGCCGCCGCCAATCCCGCTGCCGCCCAGAAGGGTGCGCGTGTGCCGTATTCAGCCAGCATCCCGCCCATCAACGGCCCCAGAACAAACCCCACACCAAAGGCCGCACCAATCAGACCAAAGTTCGCGGCCTTCTGTTCCGGCTCCGATATATCGGCCATATAGGCTGCTGCGGTTGACTGTGTCGCCGCGGTGATGCCACCCAAGATGCGCCCAATAATCAACAGCGTGATCGTGCCCGCAACGGCCATTAGCACATAATCAAAGGCCATCACCGCAAGGGAAATAAGCAACACCGGCCTGCGCCCGAACCTGTCTGACAGGCTCCCCAACGTGGGGCCAAAGATGAACTGCATTGCTGCGAAAATCGTGGCGAGGATGCCGCCCCAGACCGCCGCTGCGCCAAGACCCTGACCGTCAACCTCTTGGATGAGGTCCGGCATCACAGGCATGATCAGACCAATACCCATACTGTCGAGCACGACACTGATCAGGATGAATGTGATAGGCAGACGCTTGTCCATTGGGGGCTCGATTTTAGAAGTTTGAGAAGTATCTAAACTCATCAGTTTAGATTGCAACGCGCCAATCAGTCAGGCGTGCCAAGGTGCCCAATCCGTTCCAGAAACGCGGTGAGTTCCGCTGCCGCCTCTTCGGGTCGTTCCACGCATGGCAAATGGCCGGTGCCTCGGATCAGCCTAAACTCCGACCCTGGGATCAATCCCAGCGTCTCCCGCACCAGATCCGGCGGGGTGGAGCGGTCCTCTGGCCCTGAAAAGCCCAAAGTCGGCAAGCGCAGACCGCTCGTCGGGGTGTAGAGATCGGTGCCTGCAATCGCGGCACAGACCCCGCAGTACCCCTCAACCGAACAGGTGCTCAGCATGTCCCGCCATTGCGCCACATCGGGACCGGCCAGGAACTTGCGGCCAAACCACCGCGCCAAGATGTCATCGGCGGCAAGCGCCATGCCTTTCGACCGCACCATTTCCATCCGGTCCTGCCACATCTTCGCGTTGCCGATCTTTGCTGCCGTGTTGGACAGAACCAGCCCGCGCAACAAGTCCAACCGCTTCACCGCCAAACCCTGCGCGATCATTCCCCCGACTGAAAGCCCGACAAACACACAGTCTTTTACATTAAAGGCATCACATACGGCCTCCGCGTCGCTGATCATGGTCCCCATCGAGTAAGGCCCCTCCGGCACGTCCGACCGCCCGTGTCCGCGATTGTCAAACCGGACGATCCGCAACCCTTCCGGCAGATGCGCCAGCATCGGGTTCCAAACCTCCAACGTGGTTCCAAGCGCGTTGGCAAATACCACCACAGGCGCGTCACGATCCGCCGCACCATCCTGCCGCGCATAGATACGAGTCCCGTCTTTGCTGCTGACACATCGTTCCAAAAAACAGGCCCCCTAAAAGATCAAGCCGCGTTGGGTCCCCCCAGACGCGGCTTTCTCCTGTTGTCCAACGACGTGACCTAAATCACGGTGGACAACCCTCCCGAGCGCCACAGAAATCAAATTTCGCGCTTGAGTCAACGAATTTCTCAAAATGCTCAATAAATATGCATATGGGCCATGATCTGGCCGTGGCCCGAGGCGAGTTTGTTATACGGTGCCTCTGGATGGCTGCCGTCCATCAGGTGGTCGTTCAGGACTGAGAAATACTCCATCTCCCCAATCCGATCTTTGTAATCAGGGTGAAAGTGATGGCTCATCAAAATCTGATCGATCGATTCAAACACGCCCCCAAAGGAAGATGCATAAACCATATATCTTAATGACTTACGCACAAAAAGCTTTTCTGCCGAATGCAGCTGGACCTTTGAAATCTTCTCCTGAATGATCTCATTTTCTTCGTCAGTGTAGCGGTTAGAGCGGTGCTTGGCATCGTGCCGCCTCATCCACGCGTAATTCTTGAACGGCACCTCGCATGTGATAATTTCTGTGGACACTGCATGCTCGCTGTCATTGAAGTCGCCCAGAACCATCGCAGGTTCGCCCTTCTCCAAACTGCCAAGAATCGCCAGCCGCAAAACCCACGCCTCCGCCACCCGCCGCAACCCAGAGTGGAGCGAACCAAGCGCCCGTGCACCCGCATCATAGTTTACAAGGTCTGCGGCGGGTGCAACCGTCGCCCCCTTTAGCAGATCAAACTCCCCCAGCTTTGATTTCAGGTGGCATTTGAACACGGTGATCACCGTGTCTCAAAACGGCACCTTCGCTTTCAGGATCGGGAGCGACAGCCGTTTCATGGTTTAGCTGCCGCCGTCACTCCCATCCAAGTCGGAAAAGGGGATAACCACTGGCTCCGCCAGATCCTGAATGATCTCCGGCTTCTCCACAAACCCTGTCTTGGCCAAGATAGCAACGCCAGGTTGCCGCTGCCCCGGCCCACCATCCTTGGCGTTGGGCGCGAAGGCGAGCGTGGCCTTGGTTTAGGGCGCATAAGCCAGCTTCATGAAAATCGCTTTGCACGCGTACTTTTTACTGCGATCCGGCACATTGGCCTCATTCGCTTCCATCCCCGCCGCATCCGCCTCATCGATCACCGCCTGTAAAGCATCCGCATCAAAAATCTCCTGAAAGCTAACGACACCGGCGTTCATCGTCATCACCTGTTCAGCAAGCCAGCTTTGCTTCCATGCATATTCCTCCGGCGTGTAGCTTTCGAACGTCTAATATTCCTAATCTGGCCTGATCAGGTTTTTGTCGTTGAAACTCGCAATCGTGAATTGCGTCATGCCAAAGTCTCCAAAGCGCGTGAAAATATGGCGCGGTCTACATTTCCGCCGGTGGCGACCGCGATCACCGTGTCGCCTTCAATCTCTGATCCGTGGAACAGCGCGCCTGCCAACGCCGCCGCACCGCCCGGTTCCACAACAATGCGCAACCGCTCAAAAGCAAGGCCCATTGCGCGCAGGCATTCGTCCTCCGTCACGACAATCCCTGACCCGCAGTGTTTCTTTAGAATAGGAAATGTGATCTCTCCGGGGCTTTGCGTCAAAATAGCATCACAAATGGAGCCAGTCTCGCTCACGTTCTGCTCGTGTTGGCCGGTGGCGAGTGACCGCGTCACATCATCAAAGCCCTCAGGCTCGCAAGGCCGCACGCGCATCTTCGGGGCTTCCGCCGCCAATGCCAGCGCGATCCCGCCGGTCAGCCCGCCACCACCGCAACAGACCAGCACCTCAGCCTCTTCAACACCAGCATCGGCCGCAATCTCCAGCCCGCAGGTGCCTTGCCCCGCAATCACCTCCGGTTCGTCGTAGGGCTTGATCAACGTCAGTCCTCGCTCACGCGACAAGCCATCGCCAATTTTCTCGCGGCTTTCCCGCCCACGATCATACAGCACCACCTCAGCCCCCAAAGCACGGGTGTTCGCGATTTTCACCGTAGGCGCGTTCGATGGCATGATAATCACTGCTGGCGCCCCATGCTCCCGCGCGGCCAAGGCCACGCCTTGGGCATGGTTGCCGCTGGAATAGGCAATCACACCAGTTTTCAACTGATCCCCAGACAGGCTTGACATCGCGGCCCAGCCACCGCGAAACTTGAACGATCCGGTGTGTTGCAAACATTCGGCCTTCACCAACACGCGCCTCCCTGCAATCTCATCCAAAAACGGTGATGACAGGATTGGCGTCCGCCGCGCGTGCCCGTCTAGCCGTTTTGCCGCCGCGCGGATCATCTCAATGTTCATTGCATTTTTCCCAACCAAGCCCGCAACGCCGTCAGGGCCTTTGGCTCATCCAAAAACGGCACATGCCCGCGTCCCGGCACCTCTGCTCGGATTATATCCGGCCTGCGCCGCGCCATCTCATTTGCGCAGTCCTCAGTTAAAAGGTCCGAATTTGCCCCGCGGACCAGCGCCAAGGGCAAGCCGTCAAAAGTGTCAAACATCGGCCAAAGGTCCGGCATCGGCCCGTCGACATTCAGCACCGCCTCCCGCAATTTCGGATCATAGCGCAGCTCTATACGACCATCCTTTTCTTCATAATGGTTCTGCACTTCGGCCAACCAACGCTCCATCGGCACGCCTTCAAACTGCATCCAGACTGTATCCCGAAACGCGGCGGCCTCGGCATAGGTTTTCTGCGCCGGACGGCGACCCAGATAGCCACGGATCACCTCCATCCCCGTCTCCGCAATTTCCGGCCCGATGTCATTGAGCGCGACACCCAGCAACCGATCTTTCGCCATCATCGCCAGCGCCATCGCGATCAATCCACCGCGCGATGTGCCCAATATCGCGACCTTCTCCAACCCCAGATGATCCATCAGGGCCAGCGCATCCTGCGACTCCTGCGGAATGGTATAGGTGCTGGGGTCGGCCCACTCCGACCGTCCGCGCCCGCGATAATCCATGCGGATCAAACGCACGGGCAAGTGAGGGGCGACATGGTCAAAATCGCGCCCATTCCGCGTGAGACCGGCCAAGGCCAAGACAGGCAGCCCATCCCCTTCATCTGTGTAATACAGTGTCACGCCATCGGCAGATGTAAATGTGGGCATCACATGATCTCCGGTATGCTGGTAAGGTCGGTCACTACATGCTGCGGTGTGCTGTGAAGCCTATCCATCGGTGCGCCCCCGCGGTTCACCCAAGCCGTGCGAAACCCATAGGCAGCCGCCGATCCCGCATCCCACCCGTTGGAGGAGACGAACAACACTTCATCTCGCGCGCAACCAAAATGCACCTCCACCAAATCATAGACGCGGTGATGCGGCTTAAAGACGCCAACGGCTTCCACCGACAGGGTCGCATCCAAGAACTCCATCAGCCCCGCCGAGGATACTGCTGCATTCAACATCTCAGGCGAGCCGTTCGACAAAATCGCCGTCCGCGCATCCCGTGCCTTTAACGCGGCCAACATCGCTGGTACCTCTTCAAACGCGGCCAATTCCCAGTAGAGCGCCAAAAGCCGTTCGCGCAGTTCCGGATCGTGCAGGCCGCAAACCTCCATGGCCCAGTCCAACCCGTCCTGCGTGACCTGCCAAAAATCACAATGCGCCTCCGCCACAGCCCGCAACCACGTGTACTCCAGCTGCTTGGCGCGCCAATCCGCGGCCAGTTTCGGCCAAACCGCCACCAAATCCCCGCGCCCAGGTTCCTCTGCGGCCAACCGCGCTGCGGCGTTCACATCAAACAGCGTCCCATAGGCGTCAAAAACATAGGTCGTGATAGGCATTTCGCGTCTCCTTGGCGGCAGACTGTCATGGCGCACCGGAAAGTTCAAAGCCGTTTGCAACCCAACCCCCAACCGCCTAGGTTCGCGCGATTGATCCAGAAAAGGCAGGCTCCCATGACTACCGCAAAAGCAGGCGACACCGTGCGCATCCACTACACCGGTACTCTGTCCGATGGGTCCGTCTTTGACAGTTCTGAAGGCCGCGATCCTTTGGAATTCACGCTCGGTTCCGGCATGGTGATTGCGGGCTTTGATGCGGGCGTGACGGGGATGAGCGTCGGCGACAAAAAGCGTGTCGAAATCCCTTGCGATCAAGCCTATGGCCCGCGCCACGATCAAGCGATGCAAAGAGTGCCGCGCAAAGAGATCCCCGACAGCATCCCGCTGGAATTGGGGTTGCAGCTACAGATGCAAGCGCCCAACGGCCAGCCGATCATGGTCACAGTGGCAGAACTGAGCGACGACGAAGTCACACTCGACGCCAATCACGCTCTTGCGGGCAAAGACCTGATCTTTGATCTGGAACTGGTGAGCGTCGCAGAAGGCTAGATCTTAGGTATTTGTTTCGAATTATCTGGAACCCTCCGCTCAGGGTCATCCTTGGCCGTGATTGGAGGTGATTCACCTAAAAAACTGATACCTGCTTTATTATGTACAGTTTTCCTAAGAATCCGTAAACTCTGACGCCCTATAGGTGATCCGGCTGCGGCATCCCCAGAACATGGAAGCCTCCGTCAACGCGGATGATCTCCCCCGTCGTGCAGGCCCCAGCGTCGGAGGCGAGGTAGACCGCCGTGCCACCCACAGCTTCCAACGTTGCATTGTCGCCCAAAGGCGCGTTTTGACCGGTATGCTTGTATGTTTTGCGCGCACCGCCAATCGCGGCGCCTGCCAGCGTCTTCATCGGACCAGGGCTGATCGCATTCACGCGGATGCCTTGCGGCCCCAGATCATTCGCCAGATAGCGTGTCGCGCTTTCCAATGCGGCCTTCGCCACACCCATTACATTGTAAAACGGCGTCACACGGTTCGACCCCTGATAGGTCAGCGTCAGCAACGTGCCACCATTGGGCATCATCTCGGACGCCCGCCGCGCCACATCAATGAACGAATAGCACGAAATCGTCAGAGAGTTCTTAAAGTTCTCCCGCGACGTATCGCGGAAATGGCCGGTCAGCTCGTCCTTGTTGGAATAAGCAATCGCGTGAACGACAAAATCTAGCGTGCCCCACTTTTCCTTGAGCGTGTTGAACGCCAAATCCATGCTCGCGTCATTAGTCACATCCACATCCACCATGATGTTCGACCTGACAGACTCCGCCAGCGGCTTCAACCGCTCCCCGAACGCCGCGCCCTGATAGGTGAACGCCAACTCAGCGCCAGCCTCCGCCATCGCCTTGGCAATGCCCCACGCGATGGAGCGGTTGTTGGCCACCCCCATAATCAACCCGCGCTTGCCCTTCATGGATAGTGTCATCGTCCTAGCCCTTGAACTTACTCAACAGCATCGAACCGTTCGTACCGCCGAACCCGAAGGAGTTCGTCATGATCGTGTCGAGCCCTGCATTTTCCACGCATGTGGTGGCGATCTCTTCAGGCTTCAATGCGGGGTCCAACGCCTCCACGTTGATCGACGGCGCAATGAAGTCATGCTCCAGCATCAGCAAGCAATAGACAGCCTCTGACGCGCCGGTCGCCCCTTGGGAATGCCCCGTCATCGATTTGGTAGAGGACACAGGCGGGGTAGACCCGTCGCCAAACACGCGGCGCACCGCTTCGATCTCACCCACGTCGCCAACGGGTGTCGAGGTGCCATGCGCGTTGATATAGCTGACCTTGCGTCGCTCCGGCAGCGTCTTCAACGCCCCGCGCATCGCCCGCTCCCCGCCTTCGCCAGAGGGGGCCACCATATCGGCCCCATCAGACGTGGCCGAGAAGCCGGTCACTTCTGCATAAATCTTGGCCCCACGAGCCTGCGCGCGCTCAAGGCTTTCCAACACCACCATCGCGCCACCGCCCGCGATCACGAACCCATCCCGATCCGCGTCGAACGCGCGGGAGGCTTTCTCTGGCGTGTCGTTGTATTTCGAGGACATTGCGCCCATCGCGTCAAAGAGACACGACAGCGTCCAATCGAGCTCTTCACCGCCGCCCGCAAACATTGTATCCTGTGCGCCCAAGGCGATCTGCTGCGCCGCCATCCCGATGCAATGCAACGAGGTGGAGCAGGCCGACGTGATGGAAAAGTTCATCCCCTTGATCTTGAACGCCGTCGCCAAGTTTGCACTCACGGTCGACGACATGGCTTTTGGCACCGCAAAGGGCCCGATCCGCTTTGTGGCACCCGTCTCCAACACAACCTTATGCGCCGCCAACATGGCAGAGGTCGACGGCCCGCCAGAGCCAGCGATCACACCCGTCATCGGATTGACGATCTGGTCTTCCTCAAGCCCCGCATCCTCGATCGCCTGTTGCATCGCGATGTAAGAATACGCCGCCCCCGGACCCATGAACCGCAAGGTCCGCTTGTCCACATGCTCTGACACACCGAGCTTCAGCGTGCCCGCAACCTGACTGCGAAATCCATGCTCGGCCATCTCAGGAATGGCCTCAATCCCCGACGTCCCCGCCTTGAGAGAGGCCAGAACCTCTTCCGCATTATTCCCAATGGGCGAGACAATCCCCAACCCCGTGACCACAACTCGACGCATAAACGCTCCCCAAATCGGCTTTTGAACTTAGTACGGGAGAGGTGGAAGCGGGGCAAGGGTGGGGGTACCAACAACCTGATCTACGTTGTGTGTCGGCGCATGGACCCAATCGCAAATTAAGCGATCCGCGTCGCTTCGTCCTTAACCCGTCGGATGGAAACGGAGCTTTCCAAAGATGCCACGCCAGCCAGCTTTGTCAGCTTGGCGGTCAGAAAATGCTCAAATTCATGCAAGTCGCGCACCACGACCCGCAGCAGATAATCAAACGTGCCCGTCATCAGCCAGCAGTCCACAACCTCGGGAAACACACGTACATTGCTTTCGAAGTGCCGCAGCCGGTGTCAACCTGCTGATCCAACCGGACGGAGACAAAGACAGAAACATCAAAGCCCTGTTTCGCCGCGTTGATCCGCGCGCCATAGCCCGTGATGATCCCATCCGTTTCAAGTCGCTTGATCCGCCGCGCGCAGGGCGTTGGTGACAGCCCGACCTGCTCACTAAGCTGTTGATGGGTCAGATGCCCATCCCTCTGAAACGCAGTAAGTATCTTTCGGTCAATTGAAACCTTCATGCGACTTTCTTGGTAAATATCGTCATTAATATCCAAAATCGAGCAGATAATTGGCAAAAAACTGTTCTTAGTTGGCTTAATTGGTCTCATTCACTCCTCAAATGGGTGCAGACTCGCGCAAACAGCGAAAGACCCATCCCATGACGAATGCCACCATCACCACAAAGCACCTAAAAACCATCGAACAACGACTGCTTTTGTCGCATTGGATAATCCACAACGCCAATCACCTGCGCCCGAACGACGACGGCATCAAAGTTGGCGGGCATCAGGCCAGCTCTGCCTCGATGGTCTCCATCATGACAGCGCTCTATTTCTCCGCTCTCCGGCTGGAAGATCGCGTCGCCGTCAAACCCCATGCCAGCCCGATCTTTCACGCCAAACGGTGTACAGCGTTTGTACGCTCTGTGTACGGGCTGTGTACGCAGTGTGACTCGCGCAAACGCCTTGTTTAGGAGCGTTAACCATGATTTCCCGCTGACACAGAACAGAGCGTTAGGGGTTCGGTAATCAGCCCTCGACCATGTCCACGCGGGTGGCGTGGCGGCCGCCTTCGAAGTCGGTCTCCAGAAAGCCGTCGACGATCTCCAGCGCCAGACCCTCGCCCAGCACACGGGCGCCCAGCGCGATCATATTGGCGTCGTTGTGCGCGCGGATCATCTTGGCGGAGAACGTATCCGCGCAGGCCCCGCAGCGGATGCCCGCGACCTTATTGGCCGCCATCATAATGCCCTGACCCGTGCCGCAGACGATGATGCCAAAGCGGCAATCACCGCTCACGACCTTCTCCGCCGCGGCTTTGCCGTGCAGCGGGTAATGCGTGCTTTCCGTGGTTGTGGGGCCTATGTCCACGGCTTCCCAGCCTTTGGTTTCGATGTGCTTTGCGATAGCCTGACGCAGCTCAATCGCGGCGTGGTCGCTCGACAGAACGATGCGCTTGTTCGTCATGGTGGATGCCTCCAAATCCGTGAAATGCCTCAGCTTTCGCTGAGGGCGACTTTCATGTCCTTGACCTGATAGATGACCTCGCCATCCGCCTCCACAATCCCGTCGGCCACGCCCATGGTCAGGCGGCGCGTTTGGATCGCTTTGGTAAAATCGATCTTGTAAGTCAGCATCTTGCGGTCGGGCCGGACCATGCCGGTTAGCTTCACCTCACCCACGCCCAGTGCATACCCGCGCCCCTGCCAGCCGCGCCAGCCAAGGTTGAAGCCGGTGAGCTGCCACAGACCATCAAGCCCCAAACACCCCGGCATGATCGGGTTGCCAGGAAAGTGGCAGTCAAAGAACCAAAGGTCTGGCGTGATATCAAACTCTGCCAGCACGTGCCCTTTGCCATGCGCGCCGCCATCTCCAGAGATTTTGGTGATCCGATCCATCATTAGCATCGGCGGGGCAGGGAGTTGCGCGTTGCCTTCTCCAAACAGTTCCCCCCGGGCGCATTTCAAAAGGTCGTCTTTGCCAAAGCTCGAAGGATAAGGGCTCATTTTTCGCTGCTCTCTCAAAAATCCAAGTTGCGAGACACCTAGCATCGCCCCGATTCAAAGAGCAAGCATTTGACCCCCATTGATAAACGCGTTCGTTTTCACCTAATGTATACCCAGATGATAGGCTCACAGATGACTGATATCGGAACAGAACGTTCGACCAAATGGCTCTCAGGCGCTGATCTGCGTCCGACCCGTCAGCGAATGACGCTTGCGAAATTGCTCGTGGGTGATGGCAAGAACCGTCATGTGACGGCCGAAAGCCTTTATGCTTCCGCCTCTGGCTGCGATGAGAAAGTGTCACTCGCCACCGTCTACAACACGCTGCGGGCGTTTTGTGATGCGGGGTTGATGCGGGAGATTACGGTGGATGGCTCCAAGAGCTATTTCGACACCAATATGTCCGACCACCCGCATTTTTATTGGGAAGACACCTCCACGCTCACCGATGCACCGGCAGAGCAGTTGGAATTCAGTCGAGTACCCAACGCGCCAAAAGGGGCGGAGATTGCATCGGTAGACGTGGTGATCCGTCTGCGCCGCACCTAAGCGGTCAGAACCACTGTCCGGGCTCCATCAGGCCCAAATCAATCAATTGCTGTGATGCCAAGGGAAGGCCTAGGTGTTCATCTCGTGATCGTTCAATAGATGGTCTTCGTTGATCAGCAGGCCGGGTTTCGTGCGGAACGGGGCGATCCAATCGATCCGGCGGCGCAGGTAGGGGACGTGTTCTTCAAACCGGCAGCGCAGCCCGCCAAAGAAATCCAACTGACGTTTGTGGAACCTGTCCCTCTCGATATGCCGCGTCAGCGCGTAGTAGCCTAACTTGTCTAGATACGCATCGTCGAGCGATATTGCATTCGGGTGGCGCCCCAGATTACCCGCATAGATGTCAACGACATAGGTCATCAGGCTTTCGCGCCGTTCCTCCATCGAAAAGGCCAACATCTCCCCCACGGTGCGGTTTTCGCAGAAGGGGAAGAACAGGTATTCGCCGTTGTAGCAGTAATAAATCCATTGACCCGAGGCCGCAGCGATAACCGCATTCACCGCACGTGACATAGCTGCATCTTCGCCCATGTCGTGCGTGATGCGGGTGACTTTCGGCGCCACATCCTCCGCAATCTCAATCACAGGCGCGCCCAATGCAAAAATCGTTTTTAATTAAACGGTTACGTGATGGCGAAGGGTTGAATTCACCTCGATCCCGTCTTCCATGAACACAAGCGCAATCGGCCCCTTCGCCGGGGTGCGTTCTTGCTGGGCCAGATAATCAATCAGCGTCGGGTGTGTCATGGTAGTGAGTGTTAGGATTTCGCCTCAGGACTTGGTTAATTCTGGTGGCATTGCAAGCGACCTTCGCACTCGGTAGAAGCGTCCGAACTCCAGTGTAGCTTTGGTGCAAAAATGTCTGCCGACAAAAAACTGTTTATCAAGACCTATGGCTGTCAGATGAACGTCTATGACAGTGAACGGATGGCGGAAGTGTTGGGCGGAAAGGGTTATACGCAGACAGACACGCCAGATGATGCGGATATGATCCTGCTCAACACTTGCCACATCCGTGAAAAGGCGGCGGAGAAGATTTATTCTGAGCTGGGTCGTTTCAAAGGTCTGAAGGCTGCCAACCCAGACCTTAAGATCGGTGTCGCAGGCTGCGTGGCGCAGGCCGAAGGGGAAGAGATTATCAAGCGTCAGCCGATGGTGGATCTGGTCGTCGGGCCACAAAGCTATCACCGCCTGCCCGCGATGGATGATGCGATCCAGACGGGGGCCAAAGCGCTCGACATCG
The DNA here is from genome assembly GCF_965661665.1 of Cognatiyoonia sp. Taxonomy (NCBI): domain Bacteria; kingdom Pseudomonadati; phylum Pseudomonadota; class Alphaproteobacteria; order Rhodobacterales; family Paracoccaceae; genus Cognatiyoonia; species Cognatiyoonia sp. Next base: position 35,588 of record NZ_CBFIEO010000009.1, on the reverse strand, counting down.
ATTTTCCGGAAGATGACAAATTCGAAACGCTGAAAAAGCGCAAGAAGGGCAAGCGCGCCCCGACCGCTTTCCTGACTGTGCAAGAAGGGTGCGATAAGTTCTGTGCCTTCTGCGTTGTGCCTTATACACGCGGGGCAGAGGTGAGCCGCCCCTCTGACCGCGTCATCAACGAGGCAAGGGAACTGGTGGAAAGTGGTGTGCGAGAAATCACGCTCTTGGGTCAGAACGTGAATGCCTACAATGGTCATGAGGGCGGTCTTGCCGGCCTCATCTGGGCGCTCGATAAGATTGACGGACTCGACCGAATCCGCTTCACCACCAGCCACCCGAATGACATGGACGACGTGCTGATTGAGGCGCATGGCACCTGCGACAAGTTGATGCCCTACCTGCACTTGCCTGTGCAATCAGGCTCGGACCGCATCCTGCAAGCGATGAACCGCAAACATACGGCAGAAGAGTACGTCCGCCTCATCGAACGCATCCGCGATGCGCGACCTGATCTGCTTTTGTCCGGTGACTTCATCGTAGGCTTCCCGGGTGAAACTGATCAGGACTTTGAAGACACGATGGAGCTGATCCGCACCGTGAACTACGGGCAGGCCTATTCCTTCAAATACTCCACCCGCCCAGGTACGCCCGCTGCTGAAAAGCCGCAGCTGCCAGAGGATGTGATGTCAGAGCGTTTGCAGGCCCTGCAAGCCTTGCTCAAATCTCAACAGATCGCGGCGCAGGACAGCATGGTCGGGCGCACCGTGAAGGTTTTGTTTGAGAAGAAGGGCCGCGAAGATGGGCAGCTTATCGGCAAGTCTGAATACCTGCACGCGATTTACGCAGACGCGCCAGAGGATGCCCTCGGCGACATCCGCGACGTGTACGTTGCAGAAGCGGGCCCGAACTCTCTCGCGGGGCGCCTCGTCGCCTGATTGGGCGATGGCAACTGCCTTAATTTTGCGACGATTTTGGAGCTACCCGGCTGACAAACGTGCTGGTTACCGCCCACCGTTGCGCTTTTTAACACAATATCTGGTGAAATTTGCCTCGAATCGAGCTTGATGTTGAGACAGTCCCTTTAGGTTAGTGTATCGTGCTGGTGAGCAGACAAGAATAGCTTGCCAGAAGCAGAAGGCTATCGTCGTGACAAAGAAGACCAACCCTTTTGTGACCGCAGTTGCGGGCCCGTGTGTGGGAACACTCAGCGCTACAACCGTCGTCGCAGATGCCCACGCAATCGAAGTCGTGGGCTAAGAATATACCCCAACAATCTGGACCGACCCTGACGGCTGTCAGCACTGAGTGATGGATGACGGGTTCGAAGGTTACATGAGCCCGCACTGCACCCGTGATGGCCGCTCAGTGTGTAACCGCAGCGAGATTTGCGGGATCATCTCCACCGACACGTTGTTCGCGACTGACAAAGAATAGATCAGCCGCAGCAAAAAGGCTGAACTGATGGATTGGTTCCAGCAGACCGAAGCCTTCGGGTTCCTGATCTACGGTCACACCGATGCGCGGGCCTCTGATGAATACAACATGGACCTGTCCAACCGCCGCGCCAATGCGGTCGCAAGCATCGCAAGCATCGCACGCGATGCAGGGGTCCGCGTTGTTGACGTGAAAGTCTTTGGTGAGCGGATGCCCAAGGTCGCAGGCTACTCAGCCGCTGCGTACCGGGAAAACCGCCGCGTAGAAGTCTAATGCTTGAGATAGGGGAAAGATCGATGACACTTGTAAAACTGACCTTTGCCTCGCTGACTGCTTTGTCAATCTCCGGCTGCGCGTTCATTGAAGGGGGCAACCGCACGAGTGCTGAACGCTTCGTGGACGCAGGCCAAGACGCCAAAAAACTCAGCAACCTTGTTGCCGGCATGTGGGTTGATCCAAACGGCTGTGAACACTGGATCAGCAACGACGGGATCGAAGGCTATCTGTCCGAGCGGCTGACCCCAGATGGACATCCGGTTTGTTCCGGCGTGGCACCGCCCAACACAGCGACCGGCCCGTTCCGTCAGGGCACAGACATCACAGACCCGCTCTAAGAGTGCTGGATTACACATCAAATGGGCCGCGGTTTCAGCTGCGGTCCTTTTTTGTTGTCATTTTCGTGACATTTTGGGACATCGGCTTGCACAGCCTTACATAGCTTGCCACCATAGAAGTGAACTTGAATCAGGAGACTTGATTGGCCACCAGCGCCCTGACCCCACCGACTGACCTCAACGCCGAATTGGTGTTGGAATTTCCCGACAATTTCTTGCTGATTGATCTGTGCGGCGAATACGATCGCAATCTCACCGAAATCGAAGTTGCGCTATCCGTCCAAATCCTGCGGCGGGGCAATCAACTGTCGATCCTTGGGGAAGAGGATGCGCAAAAGACAGCTGCGCGTGTGTTGCAATCCATCTACCAGCGGCTTGAGGCTGGCAAATCGGTGGAACGCGGTGACGTCGACCGCGAATTGCGCATGGATATGACCGAAGGCTATTCGCCCATCGTTGCCGACGATCAGAAGGAACTGTTCAAAGGCGACGCCTCCGCTAACCGGATCGAGATTAAGACCCGCAAGAAACTGATCGAGCCGCGCACGGATGCGCAAAAGACCTACGTCAAATCGCTTTTTGACAACGAACTGGCCTTCGGGATCGGGCCTGCGGGTACGGGTAAAACCTACCTTGCGGTGGCTGTCGGCGTGAACATGTTCATCAACGGTCAGGTCGACCGGATCATCCTGTCACGCCCCGCGGTCGAAGCAGGCGAAAAGCTGGGCTACCTGCCCGGCGATATGAAGGACAAGGTCGATCCCTATATGCAACCGCTTTATGACGCGCTGAACGACTTCCTGCCGGGCAAGCAGGCCGCAAAATTGATCGAAGAAAAACGGATTGAGATTGCGCCCTTGGCCTTCATGCGGGGTCGAACGCTGTCCAATGCCTTTGTCGTGCTTGATGAGGCGCAAAACGCCACCTCCATGCAGATGAAAATGTTCCTGACCCGTCTGGGAGAGGGTAGCCGCATGGTCATCACCGGCGACCGCACGCAGATCGACCTGCCGCGTGGGGTGAGTTCCGGCCTCTGGGATGCGGAGCGGTTGCTGAAAAACATCCCGAAGATCAGCTTCAACTACTTCACTTCCAAGGATGTCGTGCGTCACCCGTTGGTCGCTGCGATTATTGAGGCGTATGAGGCGGACACGGACAGCTAATGTCGGTCGATTGCATCATTGAGGATCGCCGTTGGGCGGAAGCGGGGATATTGCAGATCGCGTTTCAAGCCTATGATGCGACGCTGCGCAAGCTGGGCTACAATCCCGAACGGTTCGAGATTGGCTTGCTAGCTTGCAACGACGACAAGATCGCGGATCTCAACGCCGAATTTCGCGGCCAACCGACCCCCACTAACGTGCTCAGTTGGCCGTCTGCTGAACGCGGAGCGGAGGATGACGGCGGGAAACCGCTGGAAGTGTTACAGGAAATGAGCGGCGATACCTTTCTGGGTGACGTCGCAATTTCCTACGACACCTGTCTTGCCGAGGCGCAAAATGCCGATAAATCATTGAAAAGTCACACGCTTCACCTGCTCATCCACGGCACCCTGCATCTTTTTGGCTACGATCACGAACTCGATGCCGATGCGGAGTTGATGGAAAGGCTGGAGACGCAGATACTTGCAACATTGGGTCAGCCTGACCCATATAGCCAACAGTCGCGCCAAGGTGGCGCGCATTCAGGATAGGAGAAAATGGGCGACACACCCGACGGGTCCTCTAACGCAGCGCGGAGCGCGCAGGACATTCAATCAACTTCCCACGATCGTGGCTTCTTGAGCCGCATCTTTGGTGTCAATTCGACTACAAACGGCGAACCGAAACCCGAAGCCCAAAGTGTGGAGACGAAACCCCAACTCCCAATGCTAGGCATGCTGAACCTGCGCCGGATGAGCGTGGAGGAAGTCATGGTGCCCAAGGCGGACATTACAGCCGTCCCCGTCACCATTGCGAAAGCGGAACTGGTGAAAGTCTTCCGTGACAGCGGCCTCACCCGACTGCCTGTGTTTGACGGCACATTAGACACACCACTGGGGTTCGTGAACCTCAAGGATTTCGCCCTGAAGCACGGCTTTAGCGGCTCAACCACCAAACTTGACCTGATGAAACTGGTGCGCCCGCTTCTTTTCGTCCCGCCGTCTATGCCGTTGGGCATCCTGCTACAGAAAATGCAGGCAGAGCGGATCCACATGGCCCTCGTCATCGATGAATATGGCGGCACAGACGGTTTGCTGACCATCGAAGACCTGTTGGAACAGGTCGTTGGCGAGATCGAGGATGAACACGACGTCGAAGAAGCCAAAAGCTGGCGCCTCGAAAAGCCCGGCTGCTACATCGCGCAGGCTAAAACTTCCCTCGATGAATTTGGGGTTGAGATTGGCATCGACCTGAAAGCTGACGCCGACGTCGATGATGAAGAGATCGACACGCTCGGCGGGCTTGTATTCAAACTGCTCGGGCATGTGCCCGTGCGGGGTGAAGTGGTTGCCCATCCACATGGTCCGGAGTTTGAAGTGTTGGACGCTGACCCGCGGCGCATCAAACGGCTGCGCGTGCGCGTGCCGACCTTGGCCGAAGGCTGATACACGGATGACGGGGGCGCTGCTGCAACCTTGGCCGCGGCGCGTCTGCCTGTTCGGATTAGGTGCCGCAGCCGCGCTGGGCCACGCTCCTACTGATCTTTGGTTTCTGACCCCTCTGGCCTTGGCCACATGGCTGGCGCTGCACGTCTCCATGCAAACAGCCCGACAAGGCTTTGGCATCGCTTGGTGGCTGGGCCTTGGGTATTTTGCGCTCAGCCTGCGCTGGATTGTTGAGCCGTTCCTTGTGGACGCCGCCACTTTCGGCTGGATGGCCCCGTTTGCGATTATTCTCATGGCCTCCGGCGCGGCCATTTTCTGGGGCATCGCTGGGTGGCTGGCGACGCGGTTCGCGCCGAAATCTGCCATCGGAGCTATTGCTGCACTCACGCTGGTTGAAATCACCCGTTCTTACATCTTCACCGGCTTTCCTTGGGCGCTTATCGGTCACATCTGGATCGACACACCCATCGCGCAATCTGCCGCGCTATGGGGGCCGCATGGCCTGACGCTGATCGCCCTCCTATTGGCGCTGGCCATCTTCCACCTTTCGCGGCGGCGCATCGTTTGGGCGGTGGTTCCCGCCGCCATCGCCGCCGGATGGCTTGTCCCCATTCCAGTTGAACCCGTCGAAACCGACGCCCCCACAATCCGCATCGTTCAGCCCAACGTACTTCAGAATGAGAAATGGGATCCAGTCTATAAATCGATCAACTTCCAACGCACGCTTGATCTCAGCACCCCAGACCGTGGCGATGTCGACCTCATCGTCTGGCCCGAAACTGCCGTTGTTGACATCCTCGAATATGCGCAACCAAGCTTTGATGCGATCTCCGACATGGCCGAAGGCATCCCTGTCATCACGGGGGTGCAGCGTCGCTCAGGCGGCGATATCTTTCACAACAGCCTGATCCTGCTTGGGCGCGGTGGGGTGATAGAGGCGACCTACGACAAACAGCACCTTGTCCCTTTTGGTGAGTTCGTTCCGGGAGGGGAGATTGCAGCACGCCTAGGCCTGCGCGGTCTGGCCTCTTCCCAAGGGTTTGGTTTCACCAAAGGCACCACGGCGGATTTGATCGACATTCCCAACCTCGGACCAATCCGCCCACTGATCTGCTATGAAGGCATATTTGCGGAAGAGATTGGCTCCAAAGATCGCCGCCCTCGGCTCCTCCTCCTCATCACCAACGATGCATGGCTTGGCAAAGGCGCAGGGCCGGAACAACACCTCGCACAAGCACGGCTCAGAGCTATCGAGCGGGGTCTGCCCATAATCCGCTCCGCCAACACAGGCATCAGCGCGGTCATCGACGCGCGGGGTCGCGTGCTTCAATCCCTCCCGCTCGACATGGCCGGTTTCATCGACGCCGCCTTGCCGCCCGCATTTCCGAAAACCCTTTATGCAAAAGTCGGCGACATTCCGGCGGCATTGGTGGCGCTTTTCCTGCTGACACTAGGCATTCTGCGTGCGCGACGTTTTCACCATTGACGTGATTGCATGCCGCGCGTAGCAACTTCCCGGGTCTGTCACAACGGCTTCCTGACGTGGCAGTAATTTTCTGATCGGAGCACTCTCATGGCACGCCAAAACTACATTTTCACGTCGGAATCCGTGTCCGAAGGCCACCCGGATAAGGTCTGCGACCGTATCTCAGACGCGGTCCTCGACGCATTCCTCAGCGAAGAACCAGAGGCGCGTGTCGCTTGCGAAACTTTTGCCACGACAAACCGAGTGGTCATCGGGGGTGAGGTGGGCCTTTCCGACTCTGATAAACTGGGCTCTTACATGGGTAAGGTCGAGGATATCGCGCGGGCCTGCATCAAGGACATCGGGTATGAGCAGGACAAATTCCACCACGCGACTTGCGAGATCACCAACCTGCTCCACGAACAATCTGCCCACATCGCGCAGGGCGTTGATGCGTCTGAGGACAAGGATGAAGGTGCCGGCGACCAAGGGATCATGTTCGGCTACGCGACAACCGAAACCGACGCGCTGATGCCCGCCCCAATCCAGTACTCCCACGCGATCCTGCGCCGTCTGGCGGAAGTGCGAAAATCAGGCCAAGAACCAACACTGCGCCCCGATGCGAAAAGCCAGGTGTCCTTGCGCTATGAAAATGGTGTGCCCGTAGAGGTCACCTCCATCGTGCTTTCCACCCAGCACGCCGATGAAAACCAGACAAGCGACGACATCCGCGCGATCGTGGAACCCTATATCCGCGAAGTGCTGCCTTCCAGCCTTATCACCGCCAACACCAAATGGTGGGTGAACCCAACGGGTACCTTTGTGATCGGTGGTCCTGATGGGGATGCTGGTCTGACAGGCCGCAAGATCATCGTCGACACCTACGGTGGTGCTGCACCACACGGCGGCGGTGCCTTTTCCGGCAAAGACCCGACCAAAGTGGACCGCTCAGCGGCCTATGTGTCCCGTTATTTGGCCAAGAACGTGGTTGCCGCTGGCATGGCAGAGCGCTGCACGATCCAGCTTTCCTACGCGATTGGTGTTGCCAAGCCACTGTCGATCTATGCTGACACTTACGGCACAGGGCAAGTGGACGACGCCGCGATTGAGAAGGCCATTGACGACGTAATGGACCTCACCCCACGCGGTATCCGCCAGCATCTTGGACTCAACAAACCAATCTATGAGCGCACTGCCGCTTATGGCCACTTTGGGCGCGAACCAGAGGATGATGGCGGCTTTAGCTGGGAGCGCACCGATCTGGTCGATGCGCTCAAGAAAGCGGTCTAAGCCGATCAAACTCCAATTATTGCGGCCCAGCCTTCCCGAAAGGTTGGGCCGTTTCTTTTTCTGGCGCGGGCAATTGCCTCACCCCGCTGGCTTTGCTAACCGCGGCCCATGACGTCAAAGAAACACCCCTCAGGCGCGCCGTGGCGCAATTTTTACGGTCGGTTCAAAGGCAAAGGTCTGCGCGACGCGCAGGAGGCTTATCTGAACGAAGATCTCACCGCGCTCTCGCCTGGACCTGTCACATGGGACGACAACCCCGATCGTATCCCGCTCGATCTGAAGGAACGGTTCGGTGCGCGGGAGATGTGGTTGGAGATTGGCTTTGGCGGCGGCGAACATTTCGTCCACATGGCTGAACGCTACCCAGAGGTGGGCATCATCGGGTGCGAACCTTACATCAACGGCGTTGCTATGCTGCTCGGCAAAATTCGCAAAGTGGGGGTTGAGAATGTCGCCATTCACGCCGGGGACGCGCGCGATTTATTCGATGTGATCCCTGACGGCACCTTCACCAAAGTGTTCCTCAACTACCCTGACCCGTGGCCCAAGAAACGCCATCACCGACGCCGTTTTGTGACGCCAGAACACCTCGAACCGCTCCACCGCGTCATGGCCGCAGGCGCTGAACTGCGTGTCGCCACGGATATCAAAGACTACGTCCGCCAAACGTTGGATCAGGTGCCAAAGCACGGGTTTGAGTGGCTGGCTGAACGCCCCGCCGATTGGCGGGAGCCGTGGGCGGACTGGCATTCCACCCGTTACGAACAAAAGGCGCTGCGCGAAGGCCGCACGCCGCATTATCTGACTTTCCGCCGGACCTGAGCTGCGCCGAACACGCAGGCGATGGACCTTGCGCAGGCGATGGGCTAGGGGAACGGTACAACGAACAAAGGTGGTTTTATGTCCGGTCACGGTACCCCCATTCCAATGACATCCCGCAAGTGCGGCCCCTTGAAGGGGGAGGCGCATGTTCCCGGTGACAAATCCATTTCGCACCGCTCTCTGATCCTTGGCGCATTGGCGGTGGGGGAAACGCGGATTACCGGCCTGTTGGAAGGTGAGGATGTGCTCGACACCGCGAAAGCCATGCGGTCTTTCGGGGCGACTGTCACCGATCACGGCGGCGGCGAATGGTCGGTGCAAGGGGTTGGTGTCGGCGGCTTAATGGAACCCGATCATGTGATTGATTGCGGTAACTCTGGCACAGGCGTGCGCCTGATCATGGGGGCAGCGGCCACATGCCCGATCACGGTCACCTATACAGGCGATGCCTCATTGAACGGGCGTCCGATGGGGCGGGTGACTGATCCTTTGGCGCTTTTTGGCACCAAAGCCTACGGGCGCGAGGGTGGGCGTTTGCCGATGATGCTTGTCGGGGCGGAGATGCCGGTGCCAGTGACATACACCGTGCCCGTCCCATCCGCTCAGGTGAAATCCGCTGTCCTGCTTGCGGGCCTCGGTGCCCCTGGTCAGACGGTCGTGATCGAAAAGGAAGCCACCCGTGACCATACAGAGCGTATGTTGCAAGGTTTCGGTGCAGAACTGACGGTTGAGGAGACGGACGAGGGCCGCAAGATCACCCTCACAGGTCAACCCAACCTGAAACCGCAAACTATTGTCGTGCCGCGCGATCCATCCTCCGCCGCGTTCCCTGTCTGCGCTGCGATCATTACGCCAGGCTCTGACGTTTTGGTTCCGAACATCGGCCTCAACCCGACCCGCGCAGGGCTCTTCACCTCCCTGCAAGAAATGGGCGCAGACCTCACCTATGAGAATATTCGCGAAGAAGGGGGGGAGCCTGTCGCCGATCTCCGCGCCAAATTCTCCCCCGATCTCAAAGGCATCGCCGTACCACCCGCCCGCGCTGCCAGCATGATTGACGAATACCCCGTCCTGTCCGTAGTTGCCGCCTTCGCGGACGGCGTCACCGACATGCAGGGCGTCAAAGAGCTGCGCGTTAAAGAAAGTGACCGTATTGACGCAATGGCCACGGGGCTTCGTGCAGCGGGTGTCACCGTTGATGAAGGCGAAGATTGGTGGAAAGTCACCGGTCTTGGCCACGGCAACGTGCCAGGTGGTGCGACGGTTGAAAGTCACCTCGACCACCGCATCGCAATGGCGTTTATTGTGATGGGCATGGCCACGCAAGAGCCGATGAGCGTGGATGATGGCTCCCCCATTGCGACGTCGTTCCCAATCTTCGAGGACTTGATGGCAAACCTCGGCGCGCAAATCATGCGGTCCAACAGCTGACCACTGCGCTGGTCTTTCGTTTTGCAAACGGCTACTCAAGACGCCAAGCAAAGGGTGGAGCGTGAGATGCCATTTACCATAACGATTGATGGGCCTGCCGCCGCTGGTAAAGGTACCGTTAGCAAAGCCGTTGCTGCGCATTTTGGCTTTGCACATCTGGACACTGGCTTGCTTTATCGCGCGGTCGGGGCCAAGGTTCTGACGGGGGCGGAACCCATCGCTGCTGCACAAACCTTGCAGCCCACCGACCTCGAAAACCCTGACCTGCGCACCCAAACTGTCGCGCAAGAAGCCAGCAAAGTCGCTGTCATAGCGGAGGTCCGCAGCGCATTGACCGATTTCCAACGCAACTTTGCCGCGCAAGGCCCCGGTTCGGTCCTTGATGGGCGCGACATCGGCACGGTCATTTGCCCGAATGCCGATGTGAAGCTTTTCGTGACAGCAAGCGCTGAAACCCGCGCCGACCGTCGTTACAAGGAACTGAAGGAACGCGGCGCGGATGTGACATCCGAAGGCGTGCTTGAAGACGTCATTGCCCGCGACACGCGCGACCGCGAACGCGCAACGGCCCCCCTCATCGCGGCGGAGGATGCGGTGACAATCGACACCTCAGGCATGACAATTGAAGAGGCGGTCGCGGCAGCTATCGCTGCCATTAATGCCAAACGCGGCTAGCGCTTAGTGGTGACGCAGCCAAATCTCATAAGACAGTTTGATCTTTGAATAATCGTAGATGATTGACGGGCGCGGTGTCTCACCGTCAGATGACCCGATCTGATCTGATGTGAGGGGCCAGCGTTTGAATGTTGTTGGGGACACATGCGAGAACTTCTCCTATTCACGCAAACAGGGTGCGCTGAACCGTTTGCGCATCGGGCGTCTCTAGGCGATCCACAAAGTCTCTGCCATGCGTCTGCGGATTCGGGGCGATCAGGTGGTGCGACATGACGCGGTGGAGATGTCAGCAACCGCGCCACAGCACGCGGGCGGCTTAGGCTATTCCTACATCGCTTTCGATCCTGATTTCATACCTTGGACCGCGCCGCAGCGGCGGAGATGGAGGCGGTTGCCAAAGGCGCATTCAAACCCAACGAGGGCGAACGGGATGATCTTGTGTACTTCTCCTGTATGCCGTGGCTAGATTACACGTCGATGAACAACGTAATGGCCGATCGCAACGATTGCATCCCGCGCGTTTCATGAAGAAATTCGTCCAAGACGCGGATGGTGTCTGGCGCATGGCGATGACGTTAGAGGTGCATCACGCCGTCATGGATGGCGAACACGTGGGCGCGTTCTTTAAAACGGTTCAAACCACGCTTGACGGCCTCTCAGCGAAACTACGCTCAAAGCCCTTGCCACATTAGGAATAAGGGCCTATACGCCCGCTTGTCTAAGCGTCGAGACAGGCGCGGGCAATGAGACTCGAGCAGGGTTGGTTCGTCCAACCCTGTTTTTACGTTTCAAGGTCTCGACCAACTGAAATCTAAAGACCGGTGGAGACAACCACCCGGCCCGTATAAAATGTAATGTTAGGAAACGAACGCCACATGGCTGAAAACGTATCAATGGAGGAATTCGAAGCCCTCCTCAATGAAAGCTTCGAAATCGACACGCCGCAAGAAGGCAGCGTTGTCAAAGGCAAAGTCATTGCAATTGAAGCGGGCCAAGCCATCATCGACGTAGGCTACAAAATGGAAGGCCGCGTCGAACTGAAAGAATTCGCAAACCCAGGCGAAGACCCAGACCTGTCTGTTGGTGACGAGGTTGAGGTATATCTGCGCGCTGCAGAAAACGCCCGTGGCGAAGCTGTTATCTCTCGCGAGATGGCGCGCCGCGAAGAAGCCTGGGATCGTCTGGAAAAAGCCTATGCGGATGAAGAGCGTGTCGACGGCGCGATCTTTGGTCGTGTCAAAGGCGGCTTCACTGTTGATCTTGGTGGTGCGGTTGCGTTCTTGCCAGGCTCTCAGGTTGACGTCCGCCCAGTGCGCGACGCGGGTCCATTGATGGGCCTCAAACAGCCATTCCAGATCCTGAAAATGGACCGCCGCCGTGGCAACATCGTTGTGTCCCGCCGTGCGATCCTTGAAGAATCTCGCGCAGAACAGCGTGCAGAGGTTATCGGGAACCTGGCAGAAGGTCAGGAAGTGGACGGTGTCGTTAAGAACATCACTGAATACGGTGCCTTCGTTGACCTCGGCGGTGTTGACGGTCTCCTGCACGTTACTGACATGGCATGGCGCCGCGTGAACCACCCATCTGAGATCCTGACGATCGGTGAAACGATCAAAGTTCAGGTCATCAAGATCAACAAAGAAACCCACCGTATCAGCCTTGGTATGAAGCAGCTGCAGGCCGACCCATGGGATTCTGTCGCAACCAAGTACGCTCTTGAAACAGTGCACACAGGTCGCGTCACAAACATCACCGACTACGGTGCATTTGTTGAGCTTGAGCCAGGTGTCGAAGGTCTGGTCCACGTGTCTGAGATGTCCTGGACAAAGAAGAACGTTCACCCAGGCAAGATTGTGTCTACGTCTCAAGAAGTCGAAGTCATGGTTCTGGAAATCGACGGTGCCAAGCGCCGCGTGTCCCTTGGCCTCAAGCAGACACAGCGCAACCCATGGGAAGTCTTCGCTGAGACACACCCAGAGGGCACAGAGGTTGAAGGCGAAGTTAAGAACATCACCGAATTCGGTTTGTTTGTTGGCCTTGAAGGCGACATCGACGGCATGGTCCACCTGTCTGACCTGACATGGGAAGGCCGCGGCGAAGACGTCATCGGCGACTTCCGCAAGGGTGACATTGTTCAAGCCAAAGTTGCTGAGATCGACGTTGAGAAAGAGCGCATCTCGCTCTCCATCAAGGCGCTCGGCGGTGATCCATTCGCAGATGCAATCGGCGATGTGAAGCGCGGTTCGATCATCACTGTGGAAGTGACTAAGATCGAAGACGGCGGTATCGAAGTGGCTTACGAAGGCATGACGTCCTTCATCCGCCGCTCCGACCTCAGCCGTGACCGCTCCGAGCAGCGTCCAGAGCGGTTCGGCGTTGGCGACAAGGTCGATGTTCGTGTCACCAACATCGACAGCAAGACACGCAAGCTGGGTCTGTCGATCAAGGCACGCGAAATTGCAGAAGAAAAAGAAGCTGTGGAGCAGTATGGTTCCTCTGACTCCGGTGCGTCCTTGGGCGACATCTTGGGTGCGGCTTTGAAAGGCGACGAATAAGTTACCTGATTTTCGGATCGAAAGGGCCTGCGCATTTTGCGCGGGCCCTTTTTCTTTGGCCTTGTCGAATCGATTCTTCAGTGAGGCTGAAAACCCACCTATCAGGGGTTTCAACGTCGCATCGTCAAAAAGACGCCGCCTAATCCCCTACAAAAAGACGAAAAACGCCAAAATCAGCGTTTTCTGACTATTGGGTCGATCTGAAATTGCCCCTATAGTGTTTTGGACTGCTAATACGTATGCGGTGCTTTTAAAGGCTGCTGAATAGGGGGGACATCTATGATCCGGTCTGAATTGATTCAGAAACTCGCTGATGAAAACCCGCATTTGTACTACCGCGATGTTGAGCGGATTGTGAACACCATCTTTGACGAAATCACTGGCGCAATGGCTGATGGTCACCGCGTCGAACTGCGTGGATTTGGTGCATTCTCTGTCAAAAAGCGCGATCAGCGCATTGGGCGGAACCCGCGCACTGGTGAATCCGTTCATGTTGAAGAAAAGCATGTCCCGTTCTTTAAGACGGGCAAACTCCTACGTGATCGTCTTAACGGCGGCTAAAGGCTCAGACCATGAAAACCATTCGCTACGCCTTTTGGGCTATCGTTGCTGTTTGTCTCATCCTTGTTGGGATCGCCAATCGGGAGATTGTGACCCTGCAAGCGATGCCAACCCCATTGGCGGACTTCTTATTGATTTCCCCAACGGTGCAACTGCCGCTCTTCGTTGTGATCCTGCTCAGTGTTGGCGCTGGCCTGTTGATCGGCTTTCTTTGGGAGTGGGTGCGCGAACACCGCCTTCGGGCCGACGGACGCTCCCGAGCGCGTGAGGTGGAAAGTTTGCGCCGCGAAGTGGCCGACCTGAAGCAATCCAAAACGACCAATGAAGGCGATGAAATCCTCGCCCTGATCGACGCGCCCTCGCGCTAAACCTCATGTCACAGTCACGCGCCAAAATATGCGGGCTGAAAACCCCCGCAGACGTGGATGCTGTTGCCGCGGCTGGTGCGCAGTACGCAGGCTTTAACTTCTTTGCCAAATCCCCGCGGGCCGTTGACTTCGACACTGCGCGGGAGCTTTGCATTCACGCGCCTGTGGGTTTGGCGAAAGTTGCGCTCGTCGTGGATGTAGATGACGCCTTCCTAGATGCGCTGACGGATGCTGTGCCCCTCGACATGCTACAGCTTCACGGCCACGAAAGCCCTGAGCGGGTGCAAGAGGTGCGCGCACGCTACGGTCTACCTGTGATGAAGGTGCTTGGCATTGCAGACGCTGATGACCTGCCCGCGATCGACACCTATGGCGATGTGGCCGATCAACTCCTCCTCGACGCAAAACCGCCAAAGGACGCGGTTCTGCCGGGCGGCAATGGCCTGCGTTTTGACTGGACGCTGCTGGCCGACCGCAAGTTCTGGCCTCGTCCTTGGATGCTCGCGGGCGGTCTCGACCCTGACAACGTGGCAGAGGCGATGCAGCGCACCGGCGCGACCCAAGTCGATGTGGCGTCTGCCGTGGAATCAGCCCCCGGTCAAAAAGACGCGGAGTTGATCCGGCAATTCTGTGCAAATGCAGGCATTACCTCAGACCCGCAAGCTTGAGGCATTGCGCCGCAGAACACCAACGAAAGTGCGCAAACCCCTTTGCAGGCCTTGCACTTGCCCAAATTTTTCGGAACATGCGGCTTCCAGCTTAGGAGCGCGATATGGCACACGACCTTTTCAATTCCTTCATGACAGGCCCCGACGAAAAGGGTCGGTTTGGTGACTTTGGTGGGCGCTTCGTTTCTGAAACGCTGATGCCGCTGATCCTTGAGTTGGAGCAGCAGTATGAGAATGCAAAAACCGATAAGAGTTTCTGGGCGGAGATGCATGATCTCTGGACCCACTACGTCGGCCGCCCCAGCCCGCTCTATTACGCGGAACGCCTGACGGAACATTTGGGCGGTGCCAAGATTTACCTGAAACGCGATGAGCTGAACCACACAGGCGCGCATAAGATCAACAACGTGCTGGGGCAGATCATCCTCGCCCGCCGTATGGGCAAGACACGGATCATCGCGGAAACCGGTGCTGGCCAGCACGGTGTGGCGACAGCAACCGTCTGCGCCAAGTTCGGTCTCAAATGCATTGTCTACATGGGCGCGCATGACGTGGAACGTCAGGCCCCCAACGTGTTCCGCATGCGCCTTTTGGGGGCCGAGGTTATCCCCGTGACGTCAGGCCGTGGCACGCTAAAGGACGCGATGAACGACGCGCTGCGCGATTGGGTGACCAATGTGCGTGACACGTTCTACTGTATCGGCACCGTCGCTGGTCCGCACCCATACCCAGCGATGGTGCGCGACTTCCAAGCCATCATCGGCAAGGAAGCCAAAGAACAAATGATGGCGGCGGAGGGCCGTTTGCCCGACACCATCATCGCCGCCATCGGCGGTGGCTCCAACGCGATGGGTCTGTTCTTTCCGTTCCTCGACGATAAAGAAGTGAACATCATCGGGGTTGAAGCGGGCGGCAAAGGCGTGAACGAAAAGATGGAGCATTGCGCCTCCCTCACTGGTGGGCGTCCCGGCGTTCTGCACGGCAACCGCACTTACCTTTTGCAAGACGACGACGGGCAAATCCTCGAAGGCTTCTCCATCTCTGCCGGTCTCGACTATCCGGGCATCGGGCCAGAACACGCTTGGCTGCACGAAATCGGGCGGGCGAAGTATGTTTCCATCACCGACAAGGAAGCACTCGACGCATTTCAGGTGTGCTGCCAGCAGGAAGGAATCATTCCTGCGTTGGAGCCGTCCCACGCCCTCGCACACGTTATGAAAATT
Organism: Cognatiyoonia sp.; assembly: GCF_965661665.1. Taxonomy (NCBI): domain Bacteria; kingdom Pseudomonadati; phylum Pseudomonadota; class Alphaproteobacteria; order Rhodobacterales; family Paracoccaceae; genus Cognatiyoonia; species Cognatiyoonia sp. Next base: position 19,904 of record NZ_CBFIEO010000009.1, on the reverse strand, counting down.
GCCCCAGACCTACCAAAAGATCATCTGATCTGCATGAACATGTGCGGCCGCGGCGACAAAGACATTTTCACGGTCGCGCGGGCGCTCGGCTTTGAAATGGGTGAGTTCGAGTAACCTAACACCCTGTTTTTAGCGAAAACGTCTGGTCGTTGCCCGGGCGTTTTGCGTTTATAAATTCAAGCTTATGCGTTTTGGTCTTAGGTTTACGCTTGGCAATCTAAACCTCAGGCAGATTCCTTTCATGTCACCCTCACGACAGTCTCTGGGGAATGGCAGCACTTCCGCTGTCGCTCCCCAGAAAGGAATTTGAAAATGAAATCGCTACTCACAACGACTTTAATCGCGCATGTTCTCAACGCCGGAGCTGCAAAAGCTGAGACCATCGCGAACCAAGTTATCAATCAGCTTTCCACCGAAGGGTACACTCGCATCAAAGTCAAAAATGGCCTCACGCAAGTCAAAGTCGAAGCCATCCGGTACGGCTATCAGCTTGAGATCATCTATGATGCTGCAACGGGGGCCATCCTGAAGCAAGAAGTGGAGCCAGTTGAATCAGGTGACGATACAGCACCTGGCATCTCTGTCACCAATCGCGCGAAAGACTTCTATGATAAGGACGTCGGTGAAGATCATGACGACGATGATCACGACGAAGATGACGACGATTAAGCACGCCTAACGCAAAGACCGACAAATTTTCAAAGACTCAAGACGCCCTCTTTGCTGCTGTCCTGATATTGCAGGCTTCCTGCGTGGTTTTATTTTTTGTCGGCCTTCTGAGCACGACGACGGGTTGGTTTCAAATCCGTTGGCAGTTCTACCAATTCATCGAAATCACCACAGCCATTGGGCTTTTGGTTGGGCAGGGGTCAGCGCCAACATGCTCCGCCGCTCATACAGACGCCAACAGCAGATCGAGGATCAGCTTCGCGCTGCCTCCGGCGCGTTCATGGAGTTGATGGAAGATCGTTTCTCCGAATGGGGTCTCACCTCGGCGGAGCGGGAGGTGGCACTCTTCTCCGTCAAAGGGATGAGTGCCCAAGAAATCTCAGCGCTGCGCGACTTGAGTGAGGGCACCGTCAAAGCCCAGACCAATGCGATTTACCGCAAGGCGGGCGTCTCGGGCCGATCACAAATCCTCAGCCTCTTCATCGATGATCTGGTAGAGATTCCAACATCTTAAGCAAGATTGTCCAAGGCGTTCTGCTGCAAAACTAACAACGGCACAATTTCCAACGCCCGTTTATGCGTCGCGTGCAAGTTCACATCCGGCGCACAGCCTTCGTCATGGGCTTGCAAGAAACGGCTTGCGCACAGGCACCAGTGATCTCCGGGATTGAGGCCGGGAAACCCGAACTCAGGCCGCGGGGTGCTCAGATCATTTCCGACATATTTGGAGTAGGCTAGAAACTCTGCCGTCAGCACCGCACAGACAGTGTGGCTGCCTGCGTCTTCCGCACAGGTGTCACAATGCCCCGTCCGAAAGAACCCCGTCATCGGATTGGTGGAGCAGCTTTGCAGCGGTTCGCCCAAGACATTTACGGATGGTTCTATCTGCATCTGCTTATCCTGTTGTCCAATCAATCCCGCGCCCATGAAAATCGGCACGCCCAAGGTCCAGCGTGACGTCCCCCGGCCAAAGACGCAAGGTTAGCACCGCACTGCGGTCCCCACCATCTGTTTCCATTGAGAACCACGCGAGCGGTGACTGTGCCGTCGCCTTTGCGCCCGCCGCCTTGATCATCCGCCGTCCGCGTGCCTGGGTCTCTGCCGGAAAATACTGTCATGCGACGGTGGAATAGATGAGATGGGTTAGCCCATCTTGATACGGCAGCCGGTGTTCCAACCACTCAATTGCGTCCGCTTGATCGACCAAAGGCTGTGCAACCGAAATCGCGGCATGGGTCCGCTGCAACCTGTCCGGCTGATCCGGCCAAAGGTATGCTTGGAGGCGCAACGCGTCAGCAGGGGCCGTTGGATCAAGCGGGTTCAGGTCGACACCTCGCCGCTCAACGATTTCAGGTTGGGCCATTGGAGGCATATCGCCCGACCACTCAGGATCAAACACCAAGACATCGTCGCGGCCATAAAGCCGGTCGCCGATCTTCACCCCGAACCGGTCCCACATTAGGTTGAGACCGCCACTCGCCCCTAATTCAGACATCCGAAGAGGCAGCCCAAACCGTTCCGCCACCACGTGCCCCATCCCGATTAAGACCGCCGACTGGCGCACTTCGTTGGTCTGCGGGGCGCTCCTTATCCAATCGCAAATGAAGGTACATTCGCTTACGAGCACGGTCTTAACGGCGTTCCAGAGCACGTCATCACTCACCAACGCGGTCGGATAGACGCCCTCAAACACCCGAGCTGTCAGATAAAGCGCGTGCAACGCTCCCCCCAACCGCAACCGGACACTTTCAGCACGCGGCGACAAATCGCCTTGCCACGCGAACACCTTTCGCTTGATCTCACTCTCTGGCCAGTCTCGCGTCGCAAAGAGTACGCAAAGTTGCCCCATGAAAGGGGAGCCGAGCGTCTGGCATGCCTCCGCCTGAAAGGCGAAAGCCTCGCACACATGGTCTGGCGTCACCGGAACCGGTCCACAAGCTTTTGCAGCGGGCTTCTGGTGTCGTCGTCTGGCTCTGGGGCAGGGTCAGTCTTGGGCTTATTGGATTTCGGGGTGGATTTCGACGATCGCGGCGGCGCCATCCGTAGGGACACGGCATTCATGAACTTGTCGCCATTGCCTGCCACAAGCTCCGCCGCGCCGTCCCTGATTCCGCGCAACACATCATCCAGCCACTCCGCATCGGCCTTTGGGAAATCCCGCAGCACATAGCCCGGCACCGCATCCTTGTGCCCGGGATGCCCGATCCCCAGCCGCACACGCTCATACTCGGGCCCAATATGCCCGTGAATGGACCGCAAGCCGTTGTGCCCTGCATGTCCGCCACCCACCTTGAGCCGCACCTTCCCCGGCGCGAGGTCCAGCTCATCGTGAAACACAATGACGTCTTCAGGCTCCAGTTTGTGAAAGCGCATCGCCTCCCCAACGGATTGACCGGATTTGTTCATGAAGGTCTCAGGCTTCAGCAGCAAAACCTTGGTTGATCCAAACCGCCCTTCGCTGATCAAACCCTGAAACTTTGACCGCCAAGGCCCAAACCCATGATCTGCGGCAATCTGATCGATCGCCATGAACCCAATATTGTGACGGTTCTGCGCATATTTCGCGCCCGGATTTCCAAGACCAACAAGAAGCTTCATGACCGCAAAAATAGGCGCTGCATCTAAGATGCGCCAGCGGTTTTGCGTCCCACTATCCCGATCTGCCAAAGAAAAACGGGGCTCCGAAGAGCCCCGCATTGAATTTGCTTGTGCCGAAGATTACTCTTCTGTAGTTGCCTGTTCGCCGCTATCTGCTGCGGCGTCTTCGCCACCCTCTTCAGCGCCGTCTTCTTCGTTATCCGCAATCGCGTTCTTCGGAGGCTGAATGTTGGCAATAACAAAGTCACGGTCGATTACGGACTTTGCGCCTTCTGGCAATGTCACGCTGCTGATGGACAGTGTGTCACCGATTTCAGCTTCAGCCAGTTCCACGTCGATCGAGTCTGGAATGTCGCCGGCTAGAACTTCAAGTTCAACCTCAGGACGGACAACTGTCAAAACGCCGCCCTTCTTGATGCCTGGGCATGTGTCCTGATTGAGGAAGTTCACAGGGATCATCAACTTCACACGGCTTGTACGTTTCAGGCGCATCAGGTCGATGTGTGTTGGCAGGTCTTTGACGACGTGACGCTGCACGCCACGGCAGATCACGCGGACGTCGTCGTGGCCATCAACCTTCAGGTTGAAGAGTGTGGACATAAAGCCACCCTTGCGCAGACGTGTCAGCAGTTTGTCGAAGTTTACATTGATTGGGAGTGGATCAGCGCCACCACCATAAACGATGCCAGGTACGTCGCCTGAACGGCGAGCTGCGCGAGCGGCCCCCTTGCCTGTCCCCGCGCGTACCGTGGCGTGAAGATCAGGGATCTTATCAGCCATAGTCTTATTCCTATAATGTAGCGGTCGGCCTCCAAGGGTGTCCGACCTGATGAAGACCGGTCTTTAGGTCGATTCAGCCAGCTTGGGAAGGGGTAAAATCACTGCGTTTGATGTTTTTGTTGCAGTTTGACGCAGTTTGTCACTTGCCTCAATGGAAATTGGCTGTCAGCCATTCCTGCATGTCCGTGTTGAACGCCATCTATCTGTCTCGCCGTCCTGCGGTCGCCTTTGTGGTTGTGGGCGTGTTCTGGGGATGTTTTGCGGCACTGGTGCCAGTCTACAAAGCACACCTCGGCGTCAACGATGCCGTTTTTGGTACATTGCTCGTTGGGTCAGCCCTTGGGCTGGTGACATCGATGTTTTTGGCGCCTCGTGCGGACCGGATATTGGGATCAAACGGTCTGCGTTTTGGCATCGTGGCGTTTTCACTAGTTTGGCTTTTGCCATCGCAAACCGCTGTACCGATTGTCTTTGGCCTCTTGATGGCGTTGGTTGGCATGGCCTCTGGCCTGCTTGATGTCACCATGAACGCCCGCGTGAGCGAGCTTGAGGCGAAACTCAACCGTCCCTTGATGAATGCAAACCACGGGATGTTTTCCGTGGCCTACGGTGTCGCCGCCCTTATCACAGGCTTCGCGCGGGAGGCGGGAATTCCCACCCCCTACATCGTCGCGGGCTTTGCCAGTCTGTGCATTCTGACGATCCCCCTTCTGCGGACTGACATCGCTGTGGTTGAGGCGGATGAAGAAGCAAAAGCTGCGAAGTATCCGATCTGGCCGATCCTCGTTTGCGGCCTTATCACCCTTTCCGCCTTCATGACCGAAGCCACGGTGGAGGCTTGGTCCGCTCTGCATATCGAACGCACGCTTGGCGGTGGCGCGAAAGAAGGGGCACTTGGCCCTGCCATGCTTGGCTTCACAATGGCCTTTGGCCGCTTCTCCGGTCAGGCTGTGGCCGAACGACTGAGCGAGATGAGCGTCGTCATTGGCGGTGCTATCATCGCCGCAACTGGCGCGACCTTGGCCGCCCTCGCCGCAACACCATTTGTCGCACAAATAGGCTTTGGCATCTTTGGCCTTGGTGTCTCTGTCATCGGCCCAATTGGGATCTCGATGGTGGGCTCGCTCGTCCGGCCGCACCTCAGAACCGAAGCAATCAGCCGCGTCGCCGTCATCGGCTTCTCAGGCTTCTTCTTCGCCCCAATGCTCATGGGCATCGTGTCCGAACTCTTCGGCCTTAGGGTCGCGTTCTTCTGCGTCTCTGGCCTCATTCTCTGCGCTGCACCGCTAGTCCTCGTCGCGGCGCGGATGCCAAAAGCGGTGTCGGCTTAGGACCACCGGCCTTCAAAGCCTTCCGGCACCAACAGGATATCGCGGTCGATGGATGTGACGTCGCGCTTGCCGCAGAGCGCCATCGTCGTGTCAAGTTCGCGGTGAATGATGTCGAGCGCGGTGGTCACGCCTTTCTCACCCATCGCACCAAGGCCATAGATGTAAGCGCGGCCAATCATCACCCCGTCTGCGCCCATCGCCAGCGCCTTCAGCACGTCCTGACCAGAGCGGATCCCGCTGTCGAGGTGGATTTCAATCTGCCCGCCTACGGCTTCAACAATCGACGGCAACATGCGGATCGACGACAAAGCCCCATCCAACTGCCGCCCGCCGTGGTTAGAGACGATGATCGCATCCGCGCCAATCTCCACCGCTTTCTTGGCGTCTTCGGGATCAAGAATGCCCTTGATGATAACCTTGCCGCCCCATTTCTCCTTCAGCCGCGCAATCGTGTCCCAATTGAGCGCTGGATCAAACTGCTCTGCCGTCCACGAATGGAGGGAGTTCATGTTCTTCACGCTCTTGGCGTGCCCCACGATGTTGCGGAAGGTGCGGCGGTGGGTGCCCAGCATCTCCAGCCCCCATGCCCATTTCGTAGACAAATCCAGCAGGGTGGAGGGGGTCAGTTTCGGCGGCGCAGATAGCCCGTTTTTCAAATCCTTGTGCCGCTGGCCTAAGATTTGCAGATCCACCGTCACCACCAATGCAGAACAGCCTGCGTTCTTGGCCCGTCCGATGATGTTATCGACGAATTCCTCATCCCGCATCACATACAGTTGGAACCAAAACGGCGCGTCGGTATGGGCGCGCACATCCTCAATCGAACAGATCGACATCGTGGACAGGCAGTAGGGGACGCTAAACTTCTCCGCCGCGCGGGCGGCCTTAATCTCCCCATCCGCGTTTTGCATGCCGGTCAGTCCAACAGGGGCGAGCGCGACAGGCATCGCATAATCCTGACTCAACAACGGTGCCACGGTGGAGCGGTTCGTCATATCGACCGCGACGCGCTGGCGGAACCGGATTTGATCAAAATCGGATGTGTTCTCTCGGAAGGTCTGCTCCGTCCAGCTGCCGGATTCTGCGTAGTCATAAAACATCCGCGGCGCACGGCGCTTATGCAGGCGTTTCAGATCGTCGATGTTGGTGATGACAGGCATTTGCGGTCCACAGCTTAAATTGGTGATATTTGTTTACCAATAAGCGTTGTTGGGCGCAATCTGAGAATTGCCCCCTCGATCTGCAGTGACCGTCGTCAATTCTGGATTACTGCACTCTCCCATTCCGCCAAGAACTTGTTGCGCTTCAGCGTGTCTAGAAAGGTCAACAGCGACGGCTCCAACGCGATGATCGCCCGCTCTGCGCCATCGCTCTGATCGCGCAGCGCTGGCAGCGTCGGACCAGCCTCATCGCCCGTGGATTGCTGTGTCACCAAGTGTTGCACGAACCGCTCTGCCGCGTCCGCATGTTGCGTCGCCGTTGATACGAAAGCGGTCCGCATCATCGTGGTCGGGAAATCAGAGGGTAAGATGATCTCTAGCGTGTTCTCCTCGTCCGCCCGCGCCGCTGCGTAGCTGCCCAGCACGTTATAAGCGACGGCGATCTTCCCTGCGGCCAGATCATCAATCATGTCGCCTGAACAACAGTAAAGCTGCACATCGAGCGCGCCCATCACCTCCATCAACCGCCAGAAAGTCTCAGACGCGCGCGCGTCTTGCGTCGCAAAAAGATACCCGAGCCCGGACCGCCGCACATCATAGGTTCCCACACGGCCCTGAAACACCGCTGGCCTCGCCCTCAGCGCCTCTATCAGTTCCTGCCGTGTCTGAGGGATAGGCTGCCCGTCAAACGCTGCCCGATTGATGACGACCGCTGCAGGCTCCGTCGTAAAGGCAAAAAGGCTCTGTCGCCACTCCGCCCACTCAGGATGCTCAATCGTCTTAAGTACCCGCGCAAACCCATCATTGGCCAGCTTCAACTGCAGATCCATCGCGCTCGAAATCGCAATATCAAACGCATCCGGCGCCGCGCGGAACCGCGAATCAATATCCGCCGTGCCCGTCACCAGATATTCAATCGCCACATCCGGGTTCTCGGCCACAAAACTGGCAATCAAAGGCTCAAACAAATCCGTGTCGGTACTGGAAATGATCCGCAGCGGCGTGGTGCCCGCCTCATTGAACACGCGCCGGTCTTCCCAATCCTGCGCCCCACAAAACGAGGCCCAAAGCGTGATAGCTAAAGCGATAAGGTAACGCATGCGCCGCCCTCCGTCCGGTTTGAAAGCTTGATCGTGCCGCCATGCGCTTCTGCCACATCCTGCGCAATGGTCAGCCCCAAACCCGACCCAACAGAGTTTTTCGAGTTACGCCCGCGTTTGAACCGCGTGGTCAGTGTTTCAATCTCATCCGGCGGAAACCCAGGACCGCTGTCGCAAACCGTGATCGTTGGAACGACATCAGCAGCTACAGAGATCTCCACCAGACTGTCAACGGGCCCATATTTCATCGCGTTATCGATCAAATTGCGCACCGCATTCTGCAGCAAGATCGGATCCCCTGCATAACGCACAACGGGGTCGCACTTCAGTACCAGCCTCAAATCCTTCATCTCTGCAATCGGGGTCAGCCGTGTCACCAAGTCCTGCACCAACTCCACCAGATCAATCTTCTGCCGGTCCAGATGATCCGCGCGAAAGGTGATCATTGCGTGATCCAAAAGCTGCCCCGCCGCGCGGGAGCTTTCGTCAATCGCCTTGACCATGGACCGCATCGCTTCGCGGTTTTCCTCGCGGTCCACACGCTGCAACGTCGCCTCCGCGTAGGATCGTACGGTGGCCAAGGGCGTGCGCACGCGGTGCGCGGCCTCTGCGATGAAATCCTCCGACTGGCTCAACGATTGATCCAACCGTCCCATCAGGGAGTTCAATGATGTCACCAATGGCGCCATCTCTTGCGGCACGGGCTTCATAAAGGGGCTCAAATCCTGTGGTCCCCGCCGTGTCACTGATGTGGTCAACCGGTTCAACTGCCCCATCGTGGTGGACGCCACCCAAAGCGACAACGCTGCAGCCAAAGCAAAAAACCCGACCCCCAAAGCGGCAGCATTGCGGGAGATTTGATCCAACGTCTCCGCCAAAGCGTCCTGTGTTTGCGCCAGAACCAATTGCACGTCCGTCGTTCGATTGGCCCCGATCAACCGCCTGTTGGCGCTGACCTGCCGCACCGTGACGCCTCGCAATTTAGTGGTGGTAAACCTATCTGATCCGACACTCTGACCGCTGTTCAGCGACAGGTCGCTGTAGCCTGACAGAAACGTGCCATCCTGATAGATCGCATAAAACACCCTATCATCAGCGGGGGTGCTGAGCATCGCAAAAGCTGCAAAGGGGATATCAACTTCCACCACACCGTCGCGGATCGCCGCCGCGTCAAGGATGGATGTGGCAGAGGCCAGCAAGATGCGGTCCTGCCCCTGCTGCGCCACCTGCACCGCATAGCTGCGCACAGCGACAAACAAGATCAACGCCAAAAGAGCGGCCCCGCCGATCAACGACAGGACCAGCCTGTTGCGCAAGGATCCGGCGACCGCTGGGTTAGCCATAATGATCCAATCGGTAGCCCAAACCGCGCAACGTGGTGATCCTCAACTCCGACTTTTCCAAATGCTTGCGCAACCGGCCAACATAAACCTCAATCGCGTTCTCCGACACATCATCGTCGTAGGAAAACAGCCGGTCAGACAGCTTTTGCTTGGAAAACACCTGCCCGGGAGCGTTTAGAAAAACTTCCAAAAGCCGCAGCTCGCGATTCCGCAGAGTTACAGCTTCCACCCCGACGCTCAAATGCCCGGCCACAGGGTCAAAGACGAGGCCTCCCATCTCAAAATTGGGTTTCACATTGCCGGATTTGCGGCGCAAAACCGCGCGACAGCGCGCCTCCAACTCCGCATGGTCAAAGGGCTTGGTCAGATAATCGTCAGCCCCCATATCCAGCGATCCGATTCGATCAGAGACCTGACTGCGCGCGGTCAAAACAATCACTGGCGTGTCGCGTTCGCGCGTCCGATGCGCTTTGAGAAAGTTGCGCCCATCCCCATCAGGCAGCATGATATCAAGCAGAATAAGGTCGTACTCACCGGTGGCGCTAAACGCCTCCGCATCTTCTAAATTCTCTGCATGATCAATGACATGACCATCCAACCGCATCCGAGACGCGATGGCATTGGCCAGGTCGCGGTTGTCCTCCACCAGCAGAAATTTCATCGTCACCTCGGACAAAGTGGTGAACGTGACAGGTCGGTGTCAGGTTCACATGGTTCCCTCATACTCAACTGATCCGCTTGCTGGACGGTTGTCAAATGGGAGGAAATCATGACGACATTTTCGATGGGCCGCCGCGCCCTTATCGCGGCTGTGGCTGCAATCGGCCTTGCAGGGCCTGTGTCTGCTGGAGGACACCAAGTCCTCGATAGCATCCACTTCCTGATCCCCGGCGGCGCTGGTGGCGGATGGGACGGCACCGCTCGTGGCACAGGTGAAGCGTTGACCGAATCTGGTCTCGTCGGCACCGCGTCTTATGAAAACATGTCTGGCGGCGGTGGTGGCAAAGCGATCGGCTACCTGATCGAAAACGCTGACAGCAACCACGGCACCTTGATGGTAAACTCAACACCCATCGTGATCCGGTCGCTTACCGGCGTCTTTCCACATAACTTTCGCGACCTGACGCTGGTTTCCGGCACGATCGGTGACTACGCCGCCATCGTTGTGGGCAAAGACAGCCCAATCAACACCATGACCGATCTGATCGCAGCCTATGACGCGGATCCAAGCGCGACAGCGATCGGCGGCGGCTCTGTCCCCGGTGGCATGGACCACTTGGTCGCAGCCATGGTGATGGAAGCTGCCGGCAAAGATGCGTTGGGCGTGAAGTATATCCCTTATGATGCGGGCGGTAACGCAATGGCCGCGCTCCTTTCAGGGGAAATCGCAGCCCTGTCGACCGGCTTCTCCGAAGCGGTGGACCTCTCCAACGCGGGCGAGGTAAGAATCATCGGCGTCACATCAGCTGAACGTGTGGCGGCAGCCCCAGATGCGATGACCATGATGGAGCAAGGCATCGACACTACCTTCGTCAACTGGCGCGGGTTCTTCGCCGCACCTGGCCTGCCGGACAACAAACTGGCAATGTATCAGGACGCCATTGCCAAGATGTACGACACCCCTGAATGGGAGACCGTGCGCGCACGCAACGGCTGGGTCAACATTCACAACCCAGGTGATCAGTTTCTGAGTTTCCTTGAAGAGCAAGAGCAGGTCATCGGCGATCTGATGAAGAAGCTCGGCTTCCTCTAGTTAGAATGTGCGGCTGCGCCGCGAATGATACCGGGATGAGGGGCATCTGCCCCTCAAACTCCCCGGGATATTTTTAGCAAGAGGAAGGGGAGGTCATCATACCTCCCCCCTTCGGTTGGAAGGCCGCGCCTTCCCCTTGCACGGTTATCGGCTTCCCAGCCTGTACCGCAGATCAAGAATGTCGCGCATTTTATTAAAATTCGTTTTCCTCTTGCCATAAATATCCCGGGGGATTGGGGGCTGGCCTCCAAATAGACAGAAAAGGACGGGCAAATGGCCTTGGATCGATGGATAGCCTTGGTGTTGTTGGGGGTGTGCCTGCTTTATGGCTATGCTGCCTGGTTCACCATGGATGAGAATTTGGCCCCTTTCATGAAACGCAATCCGATTTGGCCCAGCACCTTCCCCAAGGTCCTGTCGGTTCTTGGGATCCTAGCCACGCTTGTTGTGCTTTTGGGTGTTGAGAAGAGCGCCCCGAAAGAGGCGGATATCGATTACCGTCGTTTGGGGGAGTATCATCTGGGTCAGGCGCTTTTGCTTTTGGGATTGATGGTGCTTTATGCGCTGTCGCTCCGGCCGCTTGGTTTTTTGTTTTCGACCTCTGCGTTCCTGATCCTCGGCTCTTTCATTCTAGGGGAGCGGAAGTGGCTTGTGATGCTGCCTGTTGCCTTCATCGCGACAGGGGCGGTTTGGTATCTCGTGCAAGAGGTGCTTGGCATCTACATGCGGCCTTTGCCGACCTTTTTGATGGGAGCATAAGATGCTTGAAGGACTCCTTATCGGCCTGACCACGGCCATGTCGATCCAGAACCTGTTGATGGTAATCGCAGGGTGTTTGATCGGTACATTCATCGGCATGCTGCCCGGCCTTGGGCCGATGTCAATCATTGCGATCATGATCCCTGTGGCAATTTCGCTGGGTGATCCGTCAGCGGCGCTCATTCTGCTGGCGGGGGTCTATTATGGCGCTATCTTTGGCGGCTCGACCTCTTCCATCTTGCTCAATGCACCGGGTGTTGCGGGCACGGTCGCGTCCAGCTTTGATGGCTATCCCTTGGCCCGTCAGGGCAAAGCGGGCAAAGCGTTAACCATCGCCGCGATTGCCAGCTTTGCCGGTGGCACGATTGGGGCGCTTTTGTTGATGGTTTTTGCGCCAGCGCTGTCGTCTGTTGCGCTTCTGTTCCATTCGGCGGAGTATTTCGCCCTTATGGTCGTAGGTCTCTCCGCGATTGCGGCCTTTGCTGGCACTGGTCAGGTGGCCAAGGCGATGATCATGACCGTTTTGGGCCTTATTATGGCCACGGTGGGGGAGGGCGCGCTGTTCAACCTTCCGCGCTTCACCATGGGGATTATGGACCTGCAATCCGGCTTCGGCTTTATCACGCTGGCGATGGCGATGTTCGCTTTGCCAGAGGCGTTGTTCTTGGTGCTGAAGCCCAAAAACCTCAAAGGCGATGATGGCGAAATCAAAGACCTGCGCATCAACCGGGCGGAGGCGAAGGCCATCGCACCCGTCGTCGGGAGACAGTCCCTACAAGGGTTCTTTATTGGCGTCCTGCCGGGCGCTGGGGCTACAATTGCGAGCTTTTTGGGCTACGCGGTAGAACGCAACATCGCCCCGAAAGAAGAACAAGACGAGTTTGGTAAAGGCTCCATCAAAGGGTTGGCAGCCCCAGAAACAGCGAACAATGCGGCATGCACCGGCTCGTTCGTACCGCTGCTGACACTGGGCATTCCGGGCTCCGGCACCACGGCGATTTTGTTAGGTGCGCTCATCGCGCTCAACGTCACCCCTGGTCCGCGGCTGATGATTGATGAGCCGCAGATCTTTTGGGCGGTCATCATGTCGATGTTCATTGGCAATCTTGTGCTGTTGATCCTGAACCTGCCGCTCATTCCCTACATCGCCAAGGTGTTGGCGGTGCCGCGGAATTATCTGATCCCTTTCATTCTCTTCTTCACGTTGATGGGGGCCTATATCGGGCAGAACAATGCGACAGAGCTATTAATGCTCGTGAGCTTTGGCATCTGTGCAACGGCATTGAAGTTTGCCGACTACCCGCTCGCCCCGCTGTTGATAGGTTTTATTTTGGGCGGGATGATGGAGGATAACTTCGCACGCTCCATGCAGCTTTACGATGGCGTCAGCTTTATTTGGGAGCGGCCGATGACCTTGGCTTTGCTCGTCATCGCCGCCATTTTGATCGTCCTGCCAAGCTACCGGGCCCGTCGCGCCAAGGCCCTTGCAGAGGGTGTGGCGGAAGGCGATTGATCCAAACGCAATTGTGCGCAGAAAGCGAGACCTTCCTGCGCACAATGCAGTGCTTCAAGAGCACTAAGGGAAGGACCACAAGGTCCTGTTATGGTTAGTTCGGTCTCAGCGATTGCTCATCCTTGAAGAGATGGACCTTGGCTGGATCAGCGGTCAGTGCGATTTCCTTATCGCGCATGTCGGCATGGATGCCCGGCAGTTTGGCGATCTTTAGCGCGAAAATCATATTCTCCCGAACCGTCATGTGCGGGTAAAGTGCATAGGACTGGAACACCATTGAAATGCCGCGCTGGACAGGGGAATGTCATTCACGACGGTACCGTCGATTTCCAACGTACCGGCAGTGATGCTTTCCAAACCGGCGATCATCCGCAGAATTGTGGATTTACCGCAAACGGATGGCCCAACGAAGACGATCAGCTCCCCTTGTTTGATATCAAGGTTGATGTCTTTGAGGACATTAACGCTGCCGCCATAGGTCTTTTCGACGTCAGTAATTCTAAGATCAGCCATTCGTTCAACCTTTCGGCTTCATGGCGATCAGAAATTGCCATGGGTTCAGGGTTACGGGGTTCGTCAGATCGTCTTGCACAGAGCCCAGATCGGCGCCGATGCTTTGCCAACTGCCAGTCTGCGCCGCGACAGTTGCGACGTCATCGCCAAGGTTGAAGGCGCAGAAATACGTCTCGCCCTCATGCTCTCGGGTGAAGATCAGCAGGCCGCCATCAGCTTTCATTGGCGACTGGGTGCCAGAGCGTAGGGCAGGGTTCTCATGCCGGAACCGGATGGCGCGGCGGTAATGATGCAGGATCGCGTCGGGATCCTCTTCCTGCCGGTCGACAGCCATTTCCATGTGCTTGGGGCTGACAGGCAGCCACGGCTTGTTCTCACCAAAGCCTGAGAATTCGCTTTGCGTTTCCCACGGCATGGGTGTGCGGCACCCGTCGCGGCCTTTGAATTTGGGCCAGAATTCGATGCCATAGGGGTCTTGCAGTTCTTCGAATGCGACCTCTGCCTCGGGCAGGCCAAGCTCTTCACCCTGATAGATGCAAGCTGACCCGCGCCAGCACATCATCAGAACAGTCATCATCTTCAAGCCTTCGTCTGACAAGTTCCAGCGGCTTGGATGGCGGACGGTGTCATGGTTTGAAAACGCCCAGCATGACCACCCGTCTGCGGCGACCTCATCCACGCGGTCCATTACGGTTTCCACGTCTGATGCAGTTGGCTTTGCATTGGCAAGGAATTCGAAGGCATAACACATGTGCATCAGGTCATCGCCCGCAGTGTACTGGCCCAGAATTTCCAGCCCGTATTGCGCATCACCCACTTCACCGACAGCTGCCGCGCCATAAGGCTCCATCACGCTGCGCAAACTGCGCAAAAAGGCGAGGTTTTCGGGCTGGTTCTTATCGTACTGATGGTCTTGGTGGTTGTAAGGGTTCACGCGGGGCGCAATCGTCGCGTTGCGGCGCTTCACTGGCAGCGGTGGATTGTCCCGCAGCTTTTGGTCGTGGAAATAGAAATTGATCGTGTCCAAACGGAAACCATCGACACCCCGTTTCAGCCAGAACTTGGCGACATCCAGCAGGGCATTCTGAACCTCTTCGTTGTGGAAGTTTAGATCGGGCTGCGAGGTCAGGAAGTTGTGCAGATAATACTGCTCCCGACGGCCATCCCAATGCCACGCCGACCCACCAAAGATCGACAGCCAGTTGTTTGGTGGCGTGCCGTCCGGCTTTGGCTCTGCCCAGACGTACCAATCGGACTTTGCATTCTTGTGATCCTGACAGCTTTCTTGGAACCAAGGGTGCTGGTCGGAGGTGTGCGACAGCACAAGGTCAACCATCACTCGCATGCCAAGCTTATGGGCTTTGTCCAGCAGGTCATCAAAGTCCGCCAACGTGCCAAACATCAGATCAACGTCGCAATAATCGCTGACGTCATAGCCAAAGTCCTTCATCGGCGATTTGAAGAACGGTGAAATCCAGATCGCATCGACGCCAAGTGACGCGATATGCGGCAAGCGCTGCGCGATGCCCTTAAGATCACCAATTCCGTCGCCATTGCTGTCCTGATACGAGCGCGGATAGACCTGATAAATCACGGCCCCGCGCCACCAATCTGGTTGCGCACGATTATCCACTGTGCGGACCGGTTGGGTTTTGAAGTTCATTCATATTTCCTTACTTCACTGAGCCGGCCAGCAGACCGCGCACAAGGTATCTTTACATTGCGAAGAACTTGGCGAGCGGGACCGCAATCGAAACGAAGGCCGCCGTCGCCAGAATTCCCCAATTGCCGCCTCGCGTGCCCAAAAGCTCCACGATTTGGTTGGTCATCACGGTGGTTGAGCCGGTCAAGTCGATCAGGAACACTTTCGCCACCAGCAGTTCGTTCCATGTCCACAAGTACTGGAAGATCGCGAAGGAGGCGAGCGCCGGGAAGGACAGCGACAAAATGATCTTGGTGAAAATCTGGAAATCCGTCGCGCCATCGACCTTTGCGTTCTCGATGATGTCCCTCGGCAAGCCCACCATGTAATTTCGCAAAAGATATATGGCGAGGGGGAGGCCGAAGCCCATGTGCGCCAACCAGACGCCCAAATACCCCTTGCCGATACCAATGCCCAAGTGCAGCCGCAGAGGTGGGATCAGCGCCAACTGCAATGGCACAACCGACGAAGCTACGACCAAAGCGATCAGTAATGCAAGCCCCGGAAACTCCATCCATGCAAGCGCATACGCGGCGAAAGCTGCAATCACGATTGGGATGATCGTCGCCGGAATGGTCACGGTCAGCGTGTTAAAGAACGCCTTGGCCATATTATCTTGGCCCTGACCACTGAACAGGATCGTCTCATAGTTCTCCAACGTGAAATCACGCGGGGTAAGGGCGGTCACAAAAATCCGCTGCCTGCGACGGCCCGGCTCCTCCACGCTGGTATAGATGTAAGAGCCGTCCGCATTCAGCGTGAGCGTTTCACCATCGCCCGCCTCTGCCGTGTCACCCGGCTGGAAAGTCCCCGATGCGCGGGAGGATACGCCAAAGGCGCTGATTTCAGCATCCGTGCCAAGACCGCCTTCGTCGGTCAGGATGTTCCCGCGAATGACATACAGATCGCACAGATTGAAAATCAGCCGAGCGCGCCGGACAACTTGTTGCTGGAAACGGAATTGATTGTCGGTGCCTCAACGGGTCCCGTGCGCTGAGGGTTAGCCGCGATGCGCACCGTCGGCCAAGTCTGCGACAAAAGCCAATACGTCAGAGACGGGTTCGCCCGCACCGATTTTGGCAACGATGGCCGACCCAACAACAGCACCATCTGACACGCTGGCCACGGCGGCAGCATCGTCTGGCGTCTTGATGCCGAAGCCTACGATCACCGGCAGGTCTGTCGCCGCTTTGATCCTTGCCACCTCTGGCGCAACTTCGGTTGTTTGCACATCCGCCGTGCCGGTGATCCCAGTCATGGACACGTAGTAGACAAAGCCGGACGTGTTTTGCAGTACCGTCGGCAAGCGTTTGTCGTCGGTTGTTGGGGTCGCCAAGCGGATGAAGTTGATCCCAGTGGCTTGGGCGGGAATGCACAGCTCATCGTCTTCTTCCGGCGGCAGGTCCACGACGATCAGCCCGTCAATGCCTGCCTCTTTCGCGTCTTTCAGGAACTTGTCCACGCCGCGCGAATAGATCGGGTTGTAATAGCCCATCATCACGATGGGTGTGGTGTCATCCGTCTTTCGAAAGTCACGCGCATATTGCAGCGTCTTTTCGAGTGTCATGCCGCCTTCGAGTGCGCGTTGACCCGCCAGCTGAATGGTGGAGCCATCGGCCATTGGATCGGTAAAGGGCATGCCAAGCTCGATAATATCAACGCCCGTCGCAGGCAGACCCTGCATCACTTCAAAGCCAGTGTCATAGTCTGAATCGCCCGCCATGATATAGGCCACAAAAGCCTTCTTCCCCGCGGCGCGAAGCTCTTCAAATTTGGCGTCAATCCGGCTCATGTCGGTCCCCTGGCTGATTGCTGCAAGCGGTTTGGCGCAGCCAGCGGGGAAAATCAATGGGGCAGGGGCAAAACCTTTCCCGCCGGTAATACGTTCGCAGCGTTTATGCTGTTTTCATCCACATGTTGTTAGCTGGCGGGTTCTTCGTCACAGCCGACCATCCAGCGCAGGCCTAACTAGTCAGAGAAGGCACCAAAGCCCGCTGACCAGAATGTTGCGTCATAGGGCATCCACACCTCGCCGCCCGCTGACAAAGCATCAAAGATGGCTTTGCATTCTGCGGCGGTCGGCACATTTAGCATGACGTTGCATCCGGCCATCGGCTCCGCATTGGCATAAAATCGTCGGACAGCATGATTTTGAAATCACCAAGCTCCAGCGCACAATGCATGATCCAGTCTTTGCGTTACTCTGGAATGTCAAAACCAGGCGGGCCATCCTGCATGGGCATCAGTTGGACCACTTCTGTGCCCAACGCCTCCCTAGAGAACGCAATTGGATCGCGGGCATGACCATTATAGAAAATATACGGTTGAACTTTCATCGTTCTATCCTCCCTCCCGCCAGTATAGCACATGATCCCTTGCGATGCGGGCGCCATGCCTCTATCTGCAGCCGAGGATTGAAGGAGAGCCATCATGGGTTTCAAAATGGGGATCGTTGGGCTGCCAAACGTGGGTAAGTCGACGCTGTTTAACGCGCTGACCAAAACAGCAGCCGCGCAAGCCGCAAACTTCCCGTTTTGCACCATCGAACCCAATGTGGGTGAAGTGTCGGTACCCGACGCCCGCCTCGACACATTGGCGGAGATGGCGAAGTCCAAGAACAAGATCCCCGCGCGTATGACATTCGTGGATATTGCGGGTTTGGTGAAGGGGGCCTCTAAAGGGGAGGGCTTAGGCAACCAATTCCTCGCCAACATCCGCGAGGTAGATGCGATTGCCCACGTGCTGCGCTGTTTTGAGGACGATGACATCACCCACGTCGAGGGCCGCGTAGATCCGGTGGCCGATGCGCAAGTGATCGAGACCGAGCTGATGCTCGCCGATCTTGAAAGCATCGAAAAGCGTTTACAAAACATCGTCCGCAAAGTGCGAGGTAGTGACAAGGAAGCCGTGCTTCAGCAAAAGCTGATGAAACGCGCGCAGGAAGCGTTGGAAAACGGCCAGCCTGCCCGCACCGTTGAGGTGGATGAGGAAGACCAGAAAGCGTGGAAGATGCTTCAGCTTCTGACCACCAAGCCTGTGCTCTATGTTTGCAACGTCGAAGAAAATAGCGCGGGCACAGGCAACAGCCAATCCGCCCGCGTGGCAGAGATGGCCGCATCAGAAGGCAACAGCCACGTCGTGATTTCCGCCCGGATCGAGGAAGAGATCAGCCAACTCGAAGACGACGAGGCGGAGATGTTCCTGAGCGAGATGGGCCTAGAAGAGCCTGGTCTCGACCGTCTGATCCGCGCAGGTTACGACCTTTTGAACCTGCAGACCTATTTCACCTCTGGCCCGACAGAGAGCCGTGCTTGGACCATCAAAGAAGGCACGCTTGCCCCGCAAGCGGCTGGCGTGATCCATGGTGATTTCGAACGGGGGTTTATTCGGGCTGAGACAATCGCTTATGACGACTACGTTGCCTGTGGTGGTGAACAGGGGGCCAAAGAAGCCGGTAAGATGCGGGCCGAGGGCAAAGCCTATGTCGTCAAAGACGGCGACGTGATGCATTTCTTGCACAACACCTGATGCGCTGGGCAGGGGGTCTGCTACTGTTTGCGTCTGCTGCACAAGCGGACATTGTGTTGAGCATCGCTAACGGCGATCCCTACGATCGGCTTAGGATCTGGAATTTGGCAGTCTGTAGCGAGCTGCGGGGTCGGCTCCACATTGACTTTGCGACTTCGGAAGGGCGCGTGTTGTTGGACACGGAATACGGTGGTTTGGGCACCAAAGACCCGATGCCGGTAGAAGTGGAACTTGGAAACATCCGCATGGCGCCAGTTGTTGAAGGCGATCGGCATCTGACGATTTTTCTGGAGGGCGTTGCCGCTGGCGCAACCGCAGTGATCACGATGGATTTTGACAATGAAGCCAGTTTTTGGAGCGGCTCCCGTGTTGCTGTTATTGGGGGGCACATAGCATGCACTGTTGCGCGATTTGAAGGTGGTGAGGCCGGAACTGAGGCAACGTTTGATCCGTGCGCTGTTGCTCGGTTGTCCCTGCCGGCGCGGACGTGTCCGGATGATGAGCCCGCCGAAGTGACGTGCCGATCTCCTAAACTGGGGATATGAGCTGGTTTTCTTTGTTTACTCCGTACCTCCTCCCGATGTGCTTTTCGCCTGCTATGTTTTTGCAGCGTGCCGTTGTTATGGTTTCACGGATTGCCCCTTGTCCTGCTCTGCCCCTGCCGCTAAACGGGTCAGCGGAGACGTGGCCGAGTGGTCGAAGGCGCTCCCCTGCTAAGGGAGTAGGCGAGGAATCGTCTCGAGGGTTCGAATCCCTTCGTCTCCGCCACTACCCCGATATTGCCTTATTTGCCAACAAAAAAGGGGTTTTGTGGCTAGCGCAGAATGGACTACCACACACGTTGACCACACACGCTCCCAACTAAACAAATGCTATTGAATCACTTTGACATGTGAACACTTCTGTCCGCCCAGCGCATGGAATAGCCAAAGACCATAATGTTGTGGCTGTCAAAGCTGCCTGTCGCTGAGAAACCTTGTCCCCTAGCTCACAGGTTTTCACAAACGTGCATACCCTCTCTTAGCGGCCTGTGTGGTGCTGTTGGGAGTCATTCGCTGGATAGCGCGAGTTCAGGCTGAGGTACCTCTAGAGGCTATAGATCAAGCTGGTGAATGGTCTAGTGTAGGAGGCGTAGGTACTAACTACGGTAAAGGC
>NZ_CBFIEO010000008.1:115719-115960 GCF_965661665.1 Cognatiyoonia sp. | reverse complement strand
CGCGCGTCTGTGAGGGCGGCGAGAAACTGCTGTGCAATATAAGATCCATATCCAGAAGTCTCATCAGTGTCTTGATAGAGCCCGTTTTCTACATGTAGCCCTTTGATTGGATTCAAAACGCTGAGCATATCGTCTGCTAGCTTAGCCAAACCAAGCTGTTCTGCAGCAGCGTTCACGCCGCACACTGTTCGCGTGTGTCTTTCCGATACATTGTACCCGGTGGCATTGATAGTTTGTCCTT
>NZ_CBFIEO010000008.1:0-115709 GCF_965661665.1 Cognatiyoonia sp. | reverse complement strand
TATGGACGTTAGCTGTGCCGTTGCCTGATATCTTTCATCCAACTTTTCTATTTTCAGGACTAAAACCGAATGAGCATTTTGAAGTTTGCTTTCAATAAGGTCTTGCTGCGCCTGGGTGATCCGACCGCTACTATCAACTTCAGTCATAAACTCGATCGTACCGAATGCAGCAACCGCGTCAGTTAATCTAGCACAAGACGGGAGCTCAGAGCCAAGCTCTATCAGGTATTCAGACCTAATGAGATCCATTTGCCCGTCAGTGAGAGACTGGCTCGTATCAATGGCTGGCATCGCTACAACACTCAGCGTTGATGAAGCTGAAGTACACTCTTGTGATTGTGCTAAACTCAATGACATGCGTAAGGCGGCCTCTTCCACCGTGTCCGCATGCACAAAACCTGCGGGCAGCGTCATTGATATTGCGACGAAGAGCAGCGCTAATCTTGCACTCAGCATTCTCAACGGATTGTCTTCAGCTCGTCGGTCATAACAACGCCCCCAAAACACTTACTCCCAAAAACTTGTTATTCATCAGAGCGCTTCGATTGAAAGGCCTGTTCCAAAAGAGCTGAAGCGCAGACGGTCAATGTCAACGCCAAGGTCAAGCAGGAGCATCATGATACGCTCCTCTAGATCACCCAGATCCTTATTTGTTGTGACGGAGTAAATCCGCTGTGTGTTGTTCGACTTAATTAGTTCTATCTCGCGAACAACGCTTGCTTCCAACGCTCGCACTGTGCGCAAAACATCTGAGTTTTTCATCAAGTTGAATTCAAGAGTATAAACGCTCTCTAAAACACCATCGCCTGCAGCAATACCACCTGATGCTGAGCCAGTAATGTCACCAGCGTAAGCGCCGTCTTCAACAACAATATGAAGCTTCTGAGACAGCACAGCACCAAGCTCACGTGCCAACTCGCGAGACACTTCTCCAGCTTTTTCAACAACACACATATCATTACACATGCTTGCGTCCTTAGGGAGGGTCACCGTTTCAGGAGCAGAAACTTCAAAGGAAGACAAAGCTCTTAAAGATTTCAGATCGTAAATCTGACCACGAACACGGACAGTCAATTTACGGGTCATAGACATTTCTTGAATATTTGGAAAAATTGCGAAGATGACACCAAGTCGACTTCTTACTGTCGCGTCTGTCGTTTCATTCGCGATTGATAAGGTCTGGATCAACTCTTGTTTTGTCCGGTCGGTATTGTACGAAAACCCCAACCTAACAGCAATCATATCCTCATCGATCACTGTAATGTTTTCGCGGATAAGCGACTGCTGAAGCTCAGCAACAACTCGTGTGTAGATTTCGCTTGACCGACTGACTGCATTTCGGTCGCTATCTTCACCCAATACTACAACACGTATTGGCGCTTCATGCGCAAAGGATTGGCTGTTGAGCGCCAAAATCGCTGCGACTACTAAAATTGTATATCTGAACATATTGTATCTCCTTTCTGAAAAAGTATCGCGTTGAGACTTTTTTTCCAGAATTATTTCAGGAGTTCGACAGATGCCTGCTTCTTGCTTCCGTTGGTATCGAAATACAGCATAGTCTTGTTCAAATGCTTGTGGCGCTTGATTTCCATATTTGATCCTCCGTTTCCTTACTATAAGGGCTGACCACTTCAGTGGGGGAGGATCACAGCGGCATAGCCGCCTGAAAGTGGTCCACCAACTAGGATAATTTTGTCCCGCAAATTGCAGTATCGGCATGTGGACAGCTGGAAATCCCGATGAGTTTTAGGCGATAAGCAACACAACCGGTGGCGCATCCAGATTTTGATCGACTATGGCCTGACTGGATTTAAGCTATAGCCACCAAGGCAAGAAAACAAAAAGTGTATCCAAACCTGTATCCGCAATCCACAAATGTATTATTTTTTCTTTTAATTACAATTCATTACGGAATTATTTTGGCGCACCCGAGAGGATTCGAACCTCTGGCCTCTGCCTTCGGAGGGCAGCGCTCTATCCAGCTGAGCTACGGGTGCTTGCGATTGCTATAACTTGGCCGAACGCCCCCCGCAATGGGTTAAGAGAAAAGCTCGTGGCAAAGTTCAAGCGCGTCAATCAGCACATCCACTTCATCGATAGTGTTGTATATCGCAAATGACGCGCGACATGTCGCGGGAACCCCCATGTGATCCATCAATGGCATCGCGCAATGTGACCCTGCCCGCACCGCGACACCGCGTTTGTCGAGCACGGTGGAGATGTCATGCGCATGGGCAGCACCGTCCAAGGACAGGGAAAAGATAGCGCCTTTTGTGTCTGATGTGCCCTGCACCTGAAGCCAATTCAGCCCCGCGAATTTCTCAACTGCATAGTCCCGCAGTTTCGCTTCATGCGCGGCGATATTGTCCAGTCCAATGTCCATCATGTAATCGAGCGCCACGCCAAGCCCAATCGTTTGGACGATCCCAGGCGTCCCTGCTTCAAACTTCATCGGTGCGTCGTTGTAGTCAACTCCATCACGGCGGACGTCGCGGATCATATCACCGCCGCCAAGGAAGGGCTGCATTTCCGCCATCCGATCTGGTGCGACGTAGATCGCGCCCGACCCCGACGGACCATAAAGCTTGTGCCCCGTGATAGCATAGAAATCACAGTCCAAGTCCTGAACATCGACCGGCATGTGCACAGCCGCTTGCGATCCATCGACAAGCACGGGTACGCCCTTGGCATGTGCGCCCGTGGTGATGGTTTTGATATCGACCACTGTGCCCAACACATTGGACATATGCGTGACCGCAACCAATTTCGTCTTGGGGCCAATCGCATCAATCACAGCTTGGGGTTCCAGATCACCACGGGTGTCGACATCGACCCACTTCAAGACCACGCCTATACGTTCCCGCAGTAAATGCCACGGCACGATATTGGCGTGATGCTCCATAATCGACAAGACAATCTCATCACCCGCCTGAAAACGTGGCATCGCCCAACCATAGGCCACCATGTTGATGCCCTCGGTAGTGCCAGAATTGAAGATGATGCTATCCTCGGAAGCCGCATTCAGGAACCGCGCGATCTTGCCCCGCACGGACTCATATTTGTCGGTAGCAAGGTTGGACAGATAATGAAGCCCGCGATGCACGTTGGCGTATTCTTCCGCGTAGCCCTTCGTCACCGCGTCAATCACCGCCTGCGGCTTTTGAGCGGAGGCCCCATTGTCGAGATAAACAAGCGGTTTGCCATTCACCTCACGCGCCAGGATCGGAAAGTCGGCGCGGATTTTATCAACATCAAACATGGTCAGCTCACCGTCGCGGCAGAAACGCCAATCAAAGATAACATCACCGCAAGTCCGAGGCCGATCCCAACTACACAAAAGGCGAATGTGCCGAAGGCTTTGGCAAGGCTTTTGAAATCGTGCAGTACGTCAATGAATTGGAGCAGCACGTAGAACAAGTAAAATGCCCCGAAAAGGCTGATGAGACCACCAAACAACGGCGACACGATAGAGATGGCCAGCGTGATGATTTGAAGAAACACGGTCATGCCTTGGTGCCATGCGATCAGCATGATCGTCTCGGGAAAATGGCCCGTGCCGCCCATCATGCGCCCAGTGAAATATAGGACAAACACCAGCACCACTTGGCTTGTGCCAATCACGAGAGCGGCCAGAAACGGTATGCCCATCAGCGGGGCAAGCTCAGGCGAGGGTGGTGACACAAGACTGCTTACGGTGACGACCAAGGCCGACACGACAACCACAAGCGCCATGATCGACCAGAGGGTGCCTCGGTCTAGACGACGGGAGGTCAGTTCTTCCGCCACATCTCTGGGTTCGGAGAAGGACCGCAGCATCATGTTGTAAACAGTTGCGAAATCCGCGTTCATGTCCGCTTCTCAGCCTCCCAAAGGGATGGCACCAACATCCAAATGAAACCGGCCAACCAGATGGCACCAACTAGATTGGCTTCAACACCTGGACCAATCAAGCCCACAGTCAAACCATAGAGCAGCAAGGCAGGCGTCGATGCCAAGAAGACCCAAAAGAAGGCCAGCCGCGCGGTATAGAACGTACCACCACTACCGAAAATCTTGGCAAGGATATGGAGGACGGCCGCGATCGAATACATCAAGAGCGGTGCAAACATCATTAACCCGAAAAACGCATAGGATGCATCCCGCTGGAACTCACCCTGCCCTTGGATCACCTCATACTGAATGCCCGGAAGGCGGGAGATGAACACGACAAAGCAGGCCACCATAATGTAGGCAATCGCGCGGTCTTCGCGCACGCCATGCCGCAGTAATTCCCGCATCACTGTGCGCGGACGGATCCAAGACCGTGCAATGTCAGTGCTCACCGACATCCGGCTTAACACGCCAACCAGATTTCGAGACGGTCGCGGATTGCCTCAGACAGACCTTCATCCTCGATCTCCTCCAAGGCTTCCGCCAAAAACGCGAGCGTCAGCAAGCTGATCGCATCGGCATGCCGCACACCGCGAGATCGCAGATAGAACAACGCCATCTCATCAATCGCACCAGAAGTGGAGCCGTGCGAACACGCCACATCATCCGCGTAAATTTCAAGCTCTGGCTTGGCGAGGAACTGACTGTCATCTTCCAAAAGGAGCGATTGGCTGATTTGGTAGCCATCTGTTTTTTGCGCACCTTCTTTCACAAGGATCTTGCCTTGGAAGACACCCGTTGCGCCGTTGCGCAGCACCTTTTTGAACACCTGTCGGCTTTCGCAATTCACCGCGTCATGGGTGATGAAGACAGTATCGTCATGGTGAAAGTCGCGACCATCGCCAACACAGGCACCGGCCACATGGGCTACAGCGTTGTCACCGACGATATCAATGACACATTCATTACGGGTCAGTGTGCCATTTGCGGTGAGCGTGAAGGATTTGAATGTCGCCTCCGATGCAACCCGCGCAAAACAATGCGTTGTGACCGCGCGATCGTGGTCGCGGCCTTGGGTGCGGACATGGTGGAAGGCGGCACTATCAGCCACGTCAACCTCCAAGACCGTGTTCACCCGGGCCCCCGCAGTACCTGTTTCAAGAACAGTAAGATCTGCATCTGCATCGATCTTGACGACGTGATGAATCATCGCGTCCGCGACACCGGTTGTTTGCCGGTATTCAATAAGAACGGGCTTTGAGACCTTGCCCGTCGCACGGATCACCATGCCTTCTGTGGCTGAGGCTATGTTTAGCGCCGCGAGCGGCCGATCAACAGGCGTCTGACCTTTGGACTCGAGCGCGCCAAAAACGTCCCGCGCCCAATGAATGTCCGCTGTCAAAGCAGACCCAAGTGTTTCAATTTCCATCCCGTCAGCAGCCGGTGCATCCGATGCATCCGCGTCAAACGCGCCATCCACGAAAACAATTCGAAGCGCGTCCGTCGCACCAAAGACCGCCTCGGCATCGGCTGCGTCGTTCACCGTTGCGGCATCAACAGACGTCAAAGCCGCAGGGTTCGTATACTTCCAATACTCATCCCGACGTGTCGGCAGACCCATAGCCCGCACACGCGCCACAGCTGCGGAGCGTGCCTCAGTTGCCCAGCTTGCCCCGTTCGGCACGGTAAGACAGTTAAGACGCGCGTCTGTGAGGTCCGCCTTTGCATGTGCCAATACCATCACGCAACCTCCGACAGGATGTCACCATAGCCGTTATTTTCGACCTCAAGGGCCAATTCAGGACCGCCAGTTTTGACGATCTTGCCGTCAGCCATGATGTGCACGAAATCCGGTTTGATGTGATCGAGCAGGCGCTGATAATGCGTGATGACCAAGAAGGACCGTCCTTCTGAGCGCAGGGCGTTCACACCTTCGGACACAAGTTTCATCGCGTCCACATCAAGGCCAGAGTCGGTTTCGTCCAAAACACACATCTTGGGCTCAAGCATCGCCATTTGTAGGATTTCATTGCGCTTCTTTTCACCGCCAGAGAAGCCGACGTTCACCGGACGCTTCAACATGTCGGCGTCGATTTTTAGCGTTTTGGCTTTGGCACGGACTTCTTTGAGGAAATCACCCGCGCTCAACTCTTCCTCCCCGCGTGCTTTGCGCTGAGCATTCACAGCGGTGCGGAGGAACGTCATGTTGCCAACACCGGGGATCTCAACGGGATATTGAAATGCAAGGAAGAGACCCGCCGCAGCACGCTCTTCCGGCTCCATCTCCAACAGGTCTTCGCCATCAAGCAGCGCTTTGCCCCCCGCGACTTCGTACCCGTCCTTGCCAGACAAAACATAAGACAGCGTGGACTTTCCAGAGCCGTTCGGCCCCATGATAGCGTGAATCTCTCCCGGCGCGATCGTCAGATCAACACCCTTCAGGATCGTCTTTTCCTCTTTTTCAAGGTCGACGCATAACTGTTTGATTTGAAGCATTTTGAAGTCCTTCTTGCCCATCAAGGGCAGTCACGATTGTTGTGTTCCAAACGCGAAAGGCGCCGTGCGCACCAGGCGCCGACGCAATTG
The DNA here is from genome assembly GCF_965661665.1 of Cognatiyoonia sp. Lineage (NCBI taxonomy): Bacteria > Pseudomonadati > Pseudomonadota > Alphaproteobacteria > Rhodobacterales > Paracoccaceae > Cognatiyoonia > Cognatiyoonia sp. Next base: position 109,250 of record NZ_CBFIEO010000008.1, on the reverse strand, counting down.
TCGCTGAAATTTCTATTAGGCTTAGAGTTGGTAGACCGCTCCGCCGTTTACGTAGATCGACATCGGGACGGTCAACTGCTGGACCTGACCGATATAGTCGCTGCTGAAGACTTGCGCGACCTGCTCCAGCACCATCCAAACGATGTTGTGCATGCCCACGGCCAAGACTGCGACGCCCGCCAATTGCGCTGCAATGTGGCGCAGGGATTTGTGCATGATCACGCCGCCGATCACGAAGGCCGCCATCAGCGCCAGCCCTGTGTACATCGCAAGGATGAATGACGGACCGCTGTCGAGTTCGGATATACCCGCAACCTCGATCCGCACGTAGCGTGCACCGATGAGGCACAGCGCGCCAAGGCTCAGTGACATCAACAACCCCATCATGCCCGCTTTTTGCGGACGAATACGGTTGTTTGTTCGGATAAGCTGACGCGACACTCTTTTCGGAATAACCATCCCGGTTTCCGGGTATTTGAAGCTGTTGTTGCGCGGATTGTTGATCCGCTTCACACGCGCGTTGTACTGGTCGAGCTGTTGGGTCATTTTCACACATCACATCACTAATCATGACCTGAAATAGCCAGTCATTCGGGCGACACTTGGACCGAGTAAGGGCCAGTGTTCGTCCAAAATGAGTGGATTCAAGGCCAATATTTGACATGATTTGCAAGTTTTGGATCACCCAACTGACCCTTCAAGCGAAATAGCGACCAAAGCCTGCGCTTCCATCGCAAACTCCATCGGCAGCGCCTGCAAGACATCCTTGCAGAAGCCGTTGACGACCAAAGCGACGGCCTCTTCCTCGTCCATACCGCGCGAGCGGCAGTAGAACAGCTGATCGTCGTCCACTTTGGACGTTGTCGCCTCATGCTCCACGCGGGAGGAGTTATTCTTCACCTCGATATATGGCACCGTATGCGCCCCGCATTTGTCGCCGATCAGCAGAGAGTCACATTGCGTATAATTCCGGCTGTCCTTGGCTTTCGGATGCATCGACACAAGCCCGCGGTATGTGTTCTGTGCCTTGCCCGCGCTGATGCCTTTAGACACGATGCGCGACTTGGTGTTTTTGCCCAAATGCACCATCTTCGTGCCAGTGTCGGCCTGCTGGTAATTGTTAGCGATGGCGATTGAGTAGAACTCACCTTGGCTGTCATCCCCGCGCAAAATGCAGCTTGGGTATTTCCACGTCACGGCAGAGCCGGTTTCAACCTGCGTCCACATCACCTTGGACCGATCACCGCGGCAATCGGCACGCTTTGTGACAAAGTTGTAGATGCCGCCGTTCCCGTTCTCATCACCGGGGAACCAGTTCTGAACGGTGGAGTATTTCACTTCTGCATCTTCTTCGACAATGATTTCAACGACAGCCGCGTGTAGCTGCGCGGTGTCGCGCTTAGGTGCGGTGCATCCTTCGAGATAAGAGACATAAGAGCCTTTGTCGGCAATAATCAGGGTGCGTTCGAACTGACCCGTATTTTCGGCATTGATGCGGAAATAGGTTGAGAGTTCCATCGGGCAACGCACACCGGGCGGCACGTATACAAACGAGCCGTCAGAGAAGACCGCGCTGTTGAGCGTTGCATAGAAGTTGTCAGACGGCGGCACGACGGTGCCTAGGTATTTCTTCACGAGCTCAGGATGCTTCTCGATCGCCTCGGAGATAGAGCAGAAGATGACACCTGCTTTTTCAAGCTCTTTCTGGAATGTCGTGCCAACGGAGACGGAGTCAAAGACTGCGTCCACAGCAACCTTGCGACCTTCGGCGGGCGCATCCTCCGCACCTTCGACACCGGCAAGGATCATCTGCTCTTTCAGCGGGATGCCGAGCTTTTCGTAGGTCGCCAAGAGCTTTGGATCGACCTCGTCCAAAGACTTCGGCTTTTCTTCCATGCTCTTTGGACGCGCATAATAATAGATGTCTTGGAAATCGATCTCTGGATAATCCACCATCGCCCATGTCGGCTCTTCCATTTTCTCCCAACGCTCGAAAGCTTGAAGACGCCAATCCGTCATCCATTGCGGTTCGTCATTTTTGGAAGAGATGAGCTTCACGATATCGGGAGACACGCCTTTCGGGGCGTATTCCATCTCGATCTCAGTTTCCCAGCCGTATTTATAAGTTCCGGACAGTTCGGCAACGGCATCAACCGTTTCCTGATCAACGCCGTCCTTGACCTCTACTTGATCCAAAGCCGTCATTTTGTGACCTCTCTGACGCGCATCATGCAGCGCGCCGACCTAAACGTTTCTTGGTCCACGCTTCAGCGAAGCGCAAAACATCTTTTTCGGAGGTGTCGACCCCCAACGATACGCGCAGCGCAGAGCTCGCCATATCGTCATCGTATCCAAGCGCCTGCAACACGCGGCTCGCCTTGACTTTGCCGCTGGAACACGCTGACCCCGCTGATACCGCAAATCCCGCCAAGTCCATCGCCATGACCTGCGTTTCACCCTTCCAATCGGGGGCGATAAAGCAGGAGGTATTCGGCAGCCGCTCGCGCTCTTTCCCTATGAAAATAGCATTGGGCGCAGCATCCTCAATGGCCTTTTCTAGAATATTTCTAAGTTTCGCAACCCGGTCCATCGCGCCATCAGCCAAATCCTTGACAGCGGCGGTGATCGCCGCACCAAGTCCGGCCAATCCAACAACATTTTCCGTGCCAGACCGCCGTCCCATTTCCTGCCCACCGCCGGTTAATCTGGCCTGCAAATCATAACCCTGAGGAATGATGATCGCGCCTGTCCCCTTCGGCCCGCCAAACTTGTGTCCGGCGAGGAACATTATCTCGACACCCGCCCAGCTGTAGGACAACGGCAGCTTGCCGACCGCTTGCGTGACGTCAGACACGGCAAGCCCTTCGGGCAGCTTTTGGATAATCCCAGTTTCGGAGTTTGCGAGCTGAACGACAGACGCGTCGGGATCGTCAACAACGACGCAGCCATCAACGACCGGAAGCGTAGCATCAACCCACCCCAAGACCGCTTCATGCTCCAACCCGCTAGCCTTCAGACCACGCCCCGCCAGCGCAAGCGCCGCGGCTTCCGTCGCGCCGGAGACAAAGACGATATCCGCAGTCCCTGCGCCCATCGCTTCCGCGACCTGAGCACGGGCTTTCTCAACAATGGCCTTCGCCGCGCGTCCTTCGGCGTGAACAGAAGACGGGTTGCCGACAACATCCATCGCGTCACGCATCGCGGCCTTTGCCTCAGCCCGAAGCGGCGTGGTGGCATTGTGGTCAAGGTAGACACGCTTGTTCATTCGTCGACCACCTCAAAGAGTGCTGGTACAGCAGGACACGGTGCGAGTCCGTTGCCCACAACATCGGACAACCGCGCCTGATGCAAAAACACATAGACGTGCGCCGAGAGACCTTCCCAAAGGCGATTGGTCAACGACTGCGCCTGACTGCCAGACGCTGCGCCAGAGGCTCCTGCCCCCTTATGCATCGCGCTGACGGTTTCATCGACGGCGCCAAAAATTTCTGACACCCTGATCTCAGAAGACGGGCGCGCCAGACGATACCCTCCACCGGGCCCACGCACGGATACGACCAGCTCCGCCCGACGTAGCTTCACAAAAAGCTGTTCAAGATACGCAAGGGAGATGTCCTGCCGCTTTGAGATTTCCGTGAGATTGGTGAGCGCACTTTCAGGCTGAAGCGCAAGATCGGCGAGCGCGACCATTGCATAGCGGCCTTTCGTGCTTAATTTCATGACGACACCCCCACCCGAAGCTCAATTTTATTGACGTTACCCCGTCACCTGATTAGGTCAGGTTAACCGTGTCCGGCAGCCAATGCTCGGATTTAGAATGTTTCTAAATTACCCTACTCTTTTTGTCAAGATAGGATCACTGATAATGGATCGAAATGCCTGAAGTCATCTTTCCTGGCCCAGAGGGTCGCCTCGAAGGTCGCTACCACCCCCAAAAAGACCGCGACGCCCCAATCGCTATCATCCTTCATCCCCATCCGCAGTTTGGCGGCACGATGAACAACCGCGTGGTGTATAACCTGCACTATGCTTTTCATGAGATGGGCTTCACCTGCTTGCGGTTTAACTTCCGTGGCGTGGGCCGCAGCCAAGGTGAATATGACCAAGGTGTGGGTGAGCTGTCTGATGCAGCCTCTGCGCTCGACTATCTACAGTCGATGAACTCCAACTCCAAGCATTGCTGGGTTGCAGGATTCTCCTTTGGCGCTTGGATCGGCATGCAGCTTTTGATGCGCCGGCCAGAAATTACGGGCTTCATCTCCGTCTCACCGCCAGCCAACATGTATGACTTCAGCTTCTTGGCACCCTGCCCGTCCTCCGGTCTGATCATCAACGGGTCAAACGACCGGGTGGCCCCGCCCGCGGACACTGTTACGCTCGTTAACAAGCTGCATGAGCAAAAAGGCATCACCATCACGCATGAAGAGATGGAAGGCGCGGGTCACTTTTTTGAGGACCCACACATGGATCCGATGATTGACCATGTGCAAACCTATGTGCGCCGCCGCCTGACGGAGACGACCCGCTAATGAGCTTTATTGACGATTTGGGTTTGCGCCTTGCGGATGAGGCATTGGCTCAAGCAGCTGCCTCCGGCGACGAAAAGCTCGTCGATCGCATCGCGGTTATGCTTGGTGCGTCATCGCAGTCAATGGAAGAGGCGTTCTTGACGGATATTCGCGTTAGGCGCGCTGAAACGCGCGCGCGGGAGATGATTGCTGAATCAAAAGCAAAACGCGCGGGCAAAGACGACGCTGCCGCAGAATAGCGCCATTTATGAGCAACCGACTTGAACGCCAATTGAATTTTCTGATTGAAGTCGACAAGCTCAAAACAGTCACACGCGGAACAACCCTGAACGACGGCAGCCGCCGCGAGAATTCAGCCGAACACAGCTGGCATATCGCGCTTTACGCTTTGACGATGGCGGAGCATGCCGAAAGGCCCGTACGCGTTGAACGAGTGATCAAAATGCTCTTGCTGCATGACGTTGTTGAGATTGATGCAGGCGACAACCCCATCCACGGCAATCACGATCCGGTTGAGATGGAACAGTTGGAGCAGGCCGCAGCAGATCGAATCTTCGGCCTTCTGCCCGCTGACCAGCGGGATGATTATCGCAGCCTGTGGGAAGAATTTGAAGCCGCGGAAAGTGACGACGCGATCTTTGCCAAATCCCTCGACCGCGTGCAGCCTGTTGTCGCCAATCTCGAGTCTGGCGGCGGTAGTTGGCACGAGTATCAAGTGACGCACGAACAGATCGAACGTCGCGTTGGTGTGAAAGTACGGCGTGGTTTTCCCAAGATTTGGAGCCTGTTGAAGGCGCGCATTGATGACTGGTTTGAAACAGAACATCGCTAATCGATACGATTATTTCACATATTTAACCAATAGGGCGCCAATTCTGGACATAATGCTGTGTGATTGTTTCTCATGAGAGCACGTTTTTTGTGTTCATTGTAATGAGGAAGAAAGGGTATGTATCATGGCCAAGTCCAAACCAACACCCGTTAAACCGATGCCATCCGCGGGCGATAAGAAACCTTCACCACCGAAGCCCAAGCCGATCTTTACGGATTTCGCAAGCATCGTACGCCGCCTTGAGTGGTCCAAGTTTTTCACACTGGCACGTCGCACGCTGGCTAGTTATCCTGCGGCATGACCGAACTGATCTCTATTAGAAACATCGGACCGACCTTTGCCGATGCGCTTACGGCCGTCGGGATCAAGACGGCGGAAGAGCTTCGTGCGCTCGGTGCAGATGTGGCCTATTGTAAACTGCTGGAAGGCGGCACGAAACCACACTTCATAGGTTACTACGTTCTTCATATGGCCCTACAGGGTCGCCCTTGGAACGACTGCAAGGGCGAGGAGAAGAAGAAGCTGCGCAAAAGATTTGATACGCTGAAGGCAAAGCATTTTGATCAAGACCAATCAGAGTTTGAAAGGATCCTTGATCAAATCGGTGTGGTGGCTTCAAAAAGGCTGACCCCAGAACTAAAGGGCGCTCCCGCCGAGGAACACCCTTTCAATTTATCTGCCCTATAAGGGGCGTGACTTTTTAAAAACTTAATCAATCGAACATTGATTGACCGGCAACTCTCACAGCGCGCGTAACATCAATTTTGCGCGGTGGTCCCAAACCGTCGGAATACTCTTCAAAAACCAACCAGCAACTGTTTAACAACCGTTGGCGTGGACTTAGACAAAATGCGTGAGACCAACAATGGTCTATTGGGACAGGTGGAGGCCTTTTTGTTGAAACAGACTGTTTCGAGTGTGAAGTCGGCACCATCGAATCGGAAAGGCGCCTCTTCAGAGACGCCTTTGAATTCTCGTTCGATATTTGGGGCAACCAATATAGCAAGCTATAAACTAACTGCCGACCGCCAAAGCGTGGGTACTGATCACTTCCCAATAATGATCCAACGTGGATCGCACAAACTCGAGAACCGAAACCGACTCATTTACCTAAGAACTCATATGCCAGCCGAACTACCGTATAGGTTGCTGCAGACCAAATGGTCAGGTTATCCAGTTTTTTCGGACCAGTTCGTATTCTGATTGGGAAAGACACTCAAACGTCGTTCGTACAAATGCTGCTTAACCCGTTATATTAAAAGATTAATCATCTTTAGAAACAAAAAGACGGCCGCGCCCGCATTGAGCCACGCGACCGTCAAATAGCTTAACAGACTGTTAAATTAGCCAACCAGCTCAAGACCGGAGAAGAAGAAAGCAATCTCTTCTGCGGCTGTTTCTGGTGCATCGGAACCGTGAACGGAGTTTTCACCAACGGACAGCGCAAACTCTTGGCGGATGGTGCCGTCGGCTGCGTCTGCTGGGTTTGTGGCGCCCATAACTTCGCGGTTTTTGGCAATCGCATCTTCGCCTTCAAGAACCTGAACCACAATTGGCTCAGAAATCATGAATTCGCAAAGCTCGTCAAAGAACGGACGCTCTTTGTGAACGCCATAAAAGTGCTGCGCCTGTGCCAGTGTCAGTTGAATACGCTTGGACGCTACTATGCGCAGACCAGCCTCTTCAAACTTGGCAATGATTTGACCAGTCAGGTTCCGCTTTGTTGCGTCTGGTTTGATGATCGAAAACGTGCGTTGGATAGCCATGTGAGTTCCTTTGGATGTGGGCGATTTGGCTCGAAATCTGATATGGCCGCGCACTAGCATGGGTCCCGCGCTATGGGAAGCGCTAACATCTGCTGGATTGACGCCCCTTGAGAGTTAAGGCACTGCGCATTCATGCTTCGCTTGACCGACATCACCTATTCCATCGAAGGCCGCACGCTGGTCGAGAACGCCTCCGTCGTAATCGCCACAGGGCATAAGGTCGGCCTGGTCGGACGGAACGGGACCGGCAAGACCACCCTTTTCCGCGTGATCCGTGGGGAGATGGTTTTAGACACAGGCGATGTCGATATCCCCAAAGGGTGGAAAATCGGCGGCGTGAGCCAAGAGGTGCCTGGGAATGAGGTGTCCCTTATCGACACAGTTCTAGCTGCAGATGTTGAGCGTGCTGATCTGCTGACAGAGGCGGAAACCGCGACCGATCCGGCGCGGATCGCCGATATACAGACCCGCTTGAGCGACATCAACGCGTGGTCGGCAGAAGCGCGGGCGTCATCGATCTTGAAGGGGCTGGGGTTCCCCGACGCCGAACAAAAGATGCCTTGTTCCGCCTTTTCTGGCGGCTGGCGGATGCGCGTTGCCCTTGCAGCTGTCTTGTTCTCTGAACCCGACCTATTGCTGCTGGACGAGCCGACCAACTATCTGGACCTTGAAGGCGCGCTCTGGCTGGAAAGCTACCTTGTTCGCTATCCCCACACCGTCTTGATTGTCAGCCATGACCGGGAGCTTTTGAACCGGTCCGTTGATGGCATCCTGCATTTGGAGGACAAGGGCCTTACTTTCTACAACGGCCCCTACGACCAGTTCGCACGTCAAAGGGCTGAAAAACGCGCCCTTCTTGCAGCGCAAGCCAAGAAGCAGGCCGACAAACGCGCCCATATGCAAGCCTTCGTGGATCGGTTCAAAGCGAAAGCCTCCAAAGCCAAGCAAGCGCAGTCGCGCGTCAAAATGCTGGAGAAGATGGAGACAATCCGCGCCCCAGAAGACGCCGCCCGCACGGTCTTTACCTTCCCAGAGCCAGAAGAACTGTCCCCACCCATCATCGCAACCGAAGGTGTTGGTGTCGGGTACGAGGATAAAATCGTTCTCGACAAGTTGAACCTGCGGATTGACCAAGACGATCGGATCGCGCTGCTGGGTCGCAATGGCGAAGGCAAATCCACCTTATCCAAGCTGTTATCTGGTCGGTTGGATGCCAAACATGGGCAGATGACGTCATCCAAGAAACTACGCATTGGGTTTTTCGCCCAGCATCAGGTGGATGAACTCCATATCGAAGAGACGCCACTCGAACACTTGCGTCGTGAGCGCCCCGATGAGCAAGAGGCCAAACTGCGCGCACGGTTGGCCGGATTTGGTCTTGGCGCGGATCAGGCAGAAACGGACGTTGGACGGCTCTCCGGTGGGCAAAAAGCGCGGTTGTCGCTCCTGCTGGCCACCCTGCCCGCGCCGCATCTGCTGATCTTGGACGAACCGACCAACCACCTCGACATCGAAAGCAGGGAGGCGCTGGTCGAAGCACTGACCAAGTACGCCGGCGCGGTGATCCTCGTCAGCCACGATATGCACTTGCTGAGCATGGTCGCGGACCGACTCTGGCTAGTCAAAGACGGGCGCGTCGCCCCTTACGACGACGACCTACCCGCCTATCGCAAGATGTTGCTGAGTTCCGAAAAGGACATCGCAAAGGCCGCGGCCAAACCGAAAAAACCTAAGCCGTCCCGTGATGTCATGCTCGCCCTCAAAGCGGACGTGCGCAAATGTGAAGAACGCGTGAACAAGATCAACGACATGCGCGACAAGCTTGCGACCAAACTGGCCGACCCGGCGCTATACGAGGATAGCCGGATTGGTGAGCTGGAAACTTGGAACAAAAAATACGCTGAAGTTATGGAAGCTGTTGACCGCGCCGAAGCGCTCTGGATGACTGCGCTTGAGAAACTGGAAGACGCGGAAGCACGATGACAACAATCCCTGAATTGATCGCGGCCTTTACCGCGCTTTTTGTCGTCATTGACCCCATCGGAATGGCCCCGCTGTTCATTGCCATGACGCCTGGGCTTTCAGCGAAGGAGAGGCGTGGCATTGCTTTGCGCGCCTGTTCCGTCGCCGTCGGCATCTTGATTGTTTTTGCGCTCTTTGGCGAACAACTTCTTGGCTTTATTGGCATTTCCATGCCCGCCTTCCAGATCGCCGGGGGGGTACTGCTGTTCTTGACCGCGCTTGACATGTTGTTCGAACGCCGTCAGGCACGGCGGCAGGATACGTCAGATGAATCAACCGCCATCGTGCACGACCCATCCGTTTTCCCGCTGGCGATCCCGCTGATTGCTGGGCCCGGTGCGATTGCGACGATCATCCTGCTCGCTGGTCAATCGGAGGGTGTCGCCGGATTTGGCGCAACGATTGGTGTGATGTTGGCTGTGGTTATGCTGGTCTTCATCCTCTTCAACATAGCCAACCCGATTGAGCGGCTTTTGGGCAAAACAGGCATCAATGTGGTCACACGACTTCTAGGCATGTTGCTGGCCGCACTCTCCGTACAGTTCATCTTGGACGGATTGCAGGGTTTTGGTCTGACGGACTAACCCCTATATCAAAGTCATGACTGGTGATCAGATTGCAAACTTGGCCTTTCTTGGCCTGCTCGGCGCTGCCATTACAGGCAGCTATATCGTCGCGAACCGAGGCCAGATGGGAAAGGTCGCGCAGCAAGCCATGATCTGGGGCCTCATCTTTGTGGGCGTCATCGCGGCCGTGGGCATGTGGGGTGACATTCGGTCCACAGTCGCCCCCCAACAGCAGTTTGTCGGGGCTGATGAGGTGGTCGTCCCACGAGACAACAACGGCCATTACCACCTAACGCTCGCGATCAATGACCGACCGGTTGATTTCATCGTTGATACAGGCGCCTCACAAGTGGTTCTAAGCCGAGAGGATGCCGCAAAGATTGGTATTGATTTGGCCGATCTTCGATATTTTGGCAGCGCCCAAACCGCCAATGGCATCGTGCGCACAGCGCCGATCATCCTAGACACGGTGGAACTAGGTGGCGTCGTCGACGCCAATGTCCGCGCTGTGGTGAATGGTGGCGATATGGATGGGTCGCTTTTGGGGATGACCTATCTCAACGGATTTGAAAGCATTGAGATCCGAGGTGGCGAATTGGTTTTGCGGAGGTAGGTGATGCCACGACTGATCGTATTGGCGGTTTTCCTAGGCACAGTGGCCTGTGCGCCCAAAACGTTACCCGAAGACTTCAATCCTGAGTTTGTGTTCTAGGTCGCGCTTTCGGCCTTTTTCGTCCAGCGCCCACCTTCTTGCGCCCAATACTGCGCAGCGCAACCATTTTCAGTCAGTCTTTTCCACTGCCCGCGCGCGTGGTTCAACGCCACCTCATCATGGCCGTCGAAAAGGATACACGTCCGCTCGGACAAGCCCACTTCACTAGAAGAGACGTCCGCGCCCCCAACGCTCATGATGCAGTCAAAACCATCCGCTGCGATGTCCGTGCCCAGCAGAATCGGCTGCGCACTGTCAGCGTCGCCACCAGCCATCGCGTGAGGTAGGAAACTGTCCACATCTGCAGTCCACAGCACCTCGTCCAACCGCTCCAATAGCGGTGCTTCCGCCCCGCGGATCAAAATGCGCCAACCCGCCTCCCGCGCTTTGTTCAAAAGCATCGGCAGAGTGTTTTCGAGCGGAGTGTCGGTCAGGTGGTAAAAGTAGACAGCGCCCATCTAACCCTCGAAGTGATCGGCTATCAGCCGGTTCAGCGTGAGCACGCCCCAGCCGGTACAACCAGCGGGCGCCATTGGCGTTTCCGATTTCGTCAAAGCCACGCCCGCGATGTCCAGATGACACCACGGCACGTCTTCTTTGACGAAGCGGTTGAGGAACTCTGCCGCCACATTCGCCCCACCCTGACGCCCGCCAACATTCTTGACATCTGCTATCCGTGACTTCAGCCCTTTGGCATAAGCCTCCCCAAGTGGCATGCGCCACGCGCCCTCGCCTTCTTGCTCTGCTGCTTTCAAAAGCTTGGCGGCGAATGGATCTGAATTGGCATAGACCCCGCATTTGTCATGGCCGAGCGCCACAATGATCGCGCCTGTCAATGTCGCCAGATTGATCATTGCAGAAGGCTTAAAGCGGTCTTGCGCGTACCAAAAAACGTCTGCCAGAACCAAACGCCCTTCGGCATCGGTGTTGATGACCTCAATCGTGTCGCCCTTCATGGACGTCACCACATCGCCGGGGCGGGTTGCTTCGCCGGAGGGCATGTTTTCAACCAAGCCGACCAGCCCAACAACGTTTGCTTTGGCCTTTCGCATAGCAAGGCTGCGCATCACACCGGCAACAACCCCCGCGCCGCCCATATCTACCGTCATTTCCTCCATGCCACCAGCGGTCTTGAGGCTGATGCCGCCCGTATCAAAGACAACACCCTTGCCGATCAAAGCAAAGGGCGGTTCTTTCCCGCCACCATTCCATTGCATGACAACTACCTTGGACGGGCTCTTGGACCCTTGCCCAACACAAAGCAATGCCCCCATGCCCAGTTTCTCAAGATCGCTTTCGTCAAGCACTTCCACCTTGAGGCCAAGGTCAGACATAGATGAAAGACGGTTCGCAAACTCTTCTGTTGTCAACACATTTGCAGGTTCACTTGTCAGATCGCGGGTCATGAACACGCCACTGACAATCGCATCAATTGCAACCTTTGCGTCCGCCAATGCCTCTGGCTTTGAGACCTGAATCGTCACATCACCAACTGCTTTCGGGTCCGTTGTTTTGTGCGTCTCGAACGCATAGGCCCTGAGCGCAAGGCCTTGGGCCAACTCCTCAACCTGGTTCAAGCCACCGGCAAAGATCGTCATGGCCTGCGGTCCATGAGATTTTGCCAAAGCCGCGCCAGCTTTGCGCACGACGAGCGGTTTGGCGTTCCGCGCCAGTTTCACAACCAACACGCCGTTGGCAGCGACACCTGCAGGAAACGCGAGTGGAGATACGGTGCCTTCGGGCGCCCCCTCAAACGCTTCGCTTTCTACAAACCGACTGATCGCCCTATGACACGCGCTGTTCACGCGGCGCGCGCCCGCGTCCATGCGCCCCTCTGCATCGACAAAAACGACCAAAACACCTTCCAAGTCTTTGACGTTGCTCAGGTCCGTCTCAGCAAATGAGATATTGATCGGGTCGGTCATATGGGGCGCTCCAAAAGGCTCTTTGAGCAATACGTAGCCCGCGCACTCAAAGATGACCAGATTGCGGTTTTGTCCCCGCCTTCATTCGTCTATTCTGATGGGGAACAAACACCTTGGGGAAAGTGATTTGGCACGGTTTGACGGATATATGCTGTCGCAACTGACGATGCTGTTTGGCTTTTTCAGTCTGATCCTGATCCTTGTTTATTGGATCAACCGCGCGGTCCGCTTGTTCGACCAACTCATCGCGGACGGGCAAAGCGCTGTTGTCTTCCTTGAATTCACCGCCCTGTCGCTGCCAGGTTTGGTGCGATTGGTCCTCCCCCTCGCCGCATTTGCAGCTGCGGTCTATGTGACGAACCGCATGTCATCCGAAAGCGAATTGGTCGTTGTCCAGTCCACGGGATACTCCCCGTGGCGGCTGGCGTGGCCTGTTTTCTTGTTCGGCTTGCTGGTGGCCATCCTGATGACGTTACTGATGCACGTTCTTGTTCCGCTCTCAACTTCACGCCTGAACGATCGAACGGCAGAACTGGCAGAAAACGCCACGGCGCGATTGCTGACCGAGGGACAGTTTATGGAGCCTGCGGACGGCATCACAGTCTATATTGCGGAGATCACGCCTGCTGGCGAACTTAGGAATGTGTTCTTATCCGATCTGAGGGACCCAAATCGTCAGATCACCTATACAGCTTCCCGAGCTTATTTGGTGCGCGACGCAACAGAGACCCAGTTGGTCATGATAGACGGGCTCGCCCAAACATTCGTCGCCAGTTCCGACCAGCTTTTTGCGACCTCCTTTGAGGATTTCACCTACAACATCGGCGCCCTTCTGACCGGCACGAAATCGGACAGGCGCCAGTACCGCGAACTTCTCACTACAGAATTATTGGCTGCGACGCCAGACGTGGTTGCAGAGACCCGTCAAAGCCGCGCGCAATTGATTGCAGAAGCGCACAATCGCATTTCCCAATCTTTGCTGGGTCTTATCGGCGCTTTGCTGGGCTTTTCTGCCTTGCTGGTGGGGGGATACAGCCGGTTTGGGGTTTGGCGGCAAATCCTGTTTGCGATCTTTCTGATCGTCATCATCAAAGGCGTTGAGACTGTCGGCCTAAGTGCCGCGCGCCAATCCGAAGCACATTGGCTTGCGGTCTATTATGCCAACTTTGTCGGCTTGACCATCGTCGTGGGATTGCTTTGGATCAGCGCGCGCCCTGACCTCCTAAAAAAACGCAGGGTGGCTGCGTAATGAGGTTGGATCGCTATTTTGCGCTGCGATTCTTGGGTACATTCGCAGCCGTATTTTCGATTTTCGTTCTCATTTTGGGTTTTGTGGGGATTGTCGATCAGCTTCGGATATTCTCCGGCACGCCTGCGACCTTTGCAGAGGTGGTCGCGCTGACGGCGTTGAGCCTGCCTGAAGGGCTCTATGGTATCATGCCGTTGATCATGATTATTGCGACCATCGCGCTATTCTTGGCACTCGCGCGATCGTCGGAGATGGTCGTGACCCGGGCTGCGGGTCGTGGCGCACTGAGGGCGATGGTGCCGACGCTTCTGGTCGCGCTCGCAATTGGCATATTGGCTGTTGCGATACTCAATCCCATCGTCGCGGCCACGTCCCGCCAATACGAGGCGCGCGGCGATGCGCTCAAGGGATCAAGCAGTGTGCTCACACTGGGTGAGTCCGGCCTATGGCTCCGTCAAGGCAGCGATGAAAGCCAAACCGTCATCAGGGCAGAAAAAGCCACGCTCAACGGGACAGTTTTGAGTGGCGTTACGTTCATCACCTTCTCGGAAGCACGGCTTCCAACACGACGTATTTCTGCCGACCGCGCCGAACTCGTAGAAGGCGCTTGGCAACTCGACCGCGCGAAAAGCTGGCCGCTGGTGCGCGGGATAATCCCCGAGGCGCAAGCAACCACACATGAAACACTGAGCGTACCATCGACCCTGACCGCCGAACAAATCCGCCATAGCTTTGGCACGCCATCGTCGATTCCAATTTGGGATTTACCGGCTTTCATCGACCGATTAGAGCAGGTCGGATTCTCCGCAACCCGACATCAGGTTTGGTTCCAAATGGAGCTCGCGCAGCCCGTGTTTTTGGTGTCGATGGTGCTGATCGGGGCGACATTCACGATCCGCCACCAGCGTGGTGGACGCACGGGTCTTATGGTACTCTTTGCCATTCTTTTGAGTTTCAGTATCTCTTTTTTGAGGAACTTTGCACAGGTTCTGGGCGAGAACAGCCAAATCCCCATCGCTCTTGCGGCTTGGGCCCCACCACTGGCGGCAATTGGGCTTTCCATGGGTCTTTTGCTGCATAACGAGGACGGCTGATGCGGTTCGTCCTTTGTTTTATAGTATGCTTGTTCCCGACACTCAGCATAGCGCAACAGTTGGCGACGCTTGTTGCTGACACTGTTGTTTTGGAGGACCAACAGCGATTGATCGCGACCGGGAATGTTGAGGTTTTCTTTGAGGAAACGGCCTTAACAGCGCGCAAAATTGTCTTCTACGCCGAGCAAGACCGGCTGGAGATCACGGGCCCGCTGATGTTGCGTGGCCCCGATCAAGCCGTGTTAATCGCGGATCGCGCCTCGCTCGACCCAAAGCTCCAGAACGGCTTATTGCGAGCGGCGCGGCTGGTCCTCGACCAACAGCTTCAACTCGCCGCCAACCAAATCGATCGCGTCGATGGCCGATATTCCCAGCTTTACAAAACGGCCGTCACCTCATGCCCGGTCTGCGGCGACACAGCGCCATTATGGTCGATCCGTGCCGAACGTGCGATCCATGACGAGGTTGAGCGCCAAATCTATTTTGAGAACGCACAGTTTTTGGTGCGCGATGTCCCCCTAATCTGGCTTCCGCGACTGCGGCTGCCGGACCCAACGCTCGACCGCGCGACGGGGTTTCTGATCCCAAAAATCCGAACGACCGACCAACTGAGCACAGGAATCAAGATCCCCTATTTCATCGCCTTGGGCGATCACCGCGACCTGACCTTAACGCCGTATCTCTCAAGTGAGACAACCACGCTGGAGACACGCTATCGCCAAGCCTTTGTTTCAGGTGATATTGAGGTCAACCTTGCGGGAAGTCGCGACAGGCTTCGCCCCGGAGAGTTGCGGTATTATCTCTTTGCAGATGGATCGTTCGACCTGCCGTCGGACTATGAATTGAAGTTTGACATCGAAACCGTGTCAGACCCAGCCTACCTTCTTGATTACGGGTATTCTGGAAGAGACCGCATCGACAGCGCGATCGAAATCAGCCGCATCACCGAGGATACGTTCACCCGCGGTGCCATCACGTATTTTGAAACACTTCGCGATGACGAAACCAATGATACCTTGCCCCCGCTTGTTGCGGATTTGTCTTTCGAAGGCGTGCTGCAACCAAAGCTGGGCGGATCGTTGGATTGGAAGTTAAACGCAGACGCTTTGGTGCGCCCCGAACACGGTGATGGTGCGATTGCACGCGACGTGGCCCGCATCGGGGCAGAGTTGGAATGGAGCACGCGGATCCTGACCGACGCCGGTTTCGTGGTCACAGCATCAACAGGCACCGTCCTTGATTCCTATCTCACAGAGGGTGACAGCGCGTTGGAGCCGTCATTTGGCCGCATAGTGCCTAACGCCTCTGCGACGCTCGCATTCCCGCTGGTCCGCAGCAGGTCTACCGCAACTCACATTCTTGAACCAACCTTGGCCGCATCTTGGTCCAAACATATTGGAATCCGCCCACCGAACGAAGATGCGAGCCGACCCGAGTTGGATCAAGGAAACCTCTTTTGGCCCGATCAATTTCCTGGTGAGGACGTTGTCGCCGAAGGGTTCAGGGGAGCCCTCGGCGTGACGTGGACCCGTCACGGGAGGGACGACACGACAAGCAGGCTGACGTTTGGACGGGTGTATCAAGATACGCCAAGTTCCGCATTCACATCAAGTTCGGGTTTGGGCAGCAGCGCATCTGACTGGCTCGTCGCGGGTGAGTTTGCGTTACACCAAGGGTTTAGGTTCAACGGCCGCGCCCTGCTGTCAGAAACGTTGCGCCCCACACTCGCCACCGGAAAAGTCGATTGGACGACGAAGTGGCTTTCGCTTTCCGCAAGCTATATTTGGCAAGAGGCCGACGACGATCTGGGCACCGATACACTGTCAGAATGGTCTTTAGACACTGCATATCAGGTCACGGATGCATGGAAGCTCAGCTTTGACACGCGATATGACATTATTGTCGACCGACCTGCCCGCGCAGGGATCGGGATCGAATGGCACAATGAATGTATCACAGTCGATCTTTCGGTCTCGCGTCGGTTCACGTCTTCGACTACTGTAGAACCATCCACCGATTATGGATTGTCGGTTGCATTAAATGGGTTCTCCACGAATCGCAGTGCAGCCCGGCGCTCCACAAGGTGCACAAACTGAAGAGCAGATAGGACGAAACATGCGTCTCACTTTCGTTTTTGCAGTTTTGGCAGGCCTTTGGCTGCCAATGATCGCAGCCGCACAGGGCACATTTTCACCCGTGATCACGGTGAACGACAAAGCAATCACAGGGTACGAACTTGATCAGCGGATAAGGTTGCTGACCTTGTTCCGCACACCCGGCAATCTTCTTGAAGTTGCCCGCGAACAACTGATCGATGACCGACTAAAACAACAGACTCTTGAGGGCGTTGGGGCGAGTTTGGTCGGCGATGCGCTGGAAACTGAGATGGAATCCTTTACAGCGCGTGCGAACCTTGAGCTCGACCAATTCCTGACTGTCTTACAACAAAACGGCATCGAACGCGCCACGTTGGAAGAATTCGTACAGACAGGTGTTTTGTGGCGCGACTATGTGCGGCGCCGCTTCGACAGTCGTGCGCAGATCACAGATGCCGAGGTAGATCGCGCAATCGGACAATTAGGTGGCGGCACCCAAGGGATCGAAGTGCTTTTGTCCGAAATCATCATTCCAGCACCACCCCCAGAAGCAGCGCAAGCTTTAGCGCAGGCGGAACAAATCGCACGTTTGACCAGCACGTCCGCTTTTTCAGCTCAGGCGCGCGAAGTCTCTGCCCTGCCAAGCCGCAACAACGGTGGGCGGCTCGGTTGGTTGCCGATTTCGAATTACCCGCCACAACTACGCCCTGTTCTTTTGGCGCTTGATCTCGGTGAAGTGACCGCGCCCATCCAAATTCCAAACGGCATCGCCCTTTTCCAGATGCGCGGCATCCGTGAGGTCGCGGCCGGAGCCAGCGCCCCGACGGCCATTGAATACGCCGCCTATTATGTTGCGTCCCCTCAAGAGGCTCAGGCAGTTGCAGAGCGCGTTGATACCTGTGACGATCTATATGGGGAGGCCAAGGGCCAACCGGCAGAAGTATTGGAACGGGACACCTTGCCCATCGCAGACATCCCGCAAGACGTTGTGCTGGAATTAGCCCGTTTGGATGCGGGAGAGGTTTCCACCACTCTGACACGATCAGAGGGGCAAACATCGGTTGTTCTGATGCTGTGCAACCGCCAATTCGGTGAAAGCGAACCGGCAGATCGGGACCAGATCCGCAGTCAGTTGCGCAGTCGGCGCTTGTCGGGTTTGGCCGACGGTCTCATCGCCGATCTGCGCGCAGCCGCCACGATTAATGGCTAACTCACAAACCATCGTCATTAGTTGCGGTGAGCCTGCTGGCATTGGCCCCGAGATCACGGTCGCGGCATGGCAGGTCGTCAAACACGATACCCCTGTCATGTGGATCGGTGATCCTGCACATCTGCCGGAGGGCACGCCGTGGACGCCCGTGACATCAGGGGAAGAGGCCGCGCAGGTTTGCGAAAGTCACCTGCCCGTTTTGAAACTTGATTTCGGAACGCCGCGCGTTGCTGGCACACCAGATGCACGTCACGCGAAAGGTATCATTCAGTCGATTGAACTGGCTGTGGAGCAGGTCCAATCCGGCGCCTGTGCCGCACTTTGCACAGCACCCATCCACAAAGCGGCGCTGCAAGACGGTGCTGACTTCCCATACCCCGGCCACACCGAATTTCTGGCCGCACTCACGGGTCCGGATGAAGTTGTGATGATGCTGGCCTGTGACGCGCTGCGCGTGGTGCCCGTGACAATCCACATCCCAATTGCCGAGGTGCCGGAAAAACTGACGACGGCCAAGCTCACAGATACGATCCTCATTACCCACGCCGCGCTTAAGCGAGACTTTGGCGTGCAAAACCCACGCATTGCAGTGGCAGGGCTGAACCCTCATGCGGGGGAAGACGGCAAGATGGGGACGGAAGAGATCGACATGATCATCCCCGTATTGAACGCTTTGCGGTCAGAGGGTTTGAACATCGCGGGCCCGATGTCAGCCGACACGATGTTCCACGCCGGCGCGCGCGAGGGTTATGATGTGGCGGTCTGTATGTACCACGATCAAGCGCTCATCCCCATTAAGACATTGGACTTCTCAGGCGGGGTGAACGTCACGCTTGGTCTCCCGTTTGTCCGCACCTCCCCCGATCACGGCACCGCCTTTGATATCGCGGGTAAGTGCAAAGCGAATGCCACCTCCATGATCGCGGCTGTCCGTATGGCGGCGCAAATGGCGGGGGCGCGGTCCTAGTGCCAACGATCGACAACCTGCCACCGCTGCGCGAGGTAATTGAGACGCATGGCATCGCTGCTAAGAAATCGCTCGGTCAGAACTTCCTCCTAGACCTCAACCTGACCGCCAAAATCGCGCGTTTGGCGGGGGATCTTTCCAGCTCTGACATTCTGGAAGTTGGACCAGGACCGGGCGGGCTGACCCGTGGGCTTTTGGCTGAAGGTGCGCGGAAGGTTTTGGCCATCGAGAAAGACAGCCGCTGCATGAGCGCACTGGCAGAGATAGAAGCCGCCTACCCTGGCAAACTGACTGTTCTGAATGCCGATGCACTTGAGCTTGACCCGACAGCCCACCTGACGCACCCTATCAAGGTCGCGGCAAATCTGCCCTACAACGTTGGTACAGAACTGCTGGTCCGCTGGCTCACACCGCAAGAATGGCCCCCTTTCTGGGAAAGTCTGACCCTGATGTTCCAGCGGGAGGTGGCGCAACGGATCGTCGCCCAACCAGGTTCCAAAGCCTATGGGCGGTTGGCAATCTTGTCTCAATGGCGTGCAGACCCGCGGATCGTGCTCGACCTTTCGCCGGAGGCATTTACCCCAGCGCCCAAGGTCAGCTCCGCCGTTGTGCACCTAAAGGCTCTGCCTCAACCAAGGTTCGAAGCGGACCCAGATGTTTTGAACAAGGTTGTGGCGGCTGGCTTCAATCAACGCCGTAAGATGCTGCGTTCAGCCCTGAAGGCTTTGGCACCTGATATCGACGACAGGATTCTGGCAGCAGGCATCAAGCCGACCGAACGCGCAGAACAAGTGCCCATTGAAGGGTTTTGCGCCCTGGCGCGCGAATTGGCCCAATAAGGTCTCGTGCGGTTTTACTCAGTCGCCTCCGGCGCAGACCCCTCATTCGACGCTGCTGATTAATCTGCATTCTCAACCGGATTGTTGCGCGGCTTGCGCTGGTGCGGTCTGCGCTATTTCGGCTGTGCTTCGGGTGTATTAACCAAACCATTGTCGCCCGCATCGGACACATCTGGCTGATCCTGTGATGCAGGATCGTTGGACGCGGCTTCTTGCGCCTTCAAGCGTCCTGCCCGCTCACGATCACGCTCCGCTTGGCGTTCGCGATTGGCGGCTTCTTGCTCTTCCCGCTTCGCTTCCACTTCGCGCTGCGCTTCGGCCAGCATCCGCAGATAGTGTTCGGCGTGCTGCGCAAAGTTTTCCGCATTCACTCGGTCGCCGGACAACTGCGCGTCGCGGTGCAGCTGATTGTATTTGTCAATGATCTGCTGCGGCGTACCGCGCACCTTCCCGTCTGGGCCAGAGCTGTCGAACACCCGATTGATGATGTTTCCGCCGGAAGGACGGTTGTTGCGGTTCTTGTTGCGGGACCGTGATTTAGAAGATCTCATGAAGTTACTTTCACAACGCTCAAGCGCGCACTTTTGCTTTTCGTTCCGACCGAGCCACGTGAGGGGCATCAACGAATGCGGTCAAGGATTAGGATATAATCGGGAAGAGCGAGCGTGAAATCTCTTCGCGGCGATGGCACAACTAAAAACATGTGGAACGGCGCAGAGCAAGGGAAAATATCAGAAGATGGGGCTTATGGCGGCAAAATGCAGCCGATTTGCACCTATTCCGCGCCTCTGCGCCCGCTCACAACACGGTCGCGGCCATCAAGATCGCGAAAGACGGTGACGTTACTTAATCCCGCTTTATCCATCATGTCGCTGACAGCGACGGCTTGCGTCGGACCGATCTCAACCAACAGTCGGCCATTTGGTTCGAGGTGATTCATGCATCCAGACACAATCCGGCGATAGAACGTCAAACCATCCGCTTCGTCTGTGAGTGCCATTCGCGGCTCGTGCTTTTGCACCTCAGGCGCCAGCGTCGCCATCTCGTCAGATGCGATATAAGGCGGGTTTGATACGATCAAATCAAATGGCCCATCAACCGTCTGATACCAGTCCGATTGCACGAAAGTGATGCGATCGGTGACGCCGAGCGCCTCCGCATTCCGGCGCGCAACAGTCAGGGCGGCGTCACTTAGATCAATGCCGACCCCTTTGCTGCCCTCACGCTCTGCTAAGAGCGTCAGAAGGATACATCCAGAACCAGTTCCAAGATCAAGTATTCGTTGGAAGGGGTACGAAAGTGCGGCTTCGATCAGGGTCTCCGTCTCAGGCCGGGGATCGAGCACGTCAGGCCCCACGTCAAAGCGCCGCCCGTAGAACTCACGATAGCCAAGGATATGAGACATCGGTTCTCGGGCCTTGCGCCTTTCAACCAGCGCCTGCGCCCGCTCAAATGCGCCGTCGTCCACCGGATCGTGCAGATGCAATGTCAACCGCCCCAGGTCGATCCCAAGCGACAGTGCAACAAGCAGTCGCGCATCGCGTTTGGGATTAGCAACTCCTGATTGGTCCAATTGCAATACAAGCTTAGCGATCAATTTTTGAACGCTTTGCTCAGACGTCACTCGCCCATTTCCGCAAGTAGGGTCGCTTGAGCATCGGCAATCAACGCGTCAATGGTCTCATCCAGATCACCCTGCATCACTTGGCCCAAGGAATAGAGCGTCAGATTGATCCGGTGATCGGTCATCCGGCCCTGCGGGAAGTTGTAGGTTCGGATACGCTCTGACCGATCCCCCGATCCCACTTGAGCCTTCCGATCCGCGGAGCGTTCATCGTGCGCTTTCTGCCGCTCCAGATCATAGAGCCGTGTCTTGAGAACCTGCATCGCAATCTCGCGATTTCGGTGCTGGGACTTCTCCGAACTTACGACAATGATACCTGTGGGTTCATGCACGATCCGCACAGCGGAATCGGTCGTGTTCACGTGCTGACCACCTGACCCGCTCGCGCGCATTGTATCGATGCGGATGTCGGCTGGATTGATCTCAATATCTACATCTTCAGCTTCGGGCAGAACGGCAACCGTTGCGGCGGAGGTGTGCACGCGGCCACCACTTTCCGTCTCCGGCACGCGCTGCACGCGGTGCACACCGCTCTCAAACTTAAGCCGCGCAAAAACGCCCTCGCCCGCAACCCGTGCGGTGACTTCTTTGATGCCGCCTAGTTCACTCAAGCTTTGCTCAAGAATTTCAAACGACCAGCCTAGGTTTTCGGCGTAGCGCTGATACATGCGTAACAAATCAGCTGCGAAAAGCCCCGCCTCATCGCCACCAGTGCCAGGTCGAATTTCCAGCAGCGCAGGTCGCCCGTCCGCGGCATCCTTCGGCAAGAGCGCTAGTTGCACACCGTGTTCTGACGCTTCCAACTGCTCCCGCAATTCCGGCAACTCAGCCTCTGCCAATTCCTTCATCTCAGGATCGGTGAGCATTTCTTCGGCTTGGGCAATCTGATCAGCGAGGTCTTTATACGCGCTTACGGTTTCCACGACCGGTTTCAGCTCAGCATATTCTTTGGCCAAAGCCGCAATCTCTGCCCCTTCAAGGCCGCTCGACATCTTGGCTTCAATGAACTGAAACCGATCAATCAGTTGCGCGATTTTTTCTTGTGCGATCATGACGAGCGATGTGGCGACTTATGGGGCGACGGTCAAGGGGCCAAGCTGCTCGAGCCAGCCCAAAACCCGTCGCCTGTTTACACCCATACCATAAAGGCCAAACCGCAACCGACTGTCGATCACTAAAAGCGGCGTCTCATTGCCAACCTCACGCGGTTGCAAGAAAGAAACGGTCGCGAAATCTGGGAATCCAAACAGCAAAGAGCGCGTTTCGTAGGTGATCGCATTGGACTCAAGCGTGCCCGCGACCCGCCTCGTGCGGGGTGTCTGCAGAATAACGCGATTGATTGCGCCGCGCATGTCCGTTTCAGAAATCGTCATCGCACGGACGGCAATGAAGCCAGCATCGAAATTATAGTCCCCAATCTCGCGCGGCTCCGCACATTGGTTGTATTTCGGAATATCACTGGGCGATAGCCGGATGTAGATGACCACTGCAAGGACGGCAAAAATCGCAAGCGCAATGACATAATCCAGCATGTATTTGTCCTTTATCGCAACGGCACGCCGGGCAAAATCGACAGCATTTCAAACATCAGATTTGCCCCTGTGAGCGCGGTATTGCCAGATGGATCGTAGGGTGGCGAGACCTCAACAAGGTCACATCCCACAATATTTAGCCCACGCAGCCCACGGATCAGTTCCATTGCTTGAGCTGTTGTCAGGCCGCCAATCTCTGGCGTGCCTGTGCCGGGTGCGAACGCTGGATCCAAACTGTCGATGTCATAGGTGATATAGGTCTTCTGATCCCCGATTTGTTGCCGGATATTTGCCGCCAAAGGCGTCAGCGATTTGTGCCACAGGTCAAGCGCCAGCCATTGCTGAAAGCCCCAACCAGCCGCCTCACGGAAATCATCGGCGGTATAGCCCGTGCCCCGGAGCCCGATTTGAAACACTTTGTCCGCGGTGATCAGCCCGTCCTCATACGCACGACGGAAAACAGTTCCGTGGGTTTCCCGTTCTCCAAACATCTCATCATTCACATCGGCATGGGCATCGACGTGGACCAGGGCGACGGGCCCATGCTTTTCCGCGATTGCCCTGAGCACCGGCAACGTCAGGGAATGATCGCCACCAAGTGTCATCGGCACAAAGTCGTGCTTCAGATGTGCATCAAACGTTTTTTTGATAATGTGTAGAGTGTCACTGAGCGAAAACGTATTGATTGGCACATCCCCAAGGTCGGCACAGTGCAAGGCATCAAATGGCGCAGCCCCCGTCTGAATGTTGTAAGGCCGGATCATTGCGCTTTCTTGGCGCAATTGCTTGGACCCGAAACGGGTGCCAGATCGCCAGCTTGTCCCAATGTCCATCGGCACGCCGATGAACCCAACATCAAGCCCCTCGGCTAACGACGCCTCAGGCAATCGCATGAACGTCTGTGGGCCAGAGAACCGCGCCAGATCGTTCCCGCTGATCGGCATTTCAGGCATCAGGCGGTCCGTTTGTTCCATAGGTTGAGACAGCAGAGTTCCATCGCCACATGTGCGCCCGCAATCGCTGTTGCGCCGGTCGTGTCGTAGGGGGGCGACACCTCCACGCAGTCGCCACCGACCATGTTGATACCAGCCAAGTCGCGCAACATTGCTGCTGCTTGCCAAGAATGAAGCCCGCCCCAAACAGGTGTCCCCGTCCCCGGCGCATAGGCTGGATCAAGCGCGTCGATGTCAAAGGTGATGTAGGTTGGATGATCCCCAACGCGGCGTTTCACCTCCTCCGTAACCCAGCCACAGCCTTTTTCATGCACCGTCCGCGCATCAATGAAGGGCATCCCGAGGTAGTCGTCACATACTGTGCGGATCCCGATCTGGATCGAGCATGACACGTCGATCACGCCAAGCTTCACCGCTTTATACATCATCGTCCCATGATCGATGCGGGACATGTCGTCATCCGGCCAAAGGTCCGAATGCGCATCAAACTGAATGACGGACATCGGTCCGTACTTCTCGGCATAGGCCTTGAGGATCGGCAAGGTGATGAAGTGATCGCCACCCAACGTGATGGCAGAGCAGTTCCGATCCAAAATCCCCTTAATGTGGTCTTGAAGAAGATCAGGCACGCCCGCGACATTGGCATAGTCAAACGCCAAATCGCCGTAATCCGCGATGGCAAACTCAGACAGCGGATCAAACCCGTCCCAGTAAATCGGTGGATCAAATGGCTGAAGGCTGGATGCCTCCCTAATGGCGCGGGGGCCAAAGCGGGTGCCGGGCCTATGCGTCACAGCTTGGTCGAACGGTACACCTGTCACGGCCAGGTCGAAACCGCTCAAATCCTTGGTATACTTGCGCCGAAGGAAGGAGGTCGCACCGCCAAAGGCGTTCTCATAAGCCAACCCACGCGGATCGTCTTCCGCGAATGCCCGATCAACTGCTGTCCGCGCCTTTGCCAACGACATCGCGCACCTCCCCTTTTCTTTCGCATCACTAGACGCGAAGGCCCCAAGCGCGTCAAGCTACCGAGTGATGGGTTGGGCCGTCTCAACAAGGCGGGCAAAGAACGACGCACCTGTCACCGAAACCTCATCATTGAAATCATAGGCCGTGTTATGCAGTCCGGCGCTGTCGCCGTTGCCGACAAAGAGGTAGGAACCGGAGCGCTTTTCAAGGAAGAACGCAAAATCCTCCGCCCCCATTTCGGCTGGTTGATCTGCGATCACGGCGTCTGGGCCAGAAACCTCTCGTGCGACATTTGCGGCAAACTCCGTCTCCGCCGCCGCATTGAACGTCGCGGGATAGCCGACTTCATAGTCCAACACCGCCTTCACGCCAAAGCTCGCAGCTTGGCCGTCGACAATCTCCTGCAACCGCCGCTTCACCATCGCTTGCACGTCCTTGTCAAACGTCCGCACAGTGCCGTTGAGGTAAGCCGTTTGCGGGACAATGTTATCGGCTGAGCCTGTGTGGATTTGCGTGACAGAGATCACCAAGAGTCCCCGTGTGTCATGGTTGCGGCTGACAATGGTTTGGATCGCCTGTGCCGTGCTCACCGCCGCCACGACCGGATCAATGGTTTCGTGCGGATAGGCTCCATGACCGCCGACACCTTCGAAATGGATGTGAATCGTATCGACCGCCGCCATGATTGCCCCTGGAGTGGTGGAGAAATATCCAACCGGCAGGTCCGGCGCATTGTGGAGCGCATAGATTTGGCCAATGTCAAAACGGTCCAACACACCTTCATCCACCATAACACCCGCGCCGCCGTAGTTTTCCTCAGCTGGTTGGAAAATAAGCGCGACGCGCCCCACAAAATTCCGCGTCTCCACCAAATATTTCGCGGTCCCCAGCAGCATCGTTGTGTGCCCATCGTGGCCGCAAGCATGCATGGCACCGTCGATGGTTGAGGCGTGATCGAGTCCCGTTTCCTCCGTCATCGGCAGGGCATCCATATCCGCGCGCAGTCCAATCGTTGGCCCATCACCCTGCCCGTCGATGATCGCGACAACCCCGCTGGTTGCAATCCCTTCGTGGATTTCGGTGATGCCAAATTCCTTGAGGCGCTCCACCACAAAAGCCGCCGTCTGGTGACAGTCAAACCCAATTTCGGGATGCGCGTGGAGGTGTCTGCGCCACGCCTTCATGTCGTCGGCAAATGCGGCAATGCGATTCAAAACTGGCATGGCTTTCCCTCCGACCGGCCCAAGGCTACACATCACATGATAGCAGATGAAAGGCCGATGCAATGGCAGAAGATACACTCATCACCGATCCGAACGGTGGCATGCCGCGCTTGCTGGAAATCATGCGGCGTTTGCGCGATCCAGAAACGGGTTGCCCGTGGGATATTGAGCAGGATTTCGCCTCCATCGCGCCCTACACCATCGAAGAAGCCTATGAGGTTGCAGACGCCATCGCCCGTGATGATTGGGCGGAGCTTGAGGGCGAATTGGGTGATCTTTTGTTGCAGACCGTCTACCACACACAGATGGGGTCGGAGGCTGGGCATTTCACTTTTGAAAGCGTGGTCAAGAACATCGCGGACAAGATGGTCACCCGCCACCCGCATGTCTTTGGCGATGAGAGCCGCGACAAGTCCCCTGAACAGCAAACTGCTGACTGGGAAAAGATCAAAGCGGCTGAACGCGCAGGCAAGGATCAAGGCCGCACGCTTGATGGGGTCGCGATTGGTCTTCCTGCCCTGACACGCGCGGTGAAGCTACAAGAACGCGCCGCGCGGGTCGGGTTTGATTGGCCCGATGTGGCCTTTGTGGTGGATAAGATTGCGGAGGAAGCGGGTGAGCTGACCGAAGCCCGTGACACGCTCAGCCACACTGAGATGACAGAAGAATACGGGGATCTGTTGTTCGTCATGGCCAACCTCGCGCGGCATCTTTCCATTGATCCCGAAGAAGCGCTGCGCGCGGCAAACGCAAAATTCACACGCAGGTTTGAGGCGATAGAAGATGCTTTGGCCGAGCAAGGGAAAACTCCAGCCGACAGCAACCTCGACGAAATGGACGCGCTCTGGGATGCTGAGAAGCTCCGCGAAAAATCGCCCACATAAATCCTGACAAATTTATTTAGGTATTGACCTAACTAATTTAGTCGGGTTTACAGAAGGCATCAGAAACTGGAGCCTAACATGACTTTTCGTACCCTTCTTCTCTCCACCACATTGGCCGCTGTCACAGCGCCCGCACTTGCAGACGTGACGATCTACACGACACGGCAGCCGGATTTGATTCAACCGGTGATGGATGCCTTCACGGCTGAAACCGGAATCGACGTGTCGCTCCAGTTTGTTGATGACGGATTGGTCGAACGCTTGAAGGCCGAAGGCGCCCGCTCACCCGCTGATCTTGTGATGACCGTTGATATCGCCAACCTGCAACGCGTTGTGGACGCCGATGTCCTGCAACCTGTCGACAGTGACGTCCTGAAGAATGCAGTCCCGGCGGACCTTCGCAGCGCGGACGACCTTTGGTTCGCCCTCACCACCCGCGCCCGCATCGTTTATGCCTCCAAAGATCGGGTCGCTGATGGCGAAATCACCACCTATGAAGACCTTGCGTCTGACACATGGAATGGTCGCATTTGCACGCGCTCTGGTGTTCATAACTACACGCTGGCGCTCGTCTCTGCTGTGATCGACCACGTTGGAGAAGACGCGGCCAAAGACTGGGCTGCAGGCGTCAAAGCCAACCTCGCTCGCAGCCCGCAAGGCAATGACCGTGCGCAAGTGAAAGCAATCTGGGCGGGTGAATGCGACATCAGCTTGGGCAACACCTACTACATGGGCAAAATGCTGGCGAATGAGGAGCAGCAGGCATGGGCAGACAGTGTGCGTATCGTGTTCCCATCCTTCGCCGCCGGTGGCACGCATGTGAACGTTTCAGGCATCGCCATGACCCAATCCGCACCGAACAGGGATGAGGCGTTGCAACTGATGGAGTTCCTTGTGACACCGGAATCGCAAGCGATCTATGCGGAAGTGAATTATGAATACCCCGTCCTCGTCGACGCGCCGCTGTCAGAGCTGGTCGCGGGCTGGGGCACATTCACACCTGATGGCGTCGATCTGACCACAATCGCGGGTCACCGCGCCACTGCGCTGCGGATCATGGAAGAGGTCGATTTCGACGGTTAGTCTTTTGAGATTCATAGGGGGCCTTCGGGCCTCCTCTCCTTAGGTGCCCGTGGCTTTTTCTTCGAGCGTAAGCCACTCATCCTCAGCAGCGGCAAGCGCAGTTTGCCGCTCTGTCAAAGCCTCCGTCGCTTTCTGGAATTTGACCGGATTGGCGGAGAAGAATTCGGGGGCAGCCAACAACTCTTCCAGCTTCGCAATTTCGGCTGTGAGGCGGTCCATGACAGATGGCAATTCTTCGAGACGATGCTTTTCAGTGAAGGAAAGCCCTACTTGGGCATTTTCCGACTTTGGTTTCTCTTTAGCAACCTGCGGCTTTGACGGGGCTTTTTCAACCGCGACCTTTGGCCTTTCCCCACGCTGCGCCTGATAATCTGACCAGCCGCCCGCATAGACGACAGTAGAGCCATCCCCTTCCATCGCGACAGTCGTCGTGGCCACGCGATCTAGAAAGTCGCGATCGTGACTGACAAGCAAGACGGTGCCATCATAGTCGCCCAAAATGTCCTGAAGCAGATCGAGCGTCTCAATATCCAAATCGTTCGTCGGCTCGTCGAGCACGAGCAGGTTGCTCTCTCGCGCCATCAACCGCGCTAGCAACAGCCGCGCCTTTTCGCCGCCAGACAGCGATCTGACCGGCGCACGGGCCTGCGCCTCATCAAACAAAAACTCTTTCAGATAGCCGACAACGTGTTTCGTCTTCCCACGGACCATCACCTGATCCGCTTTGCCACTGACACCCATCTCTGGATCGTTAACCAGGTTGTCCCACAGGCTTTCGTCTGGATTCAACTGCGCACGCGCCTGATCGAACACCGTGATCTGCAAGTTTGTGCCGCGTTTGACAGTGCCACTGTCAGGTTCAAGATCACCAAGCAACATCTTGATAATACTTGTTTTCCCGACACCGTTTGGGCCGACAAAGGCAACACGATCCCCGCGCTGCACCTTCAAGTCAAAACCCCGCACGATGCGCTTGTCACCAAAGGTCAGCGAGATGCCGTCCGCCTCAATCACTTTCTTGCCGCTTGCGGGTCCGGCGTCCAAAGACAGAGCCGCCGTGCCTTGCCGTTTGATTTGAGAGGCCCGCTCCGCCCGCAGCTCCTGCAAAGCCCGCACACGGCCCATATTGCGCTTGCGGCGGGCAGAAATCCCTTCAACAGCCCACCGTGCTTCGGCTTTGATCTTGCGGTTAAGCTTATGACGTTGGAGGTCTTCTTCCTCCCACACTTTTTCCCGCCACGGCTCGAACTTATCGAACGCCCCGTCCATCCGCCGCACCACACCACGGTCGATCCAAAGCGTTGCACGGCTCAAAGCCCGCAGGAACGCGCGGTCGTGGGAAATGACGAAAAAGCCCGCACGGGTCTGCTGCAACTCCGCCTCCAGCCATGCAATCGCTTCGATATCAAGATGGTTGGTCGGCTCATCAAGCAACATCAATTTGGGCGCTTCGGCCATCAGTTTTGCCAAGGCGGCGCGGCGCCGCTCCCCGCCAGATGCGGTTGAAACGTCGCCTGCGGGGTCAAATTTCAAGCCTTCCGCCACCATCTCCACACGGTAGGTTTCCGAGGGATCAATGCCGCTCGCCGCATAGTCGCCTAAGGTTGAAAATCCGGCCATCGTCGGATCCTGTTCCATATAACCGACGCTCACGCCAGGTGCCGCGATCACAGTGCCGGCATCTGCCTCCACCAGCCCCGCCATCACTTTCATCAGCGTCGACTTGCCGGAACCATTGCGACCAACCAGTGCCACGCGGTCGCCCGGCTGGATGGCCAAAGATAGGTCATCAAAAACAGGATCCCCGCCAAACGTGAGGGAAATATCACTGAGTTGGAGTAGTGGAGTGCGCGCCATTCGCGTCTGCTACGCAAGACGCAGCAGCGGCGCAAGCGTCTAAATCAAACCATCGCGCGCAGAGCACGCGCCCGAGCTTCTGGATAGCGGCGATCTCGAGCGCTGTTAACACGTGAAGGGTGTTCAAATTACGGTCCACCACCGCATGATCGCTGACCCAACCACCCAAGCTGAGATATGTGCGGAGCAAGGGCGGCAGTTGCGCAATGGCGCGTTTCTTGTCGAAGGGGTGGCCCTTGGGAAGATCAAAGGTTTCCGCACTTCGTTTGCGCGGGATTAACGCATCCGGGGCCCGATAGTTTTCAGCCAAGAAAGCAAAGGCATCTTGGTAGCACGCTGGATCAACGCCCTCAAAACTGGAACATCCAAACATGAGCACAACACTCTTTCGATCCACAATCTGCGCCAATGCACCCCAGCACGCCCGCAATGCCTCAAATCGAAAAGTGACATCTGCTACACAAAGCCAGCCAATTTCTAGCATGGGAGATTGGAGATAAAAAATGATTATAAATCATATTGTTGGACAGAATATCTCGTCTTCATCTCTGCCCCTAACGCAAACAGCAAAGTCCAAGCAGTCGCAACAAGATCGCCATCGCGGCGCACCATTATGTGACAACACAAAGGGGCAAACTCATCCGCGTCCACCCCCGCACAGCCAAAGAAATGCTGATGCCGTAGCTCTTGGCACCCCTTCGCATCCGCTGGCGTCGCAGCAAATGTTACAACGAACCGACCAATTGAAAACGCAATTGTCATCAATGCACCCTTGGAGCCGGCCTTTTTCTACCTAGATTACGGGTCATCGTAACGGAAGGACGAAGCAAATGGACAAAGTTGTCAAATCTGATGCTGAATGGCGCGCTCAATTGTCTGACCTCGCATATAAGGTGCTTCGGAAACACGGCACCGAACGGGCTGGCACCAATGACAACTTCCCTAAAGATCCCGGAACCTTCCGCTGCGCGGGCTGTGATGCTCCGCTGTTTGATCAGAACACCAAGTTTGAAAGCGGCACCGGCTGGCCTTCGTTCTACCAGCCGCTTGATCCAGACATGGTTGGTGAGAAAACCGATCGCAGTTTCTTCATGACCCGGACGGAAGTGCACTGCAACCGTTGCGAAGGTCACCTTGGTCACGTCTTCCCAGACGGTCCCGCGCCAACGGGCTTACGGTACTGCATCAACGGCGCAGCTTTGAAATTCGAGAGCGAAGACTAGCGGCCATTAGGAGGCCGCTTCCTCAGGATCATAAGGTATGTCCTTGGCACAGATGTCGTTCATCTATTGATTGACCTCCGCCTGCCAAGGACCAAGCATTTCCAGCACAAGCGCCACGTAGGCCTCGTTTTCGTCGGGCGGAATATTCGGGTCGTGGACATCCGTGACGGCCAGCATCGCCTTGCGGTCCATCTTCACAAATTTATCCGCCATTTCTTGCGCGTGATCCTTCTGAATGCCCATCGCCTCAAAAGCCGATCGCCCCATGCGGATGGAACTATCGAAGGTTTCTCGAACAATATCGCGCGACCCTGCGGCCCATAGTTCATAGACATGATCGCGGTCGATGGCGCGGACGAGGATGTGTACATGAGATTAGTTTTGGTGAATATAGCGCGTCAATTCGGTGATTTGGTCTTTGTTATCGATCGATATGTTGAACAGCTTGGCGTCCTTAATCCCCGCTGGGTGAAGCAAGTCCGGACGCACCGCGTCCCCAAAATAATTGTGAAAGCCAAACGTGCGCAGATTCTCCGGATGTTTTGAGCTGTAATCGATGAGCGTCGCCTCGAACCCCGCCGCTTTCAGCATCCGGTTGATCAGCCCGCCAACAAATCCGCTGCCGGCGATGATAACATGGTTCTTAACATCAATCTCATCCGGATTCCTATCGGACACCTCCGTGTATCATGGGGCGATCACGCGTTCATAGTGGATAAAGAGCGTTGGCGTCCGCAGCATCGACAACGCGACCACCAGCGACGAAGATCCGCAGTCGTTGACGGAATGAGCGAATTGGCAACGGTGAAGGACAGCAAGACAAAGCCAGATTCACCCGCTTGCGCCAAGCCAAGGGTCAAAAACCAGCGGTCTGTGCCGCGCAAGCCGAAGATCGTGCCGAGGACGTAAAGAACCGCGCCCTTCACGACCATCAACCCAATGGTCAGCCCTAGGATCAGCATCAGGTTTTCCGACAGCAGCGCAAAGTTGATCCCCGTGCCAATGGTCGTGAAGAAAAGCCCCGGCAGCAGACCTTTAAACGGATCGATGTCGGACTCCAACACGTGGCGATATTCACTGTTGGCGAACACTACCCCCGCGAGGAATGTCCCAAACGCGGCGGAGAGGCCGACTAGCGACATCAGAAGCGCAATACCCACAACCATCATCAAGGCCGTCGCCGTGAAAAGTTCACGCAAATTGGCGACAGAGACAAAGCGGAAGACCGGACGTGTTAGATAGCTCCCGCCGAGGACAACAGCCGCGACCGCGCCAATAGTCACAAGGGCGGTCTGCCAGCCGTTCAGCCCATCTACAAGGCTCATACTGCTGCCGGGCCCATCATCATGTTGGTCATCATCCGCGTGGCTTTCATCGCCGTGAGCGGCGTCAGACGCATGCAACTCTATCCCGCCGTGGGCGTCAGCAGCGGCAGCGACATCTATCAAGTCCGGCATCGCCAAAAGTGGGATCAGCGCGAGCATTGGGATGACGGCAAGGTCTTGGAAAAGAAAAACGGAAAAGCCCGACTACCTACCATCACTCTTCATCAAGCCCTTCTCGTTCAAGGTCTGAAGAACAATGGCCGTCGACGATAGCGCCAGCACAAGACTAATCGCCAAAGCGATGGTCCAAGGCTGTCCAAAGGCCATCGCGATCCCCGTGATAAGCACTGTGGTGATCCCCACCTGCCCACCACCAAGCCCAAAAAGCTTGGCGCGCATTTGCCACAGCAACTACGGTTCCAACTCAAGCCCGACGAGGAACAGCATCATGACAACGCCAAACTCCGCAAAATGCTTGATGGCGATGACATCCACGCCCAAAACCGCAAGGTCCGGGCTGATAACAATGCCCGCGATCAATTAGCCAAGAACCGATCCAAGTCCCAGCCGCGATGAGATGGAAATAGCAACCACATCTGCAAAAAGAAACACAAATGCCAATGCCAGATAGTCAATCATGGTCTGCCCCCGCAATCCAAATTTTGGACAAAATAGGATGAATTGTACAAATTGATCGGTGGCATTCGCGCCTTGCGCGGTGCAGGCCCCTCACCTATATTTGGCATGTCCTCCGGGACTATGAACATAAACGCGCTCATAATAAGCGGATCGGACCCGGGGGCGGTACCCGGCGGCTCCACCAAACATCCTTCATTTGGGGATCATGGGGCCGAAATAGGATCGACGAACGTCTAAAGGGGTTAGCTTTGTTTCGGTGAGATACCACCGTTATCGGTTCAAAATGTATAGTTGCAAATGACAACCATGCTCCAGTTGCAGTAGCTGCTTAAGCAGTTCCTAAGACTGAAACCTTAACTCCTACGGTTTTGCGACCATAGGCGGGGTCCGCAGGTACCTGGCAACAGAAACCTGCATTTCGAACATCACGTTATTCGGCTAAGCCCCAAAACTGAACGCAGGCTACGCTTGGTTTAACGGAAAGTAACCGAAGTGACGCGGTAGACATCAACTCCGTTTTGCACAATCGCGCTGACGTCACGGAAGACTGCGCGCATGTCAAAGACACAGGAATCAGTACCATCATCAAAATCGATGTTCACGGACTCGCCATTCGACAGAATCGTTGAGCCAAGAATATCTTCTTCCCATGAATTCGTCGAAATACGTGACCCGTAGAATTCCCAGATGGTGGCACCGGTTTGGTCTACGATAACCACATTCCTGTTCAGTGAGCTAGAGACGTTGGTGACCTGTTCATCACCGCACGCCGCAAGGGAAACTGCTGCAACTGCCAAACCCACCAGAGTCTTAAAATGAAACGACACAATGTACCTTCCTACTCATGGTGATAACGCCCAAGATTGAGCATATTCGCTAACTGCAAGCCCCCGATCACAGTTTTGTCATTACAGCTTTTGGTAAGTTTTACGGGAAACCAGCAATGATACTTGCAGAAACACGTAAGATTTGCCCAAGTGCTCAGATGCTGCGCTCTGCTCTCTGTTCGGCTTTGTTCTTGCTAGGGGCCCAATCAGTCTCCGCCTGTGACACAGCCCTTATCCTGACAATCGACGTTTCCAACTCTGTTGATCCAGGCGAATGGCGGTTGCAGCGAGATGGTCTTGCCAATGTCCTGCGTGATCCTGAAATCGTCGCAACGATGGTCGAGTCTCAGGCGGCCATGATGATGATCCAATGGTCGGACGAGGACAAGCAAGAGGTCTCCATCCCGTGGACCCATGTCAATACGGAATTGGATGCCGTGCTGTTTGCGCAACGGGCGCTGGGGCTGGAACGTGCATTTGTTCTGTCAGACACAGCTCCGGCAGAGGCGATCTATTTCTCGCTCGAGCAATTCGCAGATGTTCCTGACTGCCTGCGCAAAGTCATCGACATCTCTGGCAATGGCACGCCGAATGCGGGCGCTGACACGGCGGCCGCACGAAACACGGCAGAACGCCAAGGCGTCACCATCAACGGCATTGCGATTGAATCGATGGGCATTGCGATCACGAATTTCTACCAGCGGACGGTCATCACACGCGACGGGTTTGTGCTGACGGCGCGGCGACATATCGACTACCCGCGCGCCATTCGACAAAAGATCCTGCGCGAACTCAGCCGTCTGCTTGGCTAGTACCTGTCCCCCACAAGCGACATTTCCGAACGCCCCTTTCAACCTCCATCGAATCCTCTATGGTGGACGTATCGAGAGTTGAGGGCCGCCATGACACGCCACATCGATTACGGAAATCTGATGCACCGAGCGATGCGCAGCCTTATTCAGAATGTACTCACAGATGTGCAAAAAGATGGCCTTCCCGGTGAACACCATTTCTTTGTGACCTTCGATACAATGCATCCAGACGTGGAACTGGCTGATTGGCTTTCGGACCGGTACCCCGATGAAATGACCATCGTCATTCAGCATTGGTTTGAGAACTTGAACGTGACCGACGAAGGCTTTGCCATCACGCTCAACTTTGGCGAAAATCCTGAGCTAATGTATATACCCTACGACGCGATCAAGACATTCGTGGATCCGTCTGTTGAATTTGGCTTGCGGCTGGAAACTGAACCCTCTGACGACGATGAAGACGCCGAGGAAGAAGCCGCGCAAGAAGCGCCGATGGAGGAGATGGCGGAAGACGACGTACCTCAGCAACAACAGGCTGATGTCGTCTCCCTGGACCAATTCCGCAAATAGCGCCATTGCGCATTTCTGGCCTGCTGGCTAATCAGAACGTAAATTCTGATGAGGGAGAGCCAGATGACCAAAACCCGCACCGAAACCGACAGCTTTGGCCCACTTGAGGTCCCCGCAGACCGGTATTGGGGCGCGCAAACGCAGCGCTCTCTCCAAAATTTTCCGATTGGCTGGGAAAAACAGCCGGTCGCCATTGTCCATGCGCTTGGCGTCATCAAACAGGCCTGCGCGATGGCCAACAAAGATCGTGACAAACTGGACGCAACCAAAGCCGACGCAATGATCGAAGCGGCATCTGAAGTCGTAGCTGGAAAGCTCGACGATCATTTCCCGCTCGTGGTTTGGCAAACAGGCTCCGGCACGCAATCCAACATGAACGCGAATGAGGTGATCTCTAATCGCGCGATCGAAATCCTCGGGGGTGAGATCGGCTCAAAAGATCCAGTGCATCCCAACGATCACTGCAATATGGGGCAATCGTCTAACGACACCTTCCCCACTGCCATGCACATCGCCGTGGCCACGACAGCCCATGACGTGCTCTTGCCCGGCCTGGAAAAGCTGCATGAGGCGTTGAAGGCAAAACAGGCAGAGTTCGAGCACATCATCAAAATCGGACGCACGCACACGATGGACGCCACCCCCCTGACGCTTGGGCAAGAGTTCAGCGGCTATGTCCATCAGGTCGCTATGGGCATCCGCCGGATCAAAGCCGCCCTGCCCGCGATCTACGAGTTAGCACAAGGCGGCACAGCGGTGGGAACAGGTCTCAACACGCCGAAAGGCTGGGCCGAAACCGTCGCAAAGAATATGGCGGACATCACGGGTCTGCCTTTTGTCACAGCTCCAAACAAATTTGAAGCTCTGGCCGCCCATGACGCGCTTGTTGAAATGTCGGGTGCCCTGAAAACCGTTGCTGCCAGCCTCTACAAAATCGCTTGCGATATCCGCTTCCTCGGCTCCGGTCCACGCTGCGGCTTGGGTGAGTTGATGCTGCCGGAGAATGAGCCTGGGTCTTCGATCATGCCCGGCAAGGTAAACCCGACACAGGTTGAGGCCATCACGCAGGTCTGCGCACATGTGATGGGCAATGATGCCGCCGTGGGCTTTGCCGGATCGCAAGGTCACTTCGAACTGAACGTAATGAAGCCGATGATGGCGTACAACGTGCTGCAATCCATGCAACTGATCGGTGACGCGGCGAGCGCCTTTACTAACAACTGCGTTGTGGGCATCAAAGCCGATGAAGGTCGGATCGATCAACTGATGCGCGAAAGCCTGATGCTAGTGACATCCCTCGCCCCAACCATTGGCTACGACAACGCCACAACAGTCGCCAAAACCGCACACAAAAATCGGACAACGCTGAAGGAAGAAGCCATTAAGCTGGGCTTTGTCGATGAAGAAACCTTTGACCGGGTGGTCCGTCCTGAGGATATGATCGGCCCGAAATGAAGCCGATCAATCTGAACAAAGTGCGCAAAGCCAAAGCACGGGCTGAAGAAAAGGCCCGCGCGGTTCAGAACTCGATCAAGTTTGGGCGCACGAAGGCAGAGCGCATGCTGGATGCCGCACGCAATGAGCAGGCTAGCAAACGCCTATCAGAACTGAAGTTCGAAGATGACTAGCGGTCGCCCTGTTAAGCGGTCGCTGACGCTCAAGGGCCACCGCACAAGCGTGTCCTTAGAAGATATCTTCTGGTCCGAATTCAAAGGCATTGCTCAAGCAAACGGACAAACCATAAATGGCTTAGCGGCTGAAATTGATGCAAACCGTGGGGACATTGGCCTCGCCTCAGCGATCCGCGTTTTTGTCTTGGAAACGTTGACGCACAAATAAAAAGGCGGCCCTCCCCAGAAGGCCGCCTCATACCTGCGGAGTAGCGACTACTCGCAGGCGCAAAGAGCGCCACGGATCCTGGTCAGGGACTGACTTTCCAGACGTTCAAATTCTCTTAGTCTCCGTTCAGAGAGTCTCGCTGCAACCTTTGGATCAATGGCATTGCACCGATGCGCCGGACGATTGCTCGGCACGCCACCCTCACGGATCAAATCGGCAAGCACCGACACGCCCAGATGTGCGCTGGAGGAATGGCCGGCAACCAAAACCTCATCCACAACCGACCGAAAAGCCTCTCCAATCGTCTCCTTAAACTCCGCCATCCGCGCTTCCAAAGTGGGCAGGTTGGCCCACTTCCAGCGTGCCGAATAAGCATAATCGTGCATCAGGTAATAGGCGTAGAATTTGCTATCTTTTCCGTGGAACCACGGTAAGGCATAGACGCCAACGGCCAAAATGATCGGCCAGTTCACAAACCACGGGAACACGACGGGCCAGCCAAAGTAATCGGCAGGAAGGTTAATGCCCCACTCCAGCACACGGGAAAATAGCGCGCCCAAAAGAAGCGCCAAAAGCAACTGACCCAGGAGCATACCAACGGGATAGAGCGCCGCGATGACGGGGCCCTTCCGCAGCCACACCAGACGGCGCAATGCGCCGCTGGCTATATAGGTCCAAGAGGTCCGCAAAAGCTGCCAGTAGGTCGCAGGGATCGAGTTTGACATGCTGTCGCGCACGATGTCGAACAACACCAGCACCTCAATGTCCGCAACTGTCGTCGCGCCATCAATCTTTGCCGCCGCCCGCCAGCCATACCGCTCAACCCCTCCTTGGCTGCAATCCCAATCTCCTACCCGCTGATCTTGACCTGCTTCACACTTTCTTTGCGATAAAGCTCCCTAAAGCGACGGGGGTGAATCGGGTCGTAGCAGAGTACATAGAACACCCGACGTCATCTGACGCTCGCACTGGTTTGAGCCTGTGACAGAGCCTACTCAGCCTTTTGCTTGGCCAATATATACACAGAAAATTCGACGGAAATAAGCCTCTAGCCCAGCACAGCAAGGGCTGGGAATTGTTCGACCAGCCAATAACTGAGCGCGGTGAAATGGCCGGTGACCATCAAGAGACCCACAGTCAGTAGCAAAAGCCCCGAAATCCGCCCTATCACTTTCATATGCCGGCGCATCCACGCCATCGCCCCCTTGAGCCGTGGAAAGAATACCGCGACTAGCAAGAACGGGATGCCTAGACCGACAGCGTAGAAGGCCAAAAGAGTTGTTCCACGCGCCACGTCGCCCTCCGACGCGGCCAGCCCCAGGATTGCACCCAAGATTGGCCCGATACACGGCGTCCAACCGAAGGCGAAGGCGAGGCCAAGGATATAAGCCCCAAAGGCTGACCCGCCGCGATCCCCCACATCGACACGTGCCTCTTGCTGTAAAAACCCGATGCGAAAGATGCCAAGAAAATGCGTCCCGAAGATCATCACAACCACGCCGGCGATATAGATGAACCATTCTTGGTACTGGAGGAACGCGCGACCAAATACAGACGCAGCCATTCCTAAGAAAATAAAGACAGTCGAAAGGCCCAAAACAAAGAAGAGCGCTGCGACGATCACCCGACGCCGTGCTGCAACATCCGCATCCATGTCTGTGACGGACACCCCGCCCATATAGGCCAGATAAGGCGGCACAATGGGCAATACACAGGGGCTAAGAAACGATAAAAGACCAGCCACGATCGCGATGGCGATTGCGGGCAGCAGCGTCGCATCCAAGAGTGTGACTGCATCAAGCATGGCGTCTCCTTGATTTGCAGATAAGACAACTCCGCAAGCGCGTCACCCTACCTTTCGTCACACTTGTGTTTACAAGCTGTAACATGCGGCATAATCCCCTCACATGGCGAAATACGAACTTGATGCGATCGGGCTGCTCTGCCCCCTGCCAGTGCTCAAAGCACGCAAGCGACTAAAGTCTTTGGAGGCGGGCGATATCCTCGTGGTAATGGCTAATGATCCTGCGGCCATTGTCGACGTCCCGCATTTCTGCGCTGAAGCAGGACACGATCTGTTGGGCATGGCCGACGAAAATGGTGTCCAAACCTACGAAATCAAAAAGCGATGAGCGCATGGGCGAGGTGTTGCCGCTTAGCCACCTCTTCTGGCGCTCTCTAAAATCTGATTTTGGACCAAAACACCATGATTTATTGTGTCTTCAAAGATTATTTATGTAGAGGCTGAGTCGGCGTAAATTTGCGACCCAGCTTAAAAGGATGAACGATGTTGAAGACAAATAGACGGAAATTTATTGGCGGCACCGCCGTACTTTTTTCTGGCCCGATCTCCCAACCACTGTGGGCGCTGGATGAAATGGGTGGCCTTGATATGTTGGCCGTTGAAGCCTCTATTACGGAGCCGGAGCCCACAGAACTCGAAGCCACCGTTGAAGCCGTGCAGGAACAGCCACCCGCGCGGCGTCCAGTGTCTGATCCACGCAACTGGGATCGCTGGGATGCGCAGGTGACGCCCGCAAACTATGATGCCGCCACATCAAACCCTTGGGGCCTGCATCCGCGCTTCCTGCCTGTTCGGGTCGAAGCGAATGCCGGTTTGACCCCTGGCGATATCCATGTCGATGCGGTGGCGCGGTATCTCTACCACATTCAGACCGATGGGACTGCGATGCGTTACGGCGTCGCGATTGCCAAGGGCAACCTCTACGAACCGGGTGTTTATAACATCCGTCGCAAAACAAAATGGCCGACATGGCGTCCAACGGATGAAATGATTGAACGCGAGCCAAATAAGTTCAAAGAGTTCGAGAACGGCATGGATGGCGGCCCACGCAATCCGTTGGGGTCGCGTGCGCTCTATCTCTATGTTGGGAACCGCGACACCTATTTGCGCATCCACGGCACACCTAGCCCGCGCTCAATTGGCGGGCGGGCAAGTTCTGGCTGCGTGAGAATGGTGATGGCCCATATCAACCAGCTCTACGACAACGTTGCAACTGGTTCGACAGCGCACCTGTATCCAGCTTAGTTTATACAAATCAGGAAGTTGCAGGCGCTTCTTGAACCAGCACACAGATCGGACGACCGCGCGTGTTCCGCAAAGGCAGCATAGTTGTCTCAACTGGACCACGGTGCCGGTACCAATAACAATTGTCCTCTGGCATCAGACGCACAAAGCTCAGGTCCTGATTGGGCGCGACGATCGCTGCGACTTCTTTGGGAAGGTTTGATGGCCCGTTTGTCGTCGGGGTCTCCACCTCACAAGCTGCCAACAGCAGCACAGCAGTGCTTACCTGTCCAATGTGTTTTGAAAACGTCCACACGTTCATAACCAGTCCCCGAATCCAATAGCGGCTTAGCGGACTATCGCTTGCCACGCCAAAGTTTCAAAGTGAAGTAACATGCAAAGGCTTCGGCATGTTGTGCCAGCGCATCATACGAAAGCGCCGCCCCGTGGGACGGCGCTTTATTTGAGAGTTACCGGCCGAGTGACCACCAGCCCTTTTTCTTGGGCTTGTCAGGCTCATTGACCGCCTCTTCCGTGACTACCTCCGCGACGGGTTCCGCCGCTTCTGCCTTTGGCTTTGCGCGGCTGGCCCGTTTACGCTTGGGCTTTTCCTCAGCCTCGGCTGGAGCTTCCTCAGCAGGCGCGTCCTCTTTCGGCGCAGTCTTCTTGCGGGTCCGCTTCGCCTTTGGCTTTTCTTCGGTTTCCGGCTGAGCCTCGGCCTCTGCCACAGGGTCCGCTGGCGCCTCATCCTCGGCCTTCTTCCGCGTCCCGCGCCGCGTCTTGGGCTTTTCGTCCTCAGCGGCGGGCGCGTCCTCAACCTTTTCGGGCTTAGCCTCAGTCTGAGCCTCCTCCGCATCGGCTTTCTTGCGGCTGCTGCGGCGTTTGGGCTTTGTGTCCTCTTCAGCGGCCTCAGCAGGCTTTTCTTCCACCTCAGCAGCCTCTGGCTGATCTTCAGGCTGCGCGTCCGTCGCAGCCTCTTGCCGTTGTCCTTCACCGTTGCCACCACCCCGACGGCGGCGACGACGACGACGGCGGCGCTTTGGCTTATCCTCGTCCGTTTGCGGTTCCTCATCGGGGACAGCAGCTTCGAGATCGATGCCCTCTTCAATCAAAGTGTCGGCAGACACAACGACCGTTGCTTCAGGCACCGCCCGCGTTGCCGTCTTGAACTTCTCAATCGCAAAATCGGGGGAGACCAAGGCAGGTTCACACTCGATCCGCACAGACATTCCATAGCGACCTTCAATATCCGCAATATGCTCCCGCTTCCCGTTCATCAGGAAGTTCGCAATTGACACTGGTGCTTTGATCAGCACCTCTTTGCTACGACCCCGAACGCCTTCTTCTTCCAAAGACCGCAGGATCGACAAAGCCACGTTGTCATCAGAGCGCAACAGCCCCGTGCCGTGACAGTGCGAGCACATCTGCGTTGTGGCTTCCAACATGCCTGGGCGCAGGCGCTGACGGCTCATTTCCATTAGACCAAAGCCGGAGATGCGACCCACCTGAATCCGCGCGCGGTCCGTATTCAACCGATCCTTAAAGCGCTTCTCAACAGCCGTGTTGTTGCGGCGTTCATCCATGTCGATGAAGTCGATAACTATCAGACCCGCCAGGTCACGCAGCCGCAACTGACGCGCAACCTCATCCGCCGCTTCAAGGTTGGTCTTGAGCGCGGTTTGCTCAATCGAACCTTCCTTTGTCGCACGGCCTGAGTTCACGTCGATCGCGACCAGTGCCTCCGTAATCCCTATCACGATGTAACCACCGGACGGCAATTGAACCGTCGGATTGAACATCCCGTTCAGATAGCCCTCAACCTGATACCGCGCATAGAGCGGCAGTTGTTCGGCATAGTGCTTCACGTTCTTGGCGTGGGACGGCATGATCATTTTCATGAAATCTTTGGCCGTCTTGAAACCTTCGTCACCGGCAACGATGACTTCCTCGATCTCCTTGGAATAAAGATCGCGGATCGAGCGTTTGATCAGGTCGCCTTCTTCGTAAATTCGTGCGGGTGCGATGGATTTCAGCGTCAGCTCCCGAATCTGCTCCCACATCCGTTGAAGGTATTCATAGTCGCGCTTGATCTCCGTCTTCGTCCGCTGAGACCCTGCTGTCCGAATGATCAGGCCAGCCCCATCCGGCACCTCCATCCCATTCGCGATCTCTTTCAACTTCTTACGGTCGGACGCATTGGTGATCTTGCGGCTGATCCCGCCACCGCGTGCAGTGTTTGGCATCAAAACACAGTAACGACCCGCAAGGCTTAGGTATGTCGTCAGCGCAGCGCCTTTGTTGCCACGTTCTTCTTTCACGACCTGCACCAAAAGGATTTGGCGCACGTTGATGACTTCGTGGATCTTGTAGCGCTTCAGACGTGGCTTACGGACGGGGCGCACTTCCTCAGTATCGTCCTCTTTCACGCTTTCGATGCGGTCGTCTTTGGAGGTCGCATCCGCCTTTGGAGCATCCTCATCGTCATCACTGGCGTCCGCAATCGGCTCACAATCTTCTGCGGCTTCATCAGCCAGATCGATGGTTTCCATCCCTGCGATGTCGCCAGATGTTTCTTCTTCCGGCGTCTCGACAGGCGTTTCCGCCGCTTCACCTTCGGCAGCGTCGCCAGCTGGCGCTTCCTCAGCGTCAGCAGTTACAATAGCATCATCAGTTGCAGCTTCCGCCGCTGCGGTCTTTGACCGGCGACGGCGGC
The DNA here is from genome assembly GCF_965661665.1 of Cognatiyoonia sp. NCBI lineage: Bacteria > Pseudomonadati > Pseudomonadota > Alphaproteobacteria > Rhodobacterales > Paracoccaceae > Cognatiyoonia > Cognatiyoonia sp. The sequence goes on along the minus strand of NZ_CBFIEO010000008.1, from coordinate 66,342 downwards.
GCTTTGGCTTTGGTTTGGCTTCTTCCTCTTCCTCAGCCGCTTTCAGGCTTTCGGCATAGGCCTTTTCCTCGGCGATCAACGCCTCGCGGTCGGCCACTGGAATTTGGTAATAGTCTGGGTGGATTTCAGAGAAAGCCAAGAACCCATGCCGGTTCCCGCCGTAATCTACAAAAGCAGCCTGCAACGACGGTTCAACCCGCGTCACTTTGGCTAGATAGATGTTCCCAGCAAGCTGTCGCTTGAACTGGCTCTCGAAATCAAACTCCTCGACTTTGTTCCCGTCTACTACGACGACGCGGGTTTCCTCCGCATGCGTCGCATCGATTAACATTTTCTTTGGCATTGTATCCGTTCACACGACATGACCGCCTGACCCCCGGAGGAGCGTTTGATAGGTGGTGATGTCTGATTAAGGCGATAGACGCGCATGCGGCGGTGCGGCCCCTTGGGGGTCCTGCTACTCTGCCTATGGTTCGCGCGCTCAACATCGCGTTTCTTCTCCGGCACCCTCTGGGGAGGGGACCCGTTCATGGCCCAGTTCTTGCGAAAATAAACAGGCAAGACCCAGGGCGTTCCACTGACCCTTTTGGGGCCAAATTAGCTGTGTTGGCTCTTCGAGGTCATTGCCACGTGTCCAAAACAGAGAATCTCATCGGGGCCATCGCGATCCATCACGCGACATGCCCGTTCCCCCTACATAAGGGAGGTCACATAGAATTTACAATCGGAAAGTACCGCAAATTGCCTGTGCAAAGCGAAACTCCAGACAATTCAAAGGGTTCCCATTTGGTCAGCCGTCCAGATAACCAGCCCGCTGCAATCCATACTTCGCCATCTTCTCGTTCAAGGTCCGGCGCGGCAGGCACAATTCGTCCATGACGGAAACAATCGAGCCCTTGTGACGGCGCATGGTGTTGTCGATGAGCATGCGTTCGAAGGCTTCTACAAACTCTTTGAGCGGTTTACCCTCAGTCGTGATGGCAGGCTTCGTTTCTTCAGTATCGGCTATCAAAAGCGACGCGATAGAGCCCGTACCCCGACGGTTCTGCAATACCGCTCGTTCGGCTACATTGATCAGCTGACGCACATTGCCGGGCCACGGCGCTTGCAAAAGCTGGGCGGCTTCTTGTGCGGACACTTCCGGCGCATCACAGCCATATTCGTCCGCAAATTGCTCACTCAGCCGCGTGAAGAGCGTCAGGATGTCTTCACCGCGCTGGCGCAAGGGCGGCACTGTGATCTTGAGCGCCGCTAGGCGATAGAAGAGGTCTGGACGCAACACATCCTCACAAGTCTTGTCCTGCTCTTGCAGGTTACAGATCGCCACGATGCGCGTCTCTGCTGGTGATCCTTGATCGTTGATCGCGGTCAAAAGCCGCGCTTGCAGCTTGTCGCTCAACGCTTCAATGTCTTCCAGCACTAATGTCTCACCACGCGCCTCTTCCAAAGCGGGTTGCGGCTCGCCCTCTTCTACCGGACCGAATAGACGGCGACCGAGGGTTTCCTCCTCAAAGGCTGAACAACTGACCAGCGTGAATTGCTTAGACGCGCGCGCTCCCACTGCATGCAGCGCATGGGCAACAAGCGTTTTACCTGTGCCCGTCTCGCCATCGATCAATACATGTCCATCTGCCTGACCGAGATCAAGAATATCCTCCTTCAACCGCTCCATCGGCGGCGACTGCCCGATCAGCTTCTTGATCAGCGCACTGCCATCCGATAACTCCTTGCGCAGCGCACGGTTGTCCAGCGTCAGACGCCGAGCGATTGTGGCCTTCTTGGCAAGCTCCGTCATGCGGTCGGGGTTGAACGGCTTCTCAAGGAAGTCAAAAGCGCCTACACGCATTGCCTCAACCGCCATCGGCACATCGCCATGACCAGTGATCATGATCACCGGAAGTTGGCTATCAACGCCCTTCAGGCGCTTCAGAAACTGCATCCCGTCCATGCCGGGCATCTTGATGTCGCTGACCACAATTCCGGGGAAGTCATTGCCGACGCCCTTCAGCGCGTCTTCGGCCGAGGCGAACGTCTCCGTCTCGAAGCCAGACAGTGATAACCACTGGCTGATCGACTGACGCATATCGCGTTCATCATCCACAATCGCAATTTTCATAGCCTTGCCCATCTCTCGGCTCCTATTCTGCTGCTGCGGTTTCGACAGCCATCGCTGGCAGACGCACCTCAAAAACCGCGCCACCCGCTGCCCCATTGCGTGCGGTCAAGCGCCCCCCCAAGTCGTTGACGATACCGGAGGAGATGGCAAGCCCAAGGCCAACCCCATCACCGGGCTGCTTTGTGGTGTAAAACGGCTCAAACAACTCATCCAAATCCTCAATACCTTCCCCGTTGTCACGCACGGTGAGCGTCACCGTGTCCCCAACGGACAAGAGAACCTCAATCGCGGGTTCGTCCGATGATTTGGTTGCATCAAGAGCGTTCCGCAAGAGGTTGATAATGACCTGTTCCAACCGCAACCGGTCCCCTAAAATTATCGCTGGTGTTTCAGGCATGTTGAGCGTGATATCAACGTTTCGCACCTTCAACTGCGGCTCCATCATTCCAAGCGCTGCTGATACCGCATCCCTCGTATCGACAGGCTCAAACGCCTCTGAGCCCTTCCGCGCATAGGACTTCAACTGCCGTGTGATCGCGCCCATCCTTTCAATCAAATCATCGATCCGCTGGAAGGACGACAAAGCCTCCTCCGACCGCTTCCGCGTCAGCAAAAGGCGCGCTCCCGCAAGATAGGTTTTCATCGCGGCAAGTGGCTGATTGAGTTCATGACTGACCGCCGCTGACATCTCACCAAGCGCGGCCAATTTCGATGACTGCGCAATCGTCTGTTCAGCCACTTCGAGGTTCTTTTCCGCCTTTTCCCGCTCGGCAATTTCCCGCTGGAGGCGCTGGTTCAGTTGGCGCAAATCTGCTGATTCCCGTTGAAACAGCAGCACACGCGACGCTGACTTCCGCGAGGCGACCCAAAAGACAAAGGCGAGGAGCACGGCAAATCCCATAATCTCCAACGCCAGAATCGTATTCACGCGGTCCCGAACAGACGAATAGGCCGTGAAACTGGCCATGCGCCAGCCTTGGAATGGGACGCGCACATCCCGTCGGAGCACAGCTTGACCGCCCAAATAGGCATCAGCCGGACGACCACCCCACCCTTGTGTGAGACGCCATGCGCGTTCAAGCGCGTTGGGCACCGACTGCGCGGCAAAAGCGTCTTCCTCCACCAGACCCCGCCAACGTGGTTCCGAGGCCATAATGATGGTGCCTTCACTGTCAGTGACGAACACCGCATCAGACACCCCAGACCAATTCCGTTCCAATTTGGAAATATCAACTTGAACGGCGATGACACCCAGTGTGTCACCTCCCGACACCATTTTGCGGGCATAGACGAAGGTGAAGCCGCCACCCTCCACCGGTGAGGTTGTAAATGTTGTGGTGTTTGAGCGGATCGCTTCGACAAAATAGGGCACCTGCCGATTGTTTTCGCCCAATCGGTTTCTATCAGTTGCCGCAACCGTACGCCCGTCCTCATCCATCAAGATCAAAGAGGCCGCACCAATTTCATCGACAAACGATAAAAGGCGCGCGGTTGAGAGGGAGTAGTTTTTGCTTTCCAGAGCAGAAATCAATTCGGGGTCACGCGAAAGTAACTGCGGCACGATGGAGTTTCGCTGAAGCTCAGCCATCAAACTGGCGACATAGAACGTCAGACGCACTTCGGCTCGGTTGCGGGTGCTTTCGGTAAACCGCTCCGTCAAAAGCCGGTTTGAGCCGGATATAACGAGGATCGCAATTGCAATGATCGCCAGAACCACGACACGCAAACGCCAACCGCTAAAGCGTCCAGAAATTGTTGGTTTGGAAGCACCGTCCATAGTGACAAAATACGACGCGCCACCAAGGCCCGCAAGTCAGCCAATTAAGCGTCGGCGAAATGCCCCAACAGGCTGCGGAACATAGCTTTGCCATGCGTTCCACCGTGGCCCATATCAATCGCCCGCTCTGGATGCGGCATCATGCCCAACACTCGGCGGTTCTCCGAAAGAACACCGGCGACGTTATCGACGGATCCGTTTGGATTGTCTTCGTAGGTGAAGGCAATCCGATCTTCGCCTTTCAAAACAGAAAGCGTCTCTGCATCAGCGGTATAATTACCATCGTGATGCGCAATCGGAACGCCAATCACGTCGCCGGCGTTATAGCCATCGGTAAAAGCCGACTGCGACGTTTGTACTTTCAAATCAACGGTTTTACAGATGAACTTGAGGTTCGCGTTCCGCATCAATGCCCCGGGGAGCAAGCGCGTTTCGGTCAACACCTGAAAGCCGTTGCACACGCCGAGTGCGTATCCGCCACGGTTCACATGCGCGACCAAGGCTTTGCAAATTGGCGACTGCGCCGCGATGGCCCCACACCGCAAATAATCTCCAAATGAAAACCCACCCGGAACAGCGACAAGATCAAGGCCGCTGGGCAAATCTGCGTCCTTATGCCAGACCATGTGCACTTCTGCGCCTGCATCACGTAGCGCCACAGCCATATCACGATCGCAATTTGATCCTGGAAAAACGAGGACCGCCGCCTTCATCAGACGAGTTCCACGCGGTAGCTTTCGATCACCGTGTTGGCGAGCAATTTCTCGCACATCTCGTTGATTGTCGCCTCAGATGTGTCATCAGAAAGATCAAGCTCGATCACCTTTCCTTGCCGTACACCTTCGACCCCGTCAAAGCCCAAAGACCCAAGCGCGTGCTTAACCGCCTCACCCTGAGGGTCCAAAACACCATTTTTCAGCATGACGTGAACTTTGGCTTTCATAGCATTGAAACCTTTCAGTTAATCAGAGTTGGCTTGGGCGAATGGGTGACGTTGCTGGGCAGGACACCCAAGCGACGGGCAACTTCAGTGTAGGCGTCAGACAGGCTCCCCAAATCCTTGCGGAACACATCCTTATCAAGCCTTTGGCCGGTTTCAACGTCCCACAAACGGCAGCTGTCTGGGCTGATTTCATCCGCCAGAACCAATCGCTGAAAATCGCCATCCCAAAGGCGGCCAAACTCCAGCTTGAAGTCGATGAGCTTGATACCAACGCCGTGCATCAGGCCTGACATGTAATCATTCACGCGTAACGCCATGCTGACGATGTCGTCCAAATCCTGTTGAGAGGCCCAACCGAATGCGATGACGTACTCCTCTGGCACCAAAGGATCGCCAAGGCTGTCGTCTTTGTAGGAAAACTCTACGATGGGACGCGGCAGTGCCGCCCCCTCTTCCATGCCCATCCGCTTGGCCATAGAGCCCGCAGCGACATTTCGCACGATCACTTCAAGCGGCACAATATCGACCTGACGGATCAATTGCTCCCGCATGTTCAAGCGCTTGATGAAATGGGTCGGAATGCCGATCCCTTGCAGACCAATCATGAAAAACTCGGACAGGCGATTGTTCAACACGCCTTTGCCTTCGATGACGGCTTTCTTCTCAGCATTATACGCGGTCGCATCGTCCTTAAAATATTGAACAAATGTCCCCGGCTCAGGCCCTTCATAAAGGATTTTTGCCTTGCCTTCGTAGATCATCTTACGACGTGCCATACCCGTCTCTTTCCCCATGCGTATCAGCAGCGACACGACTTTGAGCGCCTCATACGACACCCATCCGTTGCGGGCAAGCACAAGCGTTTCCATATAAATTATAACGGCACTTAAATGAAAGGATCGCGCCAAATTCGACCATGACGAGGAAATGATGTTCAAGGCCGAAGCCCCTCGGAACAAATTGCCTGGCCATTGGGCGGCTGAACTGCCTGACCAAACCGGCTCCAAAATCTCCGATTACGCGAAAGAGGTGATCAAAGCTGACTTCGCCGAACCTGGTAATGCGGACGTTCTGCCCAAATTCGTGGATGATTTGGGCGGCCGCGCCAGCGAGGAAGAGGTGCGCGCCAAGATGAATGAGCTTCTTGCGCTCGCGAAAGGGCAATTTCTGTACGAAACGTAGTAGTTCTGAGTATGAATAGACCTCATAACCTTCATGATAATTATGAGTTTGCGCCTATAAAGTAGTCAGCGCATATCATCGGTTGATCCTCCCAGATAGGCCGAGACATGACAGACAACCCGCTTTCCAAACTACTAGCTCTTCGTGACTGGCTCCTCGCTGACGGGGCCACGGGCACGAACCTATTCAACATGGGGCTGGAATCGGGTGATGCGCCAGAGTTCTGGAACGTGGACCACCCCGATCGCATCCATGCGCTCTACAAAGGGTCTGTCGACGCGGGCAGCGATTTGTTTTTGACAAACACATTCGGCGGCAACGCCTCCCGCCTCAAACTCCACAACGGCGAAAAGCGCGTTCATGAGTTGAACAAAGCCGGGGCCGAGATTGGTCGGGAGATTGCAGATAAAGCCGGTCGCCCTGTTATCGTCGCAGGCTCCGTCGGCCCAACGGGCAACATCATGGCGCCTATGGGCTCCCTCACCCATGAAATCGCGGTGGAAATGTTTCATGAGCAAGCCGAAGGTTTGAAAGCCGGCAGCGCGGACGTGCTTTGGGTCGAGACGATCAGCGCAATCGAAGAATTCAAGGCAGCGGCAGAGGCCTTTGCCCTTGCCGATATGCCGTGGTGCGGCACGATGAGCTTTGACACCGCCGGACGTACCATGATGGGCCTGACCTCCAAAGACCTGACCAAGCAAGTTGGAAAGATAACCAATGCGCCAGTGGCCTTTGGTGCCAATTGCGGTGTCGGCGCATCTGACCTGCTCCGAACCGTGCGCGGCTTCAAAGAAGCGGGCACCACCACCCCTATCATTGCCAAGGGCAATGCGGGCATCCCAAAATACCACGACGGTCACATCCACTATGACGGAACGCCGGAACTGATGGGTGACTATGCCGTTCTGGCCCGCGACTCAGGGGCAACAATCATCGGTGGGTGCTGCGGCACAACGCCGGAACATTTGCGCAAAATGCGCGAGGCGTTGGAGACGCGCCCATGCGGTGACACACCGACACTCGAACAGATTTCATCGGCCCTTGGCGGCTTCTCATCTGAATCCGATGGAACTGATGGAAACGCGCCGGCTCGCCCTGCCCGGCGTGGGCGGCGGCGCGGGTAGTCCCTGGCCCGCACCGCCTGCCCCTATTTCCCGCTTGCCCCAGCGGTCAAATTCGATAAACACATCGTCACGTCGGGCTATGGCGCAGCCTGGTAGCGCGTCCGTCTGGGGGACGGAAGGTCGCAGGTTCAAGTCCTGCTAGCCCGACCAGCAACATCGCCCGCTTGCGTGAAAAACGCGGCGGGCGTTTTGCTAAGCCGCACTTGGGGGAAGACCTATGACCAATGGCGTTTTGGCCGATCATCAGATCCGCGATTTGATCGCTTCGGGCGGTATTGCCGCCAGCCAAGACATCACCGACGGTCAAATACAGCCCGCCTCGCTCGACCTCCGCCTTGGCGACGTCGCCTACCGCGTCCGCGCGTCCTTCCTCGCAGGCCCCAACCGCACAGTTGGGGAGCGTCTTGCCGATTTTCAGATGCACGCGGTGGAGCTGGAAGGCGGTGCCGTGCTGGAGAAGGGTTGCGTTTACGTTGTGCCGCTGATGGAGCGATTGTCGCTGCCCAAAGGCATGACGGCCGCGGCGAGCGCGAAATCGTCCATCGGGCGGCTTGATTTGCTGACCCGCATCATCACCGACAAAGGCGAGGAATTTGACCGCGTCCCTGACGGCTACGACGGCCCACTTTATGTGGAGATTTGCCCACGCTCCTTCAGCGTTGTCGCAACCCCAGGCCAGATGCTGAACCAAATCATTTTCCGCCAAGGCTGCACCTTCATGGATGATGACGCTCTGCGGGCACTACATGCCAAAACACCCATTGTGGACACGGATGCGGTCATTTCCGATGGCCTTGGCTTTTCTGTCGACCTGAAGCCGAAAGACGGCACGCTCGTCGGCTACCGCGCCAAGCCGCACACGGGTGTCATCGACCTGCGCAATCTTGATCATTATGACCCTGCCGAGTATTGGGAAGAGGTTCACACCGACCAAGGTTGGATCATCCTCGACCCCGGTGCATTCTACATACTCGTCAGCCGCGAAGCGATTGTGATCCCGCCGATGCAAGCCGCCGAAATGGCCCCCTACCTCGCCATGGTCGGCGAGTTCCGCGTGCATTACGCTGGCTTTTTTGATCCAGGCTTTGGATATGCGGAGGCAGGCGGTGCCGGATCCCGCGGTGTGCTAGAGGTCCGCTGCCACGAAGCACCCTTCGTCTTGGAGCACGGTCAGATTGTCGGACGCCTGGTATATGAGCACATGGCTGCAATGCCGGACGCGCTTTATGGCCGTGAGATTAAATCTAATTATCAAGGACAGGGGCTGAAGCTGTCGAAGCATTTTCGAACAAACGCCTCTCGCGACTAGACCCAATTCTCTGCTTTCTTTGACGGGTTCATCAGAGATGGATGTATATCCGGCACTGGGGATGCTTACCCAGGCGGCGGCGATAGCGTGTACTCGAATTCTGATGGGGGTGATCCTGAAGCAGCAGTCGAAGCTGCGCTTTTGGCCGTGACCAGTGGAGCCATCGATGTCGAGTTTTACGGCAAGTCTGCTGATGATTCGGGACTTTTTAATTTAACCGGTATGGGCGGCAATAGCGGCACGTGGGCGACCGTTGCACAAGTCGGCATCGATTATATTACTGTCTACGCTGCGAATTCCTTCGCATTTGACGACGTCGGCGGGGCTGTCAGTGGAAGTTGGTCAACTTTAGGTATCCTGAGCAACGGCGGTAGCCGGCCAAATGTGTCCCACATCTCATTCTGGACAGCTGACGTCGCGCCAGTACCCTTGCCTACGGCCGGTTGGCTTATGCTAGCGGCATTCGGTAGCTTAGCCGCGGTCAAACGTCGGCAAAGTTAAGCGAGGCTCCAGCACTAACGAACAAAGGCCCTTAGGGGCCTCCTTTCATTTCTTAGAAACTAGCTTTCCTCTTCCGGAGATGGGACAAACATATCGGGCGTGTCGTCATCTTCGTCCGCGTCTTCTTCCGCTTCCACACCAGGCGGCGGTCGGCTCTCTAAAAGGCCGGCGGACCGGAGCTCTTTCAATCCGGGCAAGTCGCGCGCGTTCTCAAGCCCGAAGTGGTCCAGGAAGTCTTGCGTCACCACAAACGTGACTGGTCGACCCGGTGTCATGCGACGGCGGCCAAAACGGATCCACTCCAATTCGATGAGCTGGTCGATGGTGCCTCGGCTGACGCTCACGCCACGGATTTCCTCAATCTCTGCCCGTGTCACGGGCTGGTGGTAGGCCACGATGGCCAAAGTCTCGATCGCCGCACGGGAAAGCTTGCGCACCTCCACTGTTTCTTTCTGCATCAAGAACCCAAGATCGCCTGCCGTGCGGAACGCCCAAGCATCGCCAGTCTTGACCAGTTGCACACCACGCCCTTCGTAGCGCTTACGCAAATGCTGCAACGCCTCCGATGGTTCACACCCGTGCGGCATCCGGCCTGTCAGTTCCTTGATCGACACAGGCTCCGCCGTCGCAAAGAGTATCGCTTCGACCATGCGCTCTTGCTCCGCCATCGGTGGCGCTTCGAACAGGCTTTCTTCTTGCGTCTCTTCAGACATCCCCAGGGTCCTTTTTTCGTATCTCAATCGGCTCGAACGTGCCGCCTTGGCGCAGTTCGAGCTTACCCTCTTTCGCCAGTTCCAGCGTTGCTGCAAAAGTCGACGCGGTCACGGTGCGGCGCATCATCGGGCTCTTGTTCCAGCCCTCGGGCAAATAGCTTGTCAAATCCGTCCACTCTCCCGCAAATCCAATGACCTTGCGCAGACGGCCCAAAGCCTCTTCCATCGTCATGACCTCTTCACGGTCCATAACGAAGGGGCGGAATTCATCCTTGGTCCTGATCCGCGCATAGCCTTGCATCAGGTCCATCAGCGTCGCGGTATAGGTCACGCGGCGGGTGCGCTGCACATCTTCGGTAATCCCGCGTGCAAAGAAATCGCGCCCCAACTGATCCCGCGCCATCAACTGCGCAGCAACCTTGCGCATTGCCTCCAACCGCTCTAACTGAAACGCCAGATGCGCGGCAAGTTCTTCGCCTGACGGTCCCTCCTCCGCCGGATCGGGCGGCAGCAGCAAACGCGATTTCAGGAATGCCAGCCAAGCAGCCATCACCAGGTAGTCTGCCGCCAATTCCAACCGCAGCGCTTTGGCACGTTCGACAAAGGCCAAGTACTGTTCGGCCAATGCGAGGATGGAGATTTGACGCAGATCGACCTTTTGGGTCCGGCTTAACGTCAACAGCAGATCGAGCGGCCCTTCAAACGCCCCGACATCCACTATCAGAGCCTCCGCCGCAACGCGGTCGGCGACGCTTACCACGTCTTCGGAAAACTCTTCGCCCATCTCGGATTGGCCCTTATGCCAGCAGCGCCTCAAGTTCCGCCGCACAGGTCGAAATGTCAATCGGCGAAGCGGGCTGTCGTGTGGTCAAAGCCTGATCTGCGCGGCGCATGCTGTCGGCGATTAAGGTACCTGCTGCGGCAACCACATCCTGCATCTCAGACAACACGCCGTTGCAGTGCAAGACGATGTCACAGCCTGCGGTGATTGCGCTTGTCGTTCGGTCTGAAAGCGATCCAGACAAAGCACCCATCGAGATATCATCCGTCATCAACAAACCGTCGAAGCCAATCTCCCGACGTATCAGGTCAATCATTTTGGCTGACAATGTTGCGGGTTGGTCTGGGTCAATCGCCTCGTAGATCACATGCGCTGTCATCCCTATCGGCAAATCATTGAGGTCAACGAAGGCACGGAAGTCGCGTTCCCAAAGCTCGGCAATCGACGCACTGACGCGCGGTACATCGACATGACTGTCCACATACGCACGTCCGTACCCCGGCAGATGTTTCAGGACCGGAAGCACGCCGCCCGCGCAAAATGCCTCCGCACAGGTCCGCGCGGCATCGACTACTGCCTCAACGCTTGCGCCGTACAACCGGTTCGCCAGAACAGCGTGCGTTTCAGGCTCAAGCACGTCGGCCAAGGGCGCGCAATTCCCGTCGATTCCGACCGCCATCAGCTCCGCAGCGATCAGGCGATTGCGCAGCCACTGGGCGCGGATCGGGTCTGATGCGCGCTGCATCTGATCCAAGGCTGGCAGATACTCCCGCCAGTGCGGAGCACGCATCCGTTGCACGCGCCCACCCTCTTGATCGACAAAAATCGGGGCGTGACGACCGACTTCCGTGCGCAAAGCATCCGTCAACGCACGAAGCTGATCTGGCGTCTCAACATTCCGCGCAAAAAGGATAAAGCCCCAAGGATCAGCCTCTCGAAAGAACTGTGCTTCGGTGTCGCTGAGGGACAGCCCCAATGGCGCAAGGATTGTCGCGCCGTGCGGCACTTACCGCACCACGACGGGGATACATTCCGCTTTACCCGCCTCAAGCGCAGCACAGAACCGGCGCGCATCTGTCAGATCGGTAAAGCCCATCGCCCGCAGACGATAGAAGCTCGCATCGCCACGGGTGGCCAGTTGGATCACCCGCTCCTTGCTCACCAGATAATCGCCGAATTCCCCCTCGAGCGATGCCCAAACCTCTGCCGCGGCTTGCGGTGTCGGGAAGGCACCAAGCTGCGCCAAATTCGTTCCAACAGGCAGGTCCGCCGACATCACGGAAACCTCTGCATTGTTCGGGCCGAAGTTCGCGGTGGCGGATGCCAATGCTGCTGCCACCGCCTCATCAACATCGACAGCGGCGGCCGTAATGCGCAAAGATGCAGGGCGCACAAACGGGCGCAGGGATGTCGACACACCAGGCACCGTCGCTGCGATCAAGACCAGCTCTTCCTCGACAGCCTCACCATCGATCGCCAGAACCGGCTCAACAGCAGTGCCATCTTCCAACTCCGTCAAAGGTGCGGCGCCAGTTGCGATGCGGTCCGCCAAGGCCAAGACTGCATCGGCTGTCATGGAGGAGCGCGTATGCGGTGCAACTTCGCCCGTTAAAGACACCGACGTGGCTTCAAGCTCCGTTTCCGGTTCAGCTGTCAGATCTTCGGCGGCAAGGTCTTGCGTTCGTGGGGCCAGCAATAGAGTGTCTTCGAACTCTCCAGCCGTACCCTCTGCAGCCACATCATTGACCGACAGGCCAGCATGATCTGCGATCTCACCGCCAGGGTTCTCGGGGGCCACGCGCATGTCACCTTCGACGGCTCGCACCACCGGAATGCCGGACACGTCCCGTTTGATCAGCTCATAGCTCCAGATACCCACGCCAACCATCAGCGCGAGCGAACACGTCGCTGCTGCAAAATTTACGAAAGTTCCTGCGCTTCGGGAAAAGGGCTGCGCCCCGTTGTCATAAACCGCCATCTTTGCCTCATTCCGCTTGGGCCCTTTTGGACCTCTTTGGGATTTGCTCGACCAGCGGTCTGTGCGTTAGCGCATCTCTTTCGCTGGAGTTACACCCAAAATACCCAAGCCGGATGCAATAACAAGCTGTACGGCACGGATCAGCGCGATTTTCGCTTGTGTTGTGGCAATGTCACCCGTTTGCACGAACCGCAGCGACGGATCGTCTTTGCCTTTGTTCCAAAGCCCGTGGAATTCGGAGGCCAAATCATAAAGGTAGAAGGCGATGCGGTGCGGTTCATGCCCTTTGGCAGCAATCTCGATCAGCCGAGGCCATTCGCTCAATTTTTTGGCCAAAGCGATGTCGGCCTCATGCGTGATCAAGGTCAGATCAGCAGCCTTAAGCGCCTCATTGCTGACATCGAACCCTTCGTCGGCCGCCTTCCGCAGACTGGAATTGACCCGTGCATGGCCGTATTGAACATAGAAAACGGGGTTGTCCTTCGACTGCTCCGTCACCTTGTCGAAATCGAAATCGAGCGGCGCGTCGTTCTTCCGCGTCAGCATGTTGAAGCGGGTCACGTCTGGGCCCACCTGCTCCACCACATCGCGCAGGGTGATGAACGTCCCTGCCCGTTTGGACATCTTTAGCGGTTCCCCGTTCTTATAGAGCTTCACCAACTGCGTCAGCTTGATATCGAGCGGCACTTTCTCATCCGACAAAGCCGCAACCGCCGCCTTCATCCGTTTGACATAGCCGCCGTGGTCCGCACCAAAGACGTCGATTAACTGGTCAAAGCCACGCTGAACCTTATCATAGTGATACGCAATGTCGGGCGCGAAATAGGTCCAAGCGCCGTCTGACTTCTGAACTGGCCGATCTACATCGTCGCCATACTCGGTGGATTTGAAGAGCGTCTGCTCCCGCGGCTCCCAATCCTCAGGCACTTTGCCCTTTGGCGGCTCCAGCACGCCCTCATAAATCAAGCCCTTGTCCTTGAGCGACTGGATCGCATCTTCGATCCGCCCCGTGCCGTAGAGCGACTTTTCGGAGAAAAACACATCCATCTTGATGCCAAGCTGGGCCAGATCATCACGGATAAGGTCCATCATCGCCTCGGTCGCGTAGTCCCGAATTTCTTCGAGCCAGAACTTCTCTCCCTTGTCGACAAATTTGTCGCCAACCTTGTCTTTCAAGGCCTGCCCAACTGGGATCAGGTAGTCACCCGGATAGGTGCCATCCTCAAACGCAACCTCTTGCCCGTGTGCTTCGAGATACCGCAAGTAAACTGACCTCGCCAAGACATCGACCTGCGCGCCGCCGTCGTTGATGTAATACTCCCGCATGACGTCAAAGCCCGCATAGTCGAGCAAGCTTGCCAAAGCGTCACCAAAGACAGCGCCCCGCGTGTGGCCCACATGCAGTGGACCCGTCGGATTGGCGGAGACGTATTCGACCATCATTTTCTGACCTGCGCCCATGTCAGACTGACCATAGCCGTCTTGCCCGAGCGCGGCCGCAATCACCTTGTGCCATTCACCGGTCGTAAGCCGCAGGTTGATAAAGCCGGGGCCAGCGACATCCGCAGTTGTCACAGCAGGATCGTCGGCCAGTTTTGCCGCTAAGCCTTCGGCAATTTGGCGCGGGTTCATCTTGGCGGGTTTTGCCAGCACCATCGCCGCATTCGTCGCCATATCCCCATGAAGCGGGTCGCGCGGCGGCTCCACCGTCACGGCCGCCGTGTTCAAGCCTTCGGGCAAAGCGCCATCCGCCACCATTACATCAATGGCAGCAATCACGGTCGCGCGAAGATCAGCAAAAAGGTTCATGGGTCGTTTCCATCTGCTTGAATGACGCCCCTACTAACAGCTTGCCACCGTTGGTCAACATCACCCAATGAGATCGACGCTGGTCAGGAAGCCTTCGCCGTCTCAGCTTCGGGTGGCCGCAATGCGATCACCTTCACATCGGGGGCACCTTTGATCTCGTCATCACTGCTGATGAAGCGGATGATGCCTTTCGGGTCGACCCGCGCAAAAAAATGGGCCTCAGAGCTCCCTGCCCGCCAATCCTATGCTGTGAACTCTTCCGTCAGGCGGGTGATCCGGAACGTCCAGCCCGCCCGCATCAAATCATTCAAACGTCGATGGGTCAGGTCAGGACCGACGCTCTTGCTACCCAAAGTCGTCGGTAAGTTGTGCCGCGCGCTATCAGACTTTGCCCGCGTGACTTGATAGACGTCATCCCGCCCAAACTCCGGCGCGAGGTCATTTGCCACAAGCGTGTCGTAAGCGTCGATGGAAGTCGCGGCGACCAAGGTTGCGTAGCTGACCAACTCCAGGCGCTGCTCCGCCGCTTCTGAAAGGATGTCACCGGAAAAGGTCTCTATCCCCGCTGTCCGCGCGTTGCGAAGGTTCCCAAAGTTGGGGTTCGTCATTAGCACAGGCACTTCGGCCTACCGAAGCGTTTCGGCCAAAGCGGTGGTCCAAGGCGCGACGCCCACCAAGATGACACCAGGCGTGTCTGCGCCGGTGAGCCCAAGCGCCCGCGCAAGCGGTGCCAAGGTGAACCCGTGGAGGACCACAATAAATGCCTCCAAGACGAAGGCCAGTGGCGCGATGAGCCCCGCATCAGGCAACCCAAGCTGCGCCAAACGCTCCCCCCAAAAGGCCAGCAACTGCGACCAAAACCACCCCACGCGGTCCTGTGAACGCGGCGAGCAGGATAAAGACGCCTGAGACTAGCAAGATGGTTGCGCGCTCTTTAAAGCGCAATAGTTCCACGTAGCTCGGCAAGTTGCTGTTTGCGATCACGATCCCCATGATCGTCACCGCCAAGAGGCCGCTTTCGTGCAAGACGGTGTCCGACAGCGCGAACACGGCCAGAAACGCGGAAAATAGAACTGGTACTTTTATAAACTCCGGCACCCAGCCGTCTTTGAAAGGCCGCGCAAGGCCATAGCCACCGAACAGACCCAGAGCCGTCGTCACCACAATCCCAATCAAAAGCGTCGTGACCGCCTCACCCATCGTTTTCGCCGTGTTTAGCACAAGCACGACTTCAATCGCCAGAACCGCCGCCAAAGCCCCAATAGGATCGTTGACGATGGCTTCCCATTGCAGCAATGCAGCGGGCCGTTTCTACAGGCGTGCAGTGCGTAACAACGGCGCGATCACAGTGAGCCCAGTGATAATCATAATCCCACCAAAGATGGCGGAGACTTCCCAGCTCAAGCCAGCAGCATAATGCAATGCCAAAGTCGATGTGAGCCACCCCAGCGGCGCACCTACGACGACCAATCGTTTGACCCCAGTCACAGCGTCTCGAAGCGAATGGAAGTTGAGCGTCAGCCCGCCTTCAAACAAAATAATAGCCACCGCGATGGAGATCGTCGGCCCCATCAGAGGTCCAATGTCCCGTTCTGGGTCAAACACACCTGCCACGGATACTATGAGGATCCCTGCCAACAGCATCAAAACAATGGCGGGCATCCTCAAACGGAAGGCCAACCACTGTGATCCAACGCCCAAAGCGCCGACAAGTGCGAATGCCATAACCGGAGCCATCACTTCTGATGCCGTCTCAAGTGCCATCTGTTACCCCTGGTGGAACTGGCGTGCCGCCAATCAACCTCTTGTGTTCTTGGATCGCAAAGCGATCCGTCATTCCTGCAATATAGTCTGACACAATGCGCGCCAATGCGGTTTGGTTCCCCGCACAGGCCACATCTTTGCGCCATTGCTTTGGCAATTCACTTGGGTTCTCCATGAAGAACGGAAAAAGCTCGTCGATCATATGCGTCACGGCTTCGCGCATTTCGATGACCACAGGAGCGCGATACATGCGGGTGAAGAGAAAGTTGCGGATCACCTTCAGGTCTTCCCACAGCGAGGGCGTGAATTGGACCATCATACGCCCCGCGTGGCGGACATCATGGACCGATGCAGGGGCCAGCTCCGCCAGATTGCGGCGGCTAACGACGATCACATCCTCCACCAGAATGCCAAAGAACCGTCGCAAGGCTTCGTGCCTGCGGCGGTAATAGTTCAATCCCAGATATTTTCGATCCACCTCCGCAAAGCAATCATGCAAAACGGGCAGTTCCACCAATTCATCCGTGCTGAACAGTTCCGCGCGCAATCCATCGTGAAGGTCATGGTTGTTATAGGCGATGTCATCGGCCAAGGCGGCTGCTTGCGCTTCTGCACTGGCGTGGGTGTGGAGTTCTAAATCGTGTCGCTCATTGTAGAGCGCGAGCGTATAAGGAATATCGCCCGTGACAGGGCCATTGTGCTTGGCGATCCCTTCAAGCGTCTCCCACGTCAGGTTCAATCCGTCCCATTCGGCATAGTGCCGCTCTAGCGATGTCACGATCCTAAGCGCCTGCGCGTTGTGATCGAACCCGCCGTAGGGCTGCATCAGACGGTCCAGGGCGTCCTCTCCCGTATGGCCAAACGGGGTATGGCCAAGGTCATGCGCAAGCGCCACCGATTCCGTCAATTCGACATTTAACTCCAACGCTGCGGCCACGGTCCGCGCCACTTGCGCCACTTCGATCGAATGAGTCAGACGGGTGCGAAAATAATCACCCTCATGTTCAATGAACACTTGCGTCTTATGCTTCAGCCGCCGAAACGCACTGGCATGAATAATCCGGTCGCGATCCCGCTGAAATGGGGATCGAAAGAGGGATTCCTCTTCTGGATAAAGCCGCCCCCGGACCTGCCCGGGGTCGGTTGCATATGGGGCTACCATGCCTTCCCTGTCTTGTCGTCTTTGCCTGTCGTCCTTATATCTGAAGCAAGATCAGACCGATAGGCCCAGAAATGCTGACCCTGCCCCCGAAAGTGACCGACCGCGCGTTTGAACGCCTGGCCGAGATTGGCGCCGCCGATCAAGGCAAAGCCCTGCGTGTGGCTGTAGAAGGTGGCGGCTGCTCCGGCTTTCAGTATGAGATTGAACTCGATGACATCAAAGATGGGGATCTGGTGCTAGAAGGCGCTGGCGAGAAGGTCGTGATCGACGACGTATCGTTGCCATTCCTGACAGACGCCGTGATCGATTTCAGCGAAGAACTCATCGGCGCACGGTTCGTCATAAATAACCCCAATGCTACAAGCTCCTGCGGTTGCGGAACCAGCTTTTCGATGTAATGACGTCCATGGTCCTTTCTGGGCAGCGTCGTCGCACTGACAAAGAGCTCCGTTCCGCGCCTAACATCGCTTGAGCTTCACCGCTCAATCCGTCACAACCAACACAACGGAGGGGCGCAAATGAAAATCGCGACGTTCAACATCAATGGTGTCAAAGCCCGCATGGGTGCCCTCACCCAATGGCTGGCAGAAAGCAAACCTGATGTCGCGGTGTTGCAAGAAATTAAATCCGTCGATGAAGCCTTCCCGCGCGAACATTTCGAGGACATGGGCTATACCGTCGAAACCCACGGTCAAAAAGGTTTCAATGGCGTCGCGATCTTTTCAAAACTCCCGTTGGAAGACGTGACACACGGCTTGCCCGGTGATGACAGCGATGAACAAGCCCGCTGGATTGAGGCGATTGCAATCGGTGAAATCGCTGTTCGCATCTGCGGTCTCTATCTGCCCAACGGCAACCCTGCGCCTGGTCCCAAGTACGACTACAAAATTGCATGGATGGAACGGCTGAAAGCCCGCGCTGAGGCCCTGCTCACCGATGAAATGCCCGCGATTATGTGCGGGGACTACAACATCATCCCGCAAGCGGAAGACGCGAAACGATCAGAGGCTTGGACCGAAGACGCACTCTTTCGGCTGGAAAGCCGCGAAAGCTACCGCCGTATCCTGAACCTCGGCTTCACCGAAGCCTTCCGCACCAAAACCCACGGTGAAGGGCATTATTCCTTCTGGGATTATCAGGCGGGCGCGTGGGAGCGCAATGACGGCATCCGCATCGACCATTTCCTCCTGACGCCGCAATGCGCCGATCTGCTCAACACCTGTTGGATCGAGGCGGAGGTGCGCGGCCGCGAAAAGCCATCCGACCACGTGCCAGTTTGGGTCGACCTTGCCGCCTAGGCGGTTGCCAGATATCATCGACAGACGATAAAACGCGAGCAGGTCGACGGGACACCTAGACGCTGCCAGCCCACGTGGGCCACACTAAACCCGTTACGCCACGTTCAGACCGTCAGCCAATGACGCTTCGGTCGACAATGGCAGCTCTCGAACCATTCCATGCGTCCTATTGGAGAGATACAGGACGAGGTCTCCACTTCCCTTCGTGAACGAGGACGTGTCGGCTTTTGCGCAAACCTTACGCAAAAGCTAGGCCACTGATCCACCAAGCCACACGCAGGTTCTGACCCTGATTGCGAAATCGGCAGGCTATCACAATCACCAACATCTGAAGGCTGAGGTTACGCCGTCCCCCGCACCGTCAAAAGACGCAGACAAGCGGATTGAAGATGCGCTTCGTGTGTTTGACGCAGACGGGACGATGCAGCGTTGGCCCAAGAAAACGTCTGTTTAGGCGCTCTGCATCGCGTGGTTTTGGAACCTTCTACCCGCGAAAACAGATCTGATCGAAACGCAGGTCAACGAGATCGTACAAAACGCGGAAAGGTTCGGCGATCACGTGTTGATCCGTCATTCTTTGATCGATCATGGGCTTGTCACGCGCACGCGAGATGGGCGCACCTATCGGCGCATTGAACAAAGCCCAACATCCGAAGCCCGCACTGTGATCCGCGCGCTGTCAGAGCGTGTTTTGTAGGCCAGGGTGAACCCAGACAACGCAGGCACACGGCCTGCGTTCGGTGCGCTGCTTTAACGGCCTTCGAAAACGGCTGGTCTCTTTTCAAGGAAGGCGACCACGCCCTCTTTGAAGTCGCGGGTCTTCCCGCATTTCCCTTGGAGCTTCCCTTCAAGGGCCAACTGCTGATCAATGTCATTGTCAAAGGATGATTTGATCGCAGCTTTCACATGCTTGTAGGTCTGGGTCGGGCCGTTCGCCAATTGCGCCGCGCGTTGCTGCCAATGCTCAGCGAACCCCTCCTGCGGCACAGATTCATAGATCATGCCCCATTCAACCGCCTGCTTGGCACTGATCTGATCCGCAAAGAGGGTAGCCCCCATTGCGCGCGCCATTCCAATTTGGCGCGGCAGGAACCATGTACCGCCCGCATCTGGAATGAGGCCAATGCGCGTGAAGGCTTGAACGAAGTACGCATCCTCGCTCGCAATCACCACGTCCGCAGCCAATGCAAGATTCGCACCTGCGCCTGCCGCTGGTCCGTTGACCGCGCTGATCGTTGGGATTTTGCAATCAAAGATGGCTTTCAGCATCGGCGCGTATTCGTCGCGCAGCGTCCGCTCCACATCCAGATGCGCCAGATCACGACCGCCAAGGTCCTGACCGGAACAGAACGCCTTACCCCGTCCCGTAATGACCAGAACGCGCGCATCCTTTTCCGCCTGAAGCACAGCATGGGTCAACTCTGCCCGCATTTGCGTGTTGATCGCGTTCATAACCTCTGCACGGTTGAGCGTAATCACGCCCACCTCAGCCCGGTTTACATAGGAAATCGCTTCATACTGCATCGGGGAGCCCTCTTACTGATCCTGTCGCCCAATCTAGTGAACCGTACGGTTTAGAAAACCCCTACCGGACGTCACGAGCGCAAAATCTTGTCGAGCTCCGCTTGTTCTTCGGGGGTAAGCCCCTCTTCTACGTGCGAGCCCTTCCGCCGGGTGGCCGCAATAGCCACCGCGCCGCCCAAGAGCAACATTGCGGGTGCCGCCAACCACAAGAGGAGGTTTGCACCGTCGCGGGACGGATTGAGTAGAACAAACTCCCCGAACCGCGCCGAGAGATAGGTCAGGATTTCCTCGTTTGTGTCGCCCGCAACCAAACGCTCACGAATGATCAGCCGAAGCTCCTCCGAAACCGGCGCGTTCGATTCATCAATGCTTTCGTTGGAACAGACAGGGCATCTGACAAGTTGTGAGATTTCGCGCGCCCGCTCCTCCAACACTGGATCATCCAGCATCTCAGACGGATCAACCGCCCAGGCTGGCGCGGCCAGAAGGGTAAAAATGAGCGCTAGTCGTTTCATTCCGCAGGCACAGCCTTTGCATGTTTCCGCGCACCGGCAGCCACGCGCAGGCGGCGATCGGTCAAGGAAATCAGTCCACCCAAGGACATCAGGATCGCGCCACCCCAAACCCAGTTTGCAAAGGGTTTTACGTACACACGCACGGCAAACCCACCGCCTTCTTGTGGATCACCGATCACAGCATAGACATCGCGCAGAAAGCCATTCTGAATGTCTGCCTCCGTCGTTGGCATCTGAGCTACGGGGTAGAAGCGTTTCTCAGGCGTCAGAACAAAGGATTGACCGCTGCGCTGGAATTGAAGCTCCGCCAGTGAGGTTAGATAGTTCGGTCCCCGTTCCTGCCGCACATCAAGAAGCGTCACCTCATATGCGCCAACGCTATAACTTTCGCCCAGCTCAACGGCGCGGATATCCTCAACCTCATAGGCCATCATCGCAGCAATCCCGATGAAGGTGATCCCAATCCCGAAGTGCGCGGTTGCCTTGCCCCAGTCGGCCCGCGGCAAGCGCCGCAAGCGCGCAAGCCGCGCAGCCCAATCGCCCCGTCCAGTTCGTTGCATCAAATCTGCAATCGCCCCTCCAACAACCCAAACGCCCAAGGCAATGCCCAATGGGCCCAACGCAGATCGACCGCTTTGCACGGCGTAACACAATGCTCCAATCCCAACGGCCAGAGCCACCCACCCAGCGAGGATTTTCGACGACCGGCCCAAAGATCCACGTTTCCACGCGAGGATCGAACCAAGCGGCAGCGCAACAGCCAAAGCCAACATGAACGGCGTAAAGGCGGCGTTGAAGAAGGGCGGCCCAACCGACAAAACCCGTCCGAACGCCATTTCTGATACAAGCGGCCAGATGGTGCCGATGAAAACGACAAACGTGCTGACCGCAAGTAGAAGGTTGTTGAGGACAAGCGCACTTTCGCGGCTGACGACAGAGAAGACACCCGAAGACTGCAAAGCCGCCGCGCGCCACGCATAAAGCGCCAGAGCGCCGCCGGTGAAGATTACCATGATCGCAAGGATATAAACGCCCCGTTCGGGATCATTCGCGAAGGCATGCACAGACGTCAGAACGCCGGATCGCACGATAAAGGTGCCTAAAAGTGAAAACCCAAAGGCAAGGATCGCCAATAGGATTGTCCAGCTTTTCAAAGCTTCCCGCTTTTCAACGACGATGGCCGAATGCAGCAATGCAGCTGCGATCAGCCAAGGCATGAAGCTCGCATTTTCAACTGGATCCCAGAACCAGAACCCACCCCAGCCGAGCTCATAATAGGCCCACCAAGAGCCAAGCGCGATGCCCACCGTCAGGAACATCCATGCAGCCAAAGTCCAAGGCCGCATCCACCTGCCCCAAGCCGCATCCACCTTCCCTTCGATTAGTGCCGCGACAGCAAAGGAGTAGGTCATGCTCAACCCGACGTAGCCAAGGTAGAGAAAAGGTGGATGAAAGGCGAGGCCCGGATCCTGCAACAGCGGGTTCAAATCGCGCCCATTCAAGGGCGCCAAAGCCAACCGCTCAAACGGGTTCGAAGTGAAAAGAATAAAGGCATAGAACGCCACAGCGACAGAGGATTGCACCGCCAAAACCCGCGCCCGCAACCGCTCCGACAGGCCATCGCCAAACCACGCGGCACAAGCGCCAAAGATCACTAGGATCAGCACCCAAAGCAGCAACGATCCCTCATGATTCCCCCAGACACCGCTGATCTTGTAGATCAGCGGCTTGTCCGTATGCGAATTGGCAAACACCAATCGGACGGAGAAGTCAGAGGTAACAAACGCCCACGTCAGCGCCAGAAACGAAAAGCCGACAAGGACTACCTGCGCCGTCGCCGCTGGTTCGGCCAAAGCCATCCAATTGCGCCAGTTTTTTTGTGCTCCCACCAACGGCACGATCATCTGAACGACACCAATGCCAAAGGCCAAGACTAGGGAGAAATGCGCGAGTTCGATCAACATAGCTGATGTATAGCGCAACCCAATGCGGGAGGGTATGCCAATTTCTGAATATTTGGCGCGACCTTATGTCAGGGCGAAGCTCCCGCTAAGTGCGTATGTCAGGCCCGACAAAATTAGCCCACCAAGTACAAGCCGCACCAACCATTTCAGCGTATCCTCTATGGTTGACAGACGTGCAGTGACATTCGCCCGATGTACTTCATCCACCGCTTTGCCCGTTTCTAGCACGGCCAAGCTTTGTTCAACTTGTTGTGTCCATTCACGCTCCATTCTGGTCCCACCAATCGGACAAAGCTGAGTTGTCGTCTTAGCTGTCTGAACGTGCACTCAGTATTTTCTAAACGGCAAAAGTTTGCACGATAGGGCGTTGAAATTCCTGTCCTTCGGCCTGATGCCGCGCATCAAAAATAGAAGCTGACAATCGCGCCAATCAGCCACCAAAGCGGCTTAGGAACCAAAACGACGCTAGACGTCCGATCCGCAAAGCCATCTGGGTCATACATCGCCGCAACAAAGAGCGCAATTGTGCCAAACGCCAGCATAGGACGCGGCAAACGGTTCAACCCGCCCACGAACCGGTCAAATAGACCGCGGCGCTGATGTGCAAATTCTGCTGCGAATTGCTTCAACGTCACTTCGGTCAACCCGGTTGTACGGGCGTCCGCGCGTTCGGCGTTCACGCGGAAAACCTCCGCTGTTTTAGCTACGGTGTTCCGCCCGTCCCTGAAAGCAAAGACATCAAATACCCAATCAAACCCATTTCGCCACCCGTTCCCTATGTTGTGCGTCCGTCAGATGGTATTTTGGCGCGATGACCTCCTCCGCCCGCGTGATCCATCCCCCTTGCCGCCATCGCACCGCCGCGCGTATTTGCGGGACGCGGGGCGCCGATCTGCGAGAGCGTAGTAGTAGTTGCGCCGCGCGATCCCGTAAGCGTCAGCCAAATACGCTGGCGCCGCGCCGATGGCTTGCTTTGCCGCAGCGATAGTCAGTGGACCGATCACCTCATCAGCTGTCATATCGATCCGCATCTGATTGAAAAAACGCTACAAAATTTTCACGGTATTGCTCTCCACATTGACGTACATGTCAAAAACAGAGGCATGTAACACTTCCGGCAAGGCCGCAATACTTGGCCCGTGAAAGTAGTGGTCGACAAAGATGTCGGTCGCCTCTTCGCGCGGCAGGATCCGCACGTCAGCAGAAGTCACGCTGCCATCCCCGTCCTGATCAAGCCCTAACCGCCGCATCGTGTGAATGGTCACGCCATGATTGGTTGCCCCGCCCGGATCGTCGGGATTATTCACGTATCCGCCTTCCCGGCGTACGACGTCTTCCGCGATCACGCGCACGTCTTGCATGGTCCAACTCCACCAAAGGAATGGACCAACCCCTCAGAACAATTGTTTAATGAGCTGACTACGATGCGTCCGGTGCGACGTAGGTGCCGTTTTCCTTCAAAACGTCGAGCACCTCTTTCGGAATGTACTCTTCATCATGTTTCGCTAGTATTTCAAATGCTTCAAAGATGCCGTTTATGTAACGCCCCTGCCCAACCATGCCCTGATTCTCTTCAAAGAGGTCCGGCAAAATACCGTCGTAGACAACAGGCACGCTTTGCACACCGTCTGTCACACGGAAGGCAACGGTGGTCCCATCTTTGACGACGGAGCCCTCTTCCACAAGCCCGCCAATACGGAACACCTCCGTCGCCTCTGGCGGATTGTCAACCACTTGCGTGGGCGAATAGAAGAAGTTGATACCATCGCGGAACGCATAGCCCATCAAGCCAACAGACAGCCCCAAGGCTACAAAGGCCATGACAATCACTTGGATGCGGCGGCGTTTCTTGAGCGTTTTCATGGATATACCGGAGCCATCATCAGCCCCTCCGTCTCGGGCAAACCCAACATCAGGTTCGCGTTTTGGATCGCCTGACCCGACGACCCCTTGGTCAGATTGTCAAGCACGCCAATCACAATCGCGCGGCTTTCAATCCGGTCCGCGACCACACCGATATGGCAAAAATTGCTGGCCCTAACTTGCTTTACGCTGGGATATTCACCTTTTGGGAGCACATCGATGAAGGGTTCCGCGTCATAAGCTGCCGTCAACGTTTGGTGAATGGTCGCCGCGTCACCACTGACATAAGCTGTCGCCAAAATCCCGCGGTTAGCGGGCATCAGATGCGGCGTAAATTGGATTTGCACCGGCCGCCCAGCAATCGCAGAAAACTCCTGATCAAACTCACCGAGATGCCTGTGCGTGCCACCAACGGCATAGGCTGAATACCCTTCTGACAGTTCCGCGTGGAGCAGGTTTTCTTTCAAAGACCGCCCAGCGCCGGAGACAGCCGCCTTCAAGTCCAGAATAATATCGTCCAACCCGATCACACCCGCGGCGATCAAGGGGCGTAAGATATACTGCCCTGTCGCCGCATTGCACCCCGTCCCCGCGACCAGCCGTGCCTTGGCAATCTCGTCCCGGTAGAATTCCGTCAAGCCATAGACAGCGCTCTCTTGCAGCTCTGTCGCGGCATGGGGCTGCCCGTACCAAGCCTCATAAGCCTCAGGATCGCGCAGTCTGAAATCAGCGGACAGGTCCACAATCTTCACATGCGCCGGCAGTTCGGAAATCACACGCTGCGACGTCGCATGGGGCAAGGCACAGAACACCAAATCGACACCGTCAAATGTCATGTCTTCAATTGTGGTGAGCACCGGCAGGTCGAGATGACGCAAATGCGGAAACACCTGCGCCATGGATTGCCCAGCTTTCGAGTTGCCAGACAGCCCAACGATGTTCAGCGACGAATGCGTCGCAATGATCCGAACCAATTCTGCTCCGGTGTAGCCGGAGGCGCCAAGAATGGCGACATTATAAGTCATGATGATTCCCTTCTTGCAGGGTTATTTAGAAAAAAGAACGAGATCTGCCAAATCAGGCGGCAGCAAACGTGATCTTTCGTCGCAAAAATTGGGTTGCGCGGTCGGATACCCGTTTGGGATCGCCTGTCGTCAGAAACTTGCTTTCTGTGCCAGAGCCCACAAATTCGGGCCGCCGATCTAAATAATCGGACAAGCTGTCGCCAACCAGATTAGCTTGGCTGAACACTTTCACATCTGCGCACAGCGCGTCCTGAAAGGTCTCATGCATCAGCGGATAATGGGTGCAGCCAAGGATTGCCGCACCGGGGTTCGGCATTTTACGTTTCAGGGCGTCCACATGGCTGCGCACCAGCGCCTCCGCCAAAATCATGTCGCCGTCCTCAATGGCGTCCACGACACCGCCACAGGCCTGTGCCTCAACATCAACACCAATCGCTCGGAACGCCAGCTCACGCTGGAAGGCGCGGCTAGCCACGGTTGCCGGCGTCGCAAAGAGCGCCACATGTTTCACGTCCACCTCGCGCGGTGGGGAGTTGTCGCCCCACTGCCGTTCTGTCAGCGCTTCGATCAAGGGCACAAACACGCCTAAGACGCGCTTGTCCTTTGGCACCCACTTTTCCTGCATCCGCCGCAAAGCGGCAGCTGAGGCCGTATTACAGGCCAAAATCACCAGATCGCAGCCCTCATCAAACATACGGCCAACGGATTTTGTGGTCAGGTCATAGATGTCATCGGCATCCCGCACCCCGTATGGCGCGTGTGCACTATCGGCAAAATACACCAGCGGCAGATCAGGCAGTTTGTCATGCACTGCCGACCAAACGGTCAGCCCGCCCAAGCCACTATCAAATATTCCGACTGCCATTCTTTGCCCGCCCTTTGTACTTGGCCTCAAAATCATGGCCGCATTCATTCACGTCGATCGGCCTAGGGGAAAAGACATACGTGGCTTTGCGCAAGAAATCCATGCATTGCGTTGGATCGCCTTTGGCGTTCGCCAAGTCTTCCGCTGGGATTGGCTCCCCAATCACGACGCGCATTAGTGAATTTATCCGTGCTTTGAATTCTCGCGCCATCAGCCCCATCCGCAGCGTGTAATGCAAATGGCTGTCGATCTGGAACAACCTGCTGTTGGAGCCGTCAAAGAAGACCGGCACGACAGTCGCATCTGACCGCGCTACTATCTTTCCGGTGAAATTGCGCCACGCCAGGTCAAGCGGCTTTGAAAACGCCTCGGCAGAGGTGGAGACCATTCCACCGGGAAACACGCCAATCGCCCCGCCGCCTTTAAGGTAGTTGAGCGCCTCTGAACGTGTCGCGAGGTTATGTTTGGCTGCTTCTTTTGCCTCATCAAAGGAAATCGGTAGGATGACCTTTTCCAAATCAGGCGCATTGCGAAACACACGGTGGGCAAGCACCTTGAACTCCCCATCGCGGCGCTGCGACAGCATCAGGCCATCCAGAATACAATAGGGATGATTGGCAACCGTTATGAGTGGGTCGTCTTTCGGAATGCTTTCCAGCGATCCACCCACGATGTCGAGCGACAACCCTTACCGCTCTGCCATGACTTCTCAAAAGTCTGCACCATTGACCACATCCACCGCGTAGCTTTTTGCCCTTCGAATGAGGCCAATAGGTCCTGCGGCATTCTCCATCACTCGGATGAGCGCGCCCGCTCCGACCCTTGGCCGAGTTCGCATAAGAAATATCGCGGGCAATCTGACGTTCGTGCTTTGACATTGTGCTGTGCCACCAAACTAAAGCGACTGATTAGATGCTAAATATGAACTTCATGTGACGCGTGCGGTCAAATGGATCAGATTTCAACAACGTTTGTTTCGACGCAGCCAAGAAGCCCCAACACGTGGCAAAAGAAACGCTCGCCTTTGCAAACCGCCATGATAAAAGTGACGGATTGAACGCGCAGCATCGTATTCGCGGCACTTGAAGAGGTTAAGATGGATTGGGACAAACTCAGAATATTCCACGCCGTGGCCGACGCAGGTTCGCTTACCCACGCTGGGGACACTCTGCACCTCTCGCAATCTGCGGTCAGCCGCCAAATCCGCGCTTTGGAAGAGGCACTCAACGCCACGCTCTTTCACCGCCATGCCCGTGGCCTGATCCTTACCGAACAAGGTGAATTGCTGTTTGATGCGACCAAATCGATGAACAAACGTCTGGAGGCAGCGTCCGCTCGCATCCGCGACAGCGAGGAAGAAGTGTTCGGCGAACTGCGCGTCACAACGACCATCGGGTTCGGCACGCTTTGGCTCGCTCCCCGCCTTCCGCAACTCTATAAGCAGTATCCCGATCTCAAGATCGACTTGATGCTGGAAGAGCGAGTGCTCGACCTGCCGATGCGAGAAGCCGACGTTGCCATTCGGATGAAGGAACCGTCGCAGGCTGATTTGATCCGCAAGCGGTTGATGTCCGTTCGCATGCGGCTCTATGCGACGCCGGAGTATCTGGAGAAGAGTGGCGGGATCGAGTCCCTCACCGATATTTCCCGCCACCGTCTGATTTGCCAGAGCCTGAGTTCTGCACAAGTTGCCGCTGGCGCGACGCTCGTACAACACCTGTTCAGCTATGACGTGCCTAGCCTCTTCACCGTCAACAACTACTTCGGCGTGTTGCAGGGTGTGTTGAACGGCTTGGGCGTCGGTGTATTGCCTGACTACGTGACTGAGGATTTCCCAAACCTTGTCCGTGTGCTGCCGGAACTCGAGTCAGGCGAAGTTCCCGTGTTCTTGGCCTACCCAGAAGAGCTGCGCCAATCCAAACGGATCGCGGCCTTCAGAGACTTTGTTCAGGACGAGATCATTTCGCATCGCCGAAAAATGCGTGAGCTTGCTAAGGACGACTTATGCAGCTAGGCCCCGCCAATAGGTTTGCTGGATCAAAAAACGTTCCATCACGAATTCACCGTTAGTTTTAATATGGCAATTTAGCATCATACCTCAGACGCCAATAATTGAGACTTTTCTAATCTTTCAAAGACTTACTGAGTGATATGCGCAGCGCGCATATCGGCCTTGCAAGAATCGTACGGCTTTTTCCTTGATGGGTTAGAAAAGCAGCCCTAAATGCATGCTCGAAGGCGATGACGCTCCGCGCTGATCGTTTTTACCTCCCTGTTGGACTTGCCGGGCTTCAAGCCCGGCTTTTTTTTGGCCGAACGGCCTATAAAGTAGGCGAAAAGCCTTGCCGACACATCCAGCCTTTCCCTTTTTGACCCTCTGCCCTAAAAGGCCCGCAACTGCTGCTAGGGGAAGAGTATGTCAGAGCCAGGACTCACCAAAGATGTCATCGCCGCACATGGGTTCAGCCCCGACGAATGGCAGGAAGTTCTGAAAATTTTGGGCCGTAAGCCGAATTTCACCGAGATGGGGATCTTCTCGGCCATGTGGAACGAACACTGTTCCTACAAATCCTCCAAAAAATGGCTCCGCACCCTGCCAACAGAAGGCCCTCAGGTGATTTGTGGACCGGGTGAGAATGCAGGCGTCGTGGACATTGGCGACGGCCAAGCCGTCATCTTCAAAATGGAGAGCCACAACCACCCCAGCTACATTGAACCTTATCAAGGTGCGGCAACGGGTGTCGGCGGCATCCTTCGCGATGTCTTCACCATGGGGGCCCGCCCGATTGCGGCGATGAACGCCCTGTCGTTCGGCGAACCGGATCACCCAAAAACTCGCCAGCTTGTGAACGGCGTCGTCGCCGGCGTCGGCGGCTACGGCAACTGCTTTGGGGTTCCCACCGTTGGCGGCGAAGTGCGCTTTGATCCAGCTTACAATGGCAACTGCCTGGTGAACGCTTTCGCGGCTGGTCTCGCCGATGCGGACAAGATTTTCTACTCCGCAGCATCAGGTGTGGGCATGCCTGTCGTCTACCTCGGCGCGAAAACCGGCCGTGACGGTGTTGGCGGGGCGACGATGGCCTCGGCTGAGTTTGACGACACGATTGAGGAAAAACGCCCAACCGTCCAGGTGGGCGACCCCTTCACCGAAAAGCGCCTGATGGAAGCCACGCTGGAACTGATGGCGACGGGTGCTGTGATCTCCATCCAAGACATGGGGGCCGCTGGCCTCACCTGCTCCGCCGTGGAGATGGGTGATAAAGGCGGCCTTGGCGTGCGCCTTGACCTCGAAAACGTCCCCCAGCGGGAAGAGAACATGACCGCGTACGAAATGATGCTGTCCGAAAGCCAAGAGCGGATGCTTATGGTCCTGAAGCCAGAGCTTGAAGCCGAAGCGCGCGCTGTGTTTGAGAAATGGGACCTCGATTTTGCAATAGTTGGGGAAACCCTGCCAGAAGATCGCTTCCTCATCATGCACAACGGGGAAGTGAAGGCAGACCTGCCACTCTCCAAGCTGTCCTCCACCGCGCCGGAATACGACCGCCCTTGGGTTGCCACCCCAGCCGCGGAACCCTTAGGTGAGATCACTGGCGTGAACCCCATCGACGGCCTGAAAGCCCTGATCAGCAGCCCGAACTATGCGGGCAAACAGTGGGTGTATCAGCAGTACGACCAACAGGTTATGGGCGACACAGCCGTGCCGCCCGGCAAAGGCGGCGGCGTCGTGCGTGTGCATGGGACGGAAAAATCGCTCGCCTTCACCAGCGACGTGACCCCGCGCTATGTCAAAGCCAACCCCATCGAAGGCGGGAAACAGGCCGTGGCGGAAGCCTACCGCAACCTCACAGCCGTTGGCGCGACACCTCTTGCCACAACCGACAACTTGAACTTCGGAAACCCCGAAAAACCGGAAATCATGGGCCAGTTCGTTGGCGCGATCCAAGGCATCGGTGAAGCGGTTGCGGCGCTCGATATGCCCATCGTGTCGGGCAACGTCTCTCTCTACAATGAAACGGACGGTCAAGCGATCCTGCCCACGCCCACCATCGGTGCTGTGGGCCTCATCGCTACCGCCGAACACATGATTGCTGATGATATTCGGGAGGGGCATGTCCTCCTCGTCATTGGCTACACCACTGGACACCTTGGTCAATCCGCCCTCCTCGCCGAAGTCTACGGCAAAGCCGAAGGAGACGCGCCGACCGTCGATCTGGCCGCTGAGCGGCGCAATGGTGACTTCATCCGCGCCAACCACACGATGATCCGTGCCTGTA
Organism: Cognatiyoonia sp.; assembly: GCF_965661665.1. Lineage (NCBI taxonomy): Bacteria > Pseudomonadati > Pseudomonadota > Alphaproteobacteria > Rhodobacterales > Paracoccaceae > Cognatiyoonia > Cognatiyoonia sp. The sequence continues at coordinate 35,855 of NZ_CBFIEO010000008.1, read as the reverse complement.
TTGACCTCTCTGACGGCGGGCTGGCTTTGGCCGCGTTCGAACTGGCAGAGGCCGCAGGCGTCGGCATCACACTCGATATGGACGATACGCCAACGCTCTTCGGCGAAGACCAAGCGCGCTACCTGATTGCCTGCAATTTCGACCAAGCCGAAGACCTGATGCTGTGCGCAGGCCGCGACCGTGTGCCGATTGCGATGGTGGGCCGCGTCGGTGGCGATCAAGTCACCTTCGGCAGCCACAGCGCCGATCTGGCGGAGCTTTCAGAGGTCTATCGCACCAGCTTTGCCAAGGCGGTTGCCTGATCAAACCTCTTGTCAACTTGCTAGCAGTTCATAAATTACAAGGTGAACCAACAAAGGACGGCACATGATCGACGCTCAAACCATCGAGGACCTTATCCGAGAGAGCTTCCCGAATGCACAAATCACCGTGCAGGGCGATGACGGCGCGCATTTTGCTGCACAAGTGGTCGATGAAAGCTTCCGTGGCAAGAACCGCGTGCAACAGCAACGCGCCGTCTATGCCGCGCTCAAGGGCAAGATGGATGGCAGCAACGGCGAACTCCACGCCCTCGCCCTGACCACCAAGGCACCGGACTAATCTGATGAACTCCGGCTTCTTCATCTTCCTTGTTAGTGGCGCGATCCTTGCCATTCTGATCGGTCGCGCGATCCTGATCGTACAGCGGGAAGGCAACAAACCTGTGCGCGGCTCCGAACCCGGTGATGGCGATCATACGATCCACGCAGAATACAGCTCCGGCTTTTCGGGGCACTCCACATCCTACAAAATACCGCGCGATCCGCAGGCTTACGCCAAAAGCTTCGTGCCCAAGCAAAGAACGGACACCTCAAAATGAGCGCTCAAGACCAAATCAAAGAGACCATCACCAACAACGACGTGGTGCTTTTTATGAAAGGCACGAAATCCATGCCACAGTGCGGGTTTTCCTCCCGCGTGGCAGGTGTGTTGAACTTCATAGGTGTTGAGTACGCCGACATCAACGTGCTGGCGGACGACGACATCCGCCAAGGCGTCAAAGACTTCTCCGACTGGCCCACCATCCCGCAGCTTTACGTAAAAGGTGAGTTCATCGGCGGCTGCGACATCGTCACCGAAATGACCCTCTCCGGCGAACTCGACACGCTGCTGGATGAGAACGGCGTGGGTTTCAATAAAGAGGCAGCAGATAAGATTCGTGAGGCGAATGCATAGGGGCACTTTCGTCTAGTGAATTACAATTGAATGTTTGTTTCGAGCCCAAGTCTACAAAAGAGATTTGCTCGGAACATTCCAAACATCCTACTTCAATTTAAGACAGCCAACTTTGCACCGAGAAAACCAAAAGTTCCGGCGAAGCGGCGTTCGATCCATTTCATGACCGATGGCCGCCGAATAACATAGTCACGCGCATATGACGCGAATGCACCAAAGACCAAGAAGACACAGAATGTCATGATCATGAATACAATCGCCAACCCCACAAGGGAGGCTGTCGCATTGGTTACGCTTGGTGAAATAAACTGAGGCAGAAACGCCAGAAAGAATAACAATAGCTTTGGGTTCAAAACGTTCAGCAACATGCCGCTAGTCGTTATCCGAAAGTATCCTGCTCATTCTTTGCTCACAAATACTTCCATCACTGTGTCGTCTTTCAATATTTTCCAAGCCATGTAGAATAAATATCCTACTCCCAAAATTTAATGACTTGGAAAGCTAAAGCGCTGGTATGAAGCAATGCTGCCAATCCAATGATGCTAGCAAAGGCGGCAGGTATAATTCCAAGCATGCATCCGAACGCGGCAGCGATGCTCGCCCTGAACCCACGGCCAAGACCAATTGCTAAAGTGAAAATGACACCAGTCCCGAGAAGGAGGACCAGGACCAGCCACTTTAGCAAAATTTCAAGCAACATATGACAGGCCCCAAATACAGGATAGGCTCTTCTTTAAACATTAAATCGTCGAGTGAAGATCTGTCCGCACAGCAGACTTCCACATTAATCGACTGAGCTAGCAAGTCACCGAACTCACCCCGCCTTCCGCTCCACCTCATCGGCAATCGCTTCTGCGCAGGCGGCGAGTTCGGACAGGGTTTCTGTCACGGAGGGCGGCACGACGCGGACTTCGCGGGTCTCGGAAGGTTGGCTTTCCAGCGTATCGATCCGCGCCTGAAGTTGCGCGATGCGGCCGTTGGCTTCTTTGACCTTGTCGTCGAGGCCGGCAGTCTTATCCGCCAGCATCAAACCAGCCATCAACAGCATCCGTGATTCTGGCATGCGGCCGATCTGGCTCGACAAATGCTCCGCCTCTTCGTCCAACATGCCTGCGGCTGTTTGGAGGAAATGTTCTTCCCCATCCGCGCACGCCACCTCAAACGTCCGACCGCCGATCTTGATATCCAACTGAGCCATCTTACGCGCCCTCCACCAGTGATTTCAGATCGGCGATGATCGCGTCCGCCTCTGCCGCGTCGGCGCTGCGTTGTGCGCGCAGGGCGTCAAGCTCCGCCATTAACGCGCGGTTCACCAATTCCGGTTCCGCGACATTGCTGGTCACAGCCCCACGCAGCTGTTCAATCATCGCGTTCAAATCCGCGTTAGAGGTGCGCAGGGTCTGCAACTCCCCATCCAGATCGCTCAATTGTTTTCTGTAGGACGTCACGCGGGCTTCAAGCTCGGCAATTTTGTTGTCCTGCCGCACTTTCAGGGCCTTCACCCGCTCTTCCAACTGCGCATTCGCGGTGCGTTCCTCGGCCAATTGCGCCTCAAGCCCGCTGTCCGCCGGAGCCGCTGCTGGCGCCTGCGCCGCATCCAAAGCCTCCACACCTGCGGAAATCCGCCTTAGCGCGTCCGTTAGTCTGCCTTCCAATACGCTCAGTTCGCTCATTCACCCGTCCTTGTCATTTTGGAACCATCCTTCAGCTTCAACGACAGTCGCTAAATGCCTCATTCAACAGCACCAATTTTCGAATCGTGCCCCACACAGACAGGTTATGCCATTGGTTTCGGTCCCGCAAATTGATGAGCGTGAACGATTTGAACGGCTTAGCTCTCGGCCTTGAACTACGTCCTCAAATTGGTATGACGCGAGAGAGTTCCACCTTCAGAAAATGGACACAGACCTTGGACATCGACGCACTCCGCACCACCCACCCTGATCACTGGATGAAAGCCGCCGCTATTCGGGCGCTGACATTGGACGCGGTCGCTGCCGCGAACTCTGGCCACTCCGGTATGCCCATCGGCATGGCAGATGTTGCAACGGTTCTGTACGAAAAGCACCTGCGCTTTGATCCCAAGGACGCCAACTGGCCCGACCGCGACCGGTTTATCCTCTCTGCGGGGCATGGCTCCATGCTACTTTACTCCCTGCTCTACCTCACGGGGTATGAGGGTATGGACCTCCAACAACTCAAGGACTTCCGTCAGTGGGGCGCCAAGACTGCCGGCCACCCAGAATATGGCCACGCGCCAGGGATTGAGACGACGACTGGCCCACTTGGCCAGGGCATTGCAAACTCCGTCGGTTTTGCCATAGCTGAAGAAATCCAGCGCGCGCGCTACGGCAAGAAGATCGTCGACCACCGCACCTATGTGATCGCGGGCGACGGGTGCTTGATGGAAGGCGTCAGCCAAGAAGCGATTGGCCTTGCAGGTAAGCACGAGCTCGGCAACCTCATCGTCTTCTGGGACAACAACAACATCACCATCGACGGCACCGTCGACCTTGCGGATAAAACCGATCAGATCATGCGGTTTGAGGCATCAGGCTGGCACGTCATTTCCATCGACGGCCATGATCCGGTTGCCATCGACAAAGCCATCGTCGCCGCACAGAAAGACCCGCGCCCGTCGATGATTGCGTGCAAAACGCATATCGCACTTGGCCACGCGGCGCAGGACACGTCCAAGGGCCACGGTGCACTGACGGATCCAGAGCAACTGCAAGCGGCGAAGGACGCTTACGGCTGGAAAGGCGGCCCGTTCGAAGTCCCTGCCGACGTCAAGTCAGGCTGGGAAGCAATGGGCGCACGCGGGGCAGAAGCTCGCGCCAAATGGCAGGATCGCTTCCTGAAGCTCTCCAGCGCCAAGCAGGCGGAGTTCAACCGCACCTACGCACTGGAAGCGCCGAAGAAGCTCACCTCCGCAATACGCACTTTCAAAAAGGAAATGGTTGAGACTGCGCCGAAACTCGCGACCCGCGCCGCGTCCGAAAAGGTCTTGGGCGTCGTGAACCCGATTTTGAAAGAGACCATTGGCGGCTCTGCCGACCTCACAGGGTCCAATAACACAAAGACAGCCGACCTTGGCGTCTTTGAGCCAGAGAACCGCGGTGGGCGCTATATTTACTACGGTATTCGCGAGCACGGCATGGCCGCAGCGATGAACGGCATGGTGCTGCACGGTGGTGCGCGGCCATACGGCGGCACGTTCATGTGCTTTACTGACTACGCTCGTGGCGCGATGCGTCTGTCAGCCTTGATGGAAGTGCCGACGACATACGTCATGACCCACGACTCCATCGGTCTGGGGGAAGACGGCCCAACGCACCAGCCGGTCGAACACCTCGCCCTGCTCCGCGCGACACCAAACACCCACGTCTTCCGCCCGGCGGACATCGTGGAAACAGCAGAAGCGTGGGAATGTGCGCTGACGTCAAAGAAAACGCCGCACGTTCTGGCCCTGTCCCGTCAGGGGCTACCAACAGTTCGCAAGGACCACAAGGCCAAGAACTTGTCTGCACAAGGTGCTTACGTCCTCGCCGATGCTGAGGGTAAGCGTCAGGTAATCCTGATGGCCACAGGCTCCGAAGTCTCCGTCGCCATTGCCGCACGTGATCTTTTGCAAGCCGAAGGGATCGGCACCCGTGTCGTCTCCATGCCGTGTATGGAGGTGTTCGCGGAGCAAGACGCCAGCTATCGCAAGCGCGTGCTGCCCGGCGGTCCTGTGCGCGTCGCAATTGAGGCAGGCGTGCGCCAAGGCTGGGATCAGTGGCTCTTAGGCGAACGCGGCCGTGAGCAGAAGGCGGGCTTTGTCGGCATGGACAGCTTCGGCGCATCCGCACCCGCTGGCGTTCTGTTCCAAAATTTCGGCATCACGGCAGAGGCCACAGCCGCTAAAGCGAAAGAGCTTTTGGGTTAAGCCAATCTGATACGGGACATGATCGGCGCGACAATGCGCGTGCCGATCGTGATCAGGATCAGTCCGTAGATCAGACCAAACACACCATCCAGCGTCGCGGTGATCAACCATTTGATGAACCCCGTGCCGCTTTCCATGCCGGACGCCAACTGCAGGGCGAGCGCCTTGATCGCCTCATAAGGCCATGCCCAGATGTGCGTCACCTCAAGCCCGTGAATAATAATCGAGCCGCCGACCCAAAGCATGGCAGCGGTGCCGATGATCGACAGGGCTTTCATCAGTTTCGGCATTGCCAATACCAACCAACGCCCAAAACTCTGGGAAGCACTGGAGCGACCGTTCTTGGCCATCCACAGACCCACATCATCCATCTTCACAATCAGCGCGACGGAGCCATAGACCGCAATCGTCACCGCAATCCCAACAACAGCGAGTGTGGCCGTTTCGAGCCAGAAAGACGCAGCGGGAATGGCCGCAAAGCTGATGGTCATGATCTCAGCCGACAGAATGAAATCCGTCTTGATCGCCCCTTGTACGCGCTTTTCTTCCAGATGCAGCGGATCCCCGATATCCATATCCTTTTCGACGTGTTTGTCCCCATGCGGGAACAAAGCGTGGAAGACCTTCTCCGCCCCTTCAAAGCAAAGATAGCTCCCGCCGAGCATCAAGAGATAGGTAACAGACCAAGGTGCATATACGTTCAGCAGCAAAAGGGAGGGCAAAAGGATCACAAGCTTGTTGAAGAACGATGCCCGCGTGATCTTCCAAATAATCGACAACTCACGGCTTGCATCCAAGCCCTCGACATACTTTGGTGTCACTGCGGCATCATCAATAATGATCCCGGCAGTCTTTGACCCCGCCTTAGCAGCCATGCTGGCCACATCATCCACACTCGCCGCTGTTGCTTTCGCAATCGCAGACACATCATCCAACAATGCCAGCAGTCCACTCATGTGGCCTCCATGATTCTCTGAGATTTGATAGGTAATGCCATTCTAACCCATGCCAATACAATCGTTAGCGCAACCACCGCTGAACAATCCGAAATTCGTTACCGCTAACGTTGATTGTTTGCGATAACATACTGACAAAAATACATTTTTTCTTCATGATCCCGCTTGAGCACGATATATGCCGCACAAGGGCTCCGACATGAGAGGACGTACGTTGTGACAGTAACGGTGGGCATTAACGGATTTGGCCGCATCGGTCGCTGTACTTTGGCATATATCGCGGAAGCCGCGCGAAACGACGTCCAAGTGGTCAAGATCAACGCCACTGGCCCAATTGAAACCAATGCCCACCTCCTTCGATACGACAGCGTGCATGGCCGCTTTGGCGGTGACATAAAGGTTGACGGGAACTCACTCGAACTAGGCCGTGGCCCGATTGACGTGATGTCGACTTATGAGCCTCAGGAACTCGACTGGGACGGTGTGGATGTCGTGCTGGAATGTACAGGCAAGTTCAACGACGGTCAGAAATCCGCCGTCCACCTTGACCGTGGCGCGAAGAAAGTCCTGATCTCCGCCCCTGCCACCAACGTCGACCGCACCGTTGTCTATGGCGTGAACCACCGCGATCTGATGGCGGAGGAGCGGATGATCTCCAACGGGTCCTGCACCACGAACTGCCTCGCCCCTCTGGCCAAAGTCCTGAACGACGCCATCGGAATTGAGCGTGGGATCATGACGACGATCCACAGCTACACAGGCGACCAGCCAACGCTGGACCGTCGGCACAAAGACCTCTACCGCGCGCGTGCTGCAGCTATGGCGATGATCCCAACCTCCACAGGTGCCGCGAAAGCTTTGGGGGAAGTGCTGCCAGAACTCAGCGGCAAGCTTGACGGCACATCGATGCGTGTGCCGACACCGAATGTCAGTGCTGTTGATCTGACGTTTGAGGCGGGCAAGTACGTCACCGCCAATGACGTGAACGAAATCGTCGCAGAAGCCGCGAACGGCTACATGGGCATGGTGCTCAGCTATGATGCGGAGGCGAAAGTCTCGATCGATTTCAACCACACCACCGAATCCAGCATCTTTGCCCCCGATCAGACCAAGGTCGTCGGTGGACGCACGGTGCGGGTTCTGGCGTGGTACGATAATGAGTGGGGCTTCTCCGCGCGGATGGCCGATGTCGCCTCCGCCATGGGTCTGCTTCACTGATTACACTCGCAACACCTGCCGCTTCGCTGTACGGAGCAGCATGACCAACACCCTCATCCTTTGGATTGCCGCGATCATCCTCGCGCTCTTTACCGTTGATTACCTATTTTTCGACTCGGCGCTGCTTATTGGCTTTATGAAACTTCTTCTGGACCTGATCGAATACATCGCCTTTTGGCGGTAATTCGCTTTGCCCTGCCATTGACCTTTCCCTGAAAATCGCAATGTTAGCGCCAACAATCGCGCTAACTCCCAGCGCAGTATTTCGGAGGGCCCTTTTATGGCAGTCAAAGTTGCAATCAATGGATTTGGACGTATCGGACGAAACGTGCTTCGCGCGATCATCGAAAGCGGACGCACAGATATAGAAGTTGTCGCCATCAATGATTTGGGTCCGGTTGAGACAAACGCGCATTTGCTGCGCTTTGACTCCGTCCACGGACGCTTCCCTGCCGAAGTCAAAACGACAGAGGCCACAATCGACGTCGGCCGTGGCCCCATCGACGTGACCGCCATTCGCAATCCGGCGGACCTTCCGTGGTCGCATGTAGATGTGGTGATGGAATGCACCGGCATCTTTACAAGCAAAGAAGCCTGCCAGCCACATTTAGAGAATGGCTCCAGCCGCGTCCTCATCTCTGCCCCTAGCAAAAACGCAGACAAAACAATCGTCTACGGTGTGAACCATGACACGCTGACCAGCGATGATATCGTTGTGTCCAACGCCTCTTGCACCACGAACTGCCTGTCCCCTGTCGCCAAAGTCCTTAACGACGCGATCGGCATCACCAAAGGCTTTATGACCACCATCCACAGCTACACGGGCGATCAGCCGACGCTGGATACGCTGCACAAAGACCTTTACCGCGCGCGTGCCGCGGCGATGTCGATGATCCCAACCTCCACCGGTGCGGCCAAGGCTGTTGGCCTCGTGCTGCCAGAGCTCAATGGCAAGCTTGACGGCGTTGCGATCCGCGTGCCGACGCCGAACGTCTCCGTTGTTGATCTGACGTTTGAAGCATCCCGCGAAACAACTGTGGAAGAGGTCAACAACGCCATCATAACGGCGGCGGACGGTCCGCTGAAAAGCGTGTTGGGCTATACCGACCTGCCGATGGTGAGCATCGACTTCAACCATGATCCCCATTCTTCGGTCTTCCATTTGGATCAGACCAAAGTCCTCGACGGGAATATGGTGCGCATCCTGACTTGGTATGACAACGAATGGGGCTTCTCTAACCGCATGTCCGATACGGCTGTGGCGATGGGTAAACTTATCTAAACGCCTGAAACTTCATCGTAATCAGCCGTCCTCTGGGCGGCTTTTTGCGTTTCGGGGGCAAATGGACATCTTGCAACCAGTGTCATGCATTTCATGCAAAGTCATTTCGAAACCGTCAGTGGTGCTGCGCTGAAGCATGACTAAATCATGGGACAAGACACAGCGAAACTGCAGTTCAACCGAAGGAGCACCGCACATGTCTGTCTTGAAAACTGTTCAAACTGCACTTCAGAAGCGGGCAACTTACCTGCGCACAAAAGCAGAGCTGGAGCGGATGCCGCTTGATATCGCGCTCGACCTCGACATCTACAAAGGCGACGGCGCTAAAATCGCGTCCCGCGCGGTCTACGGTGCATAAGCGATCAACAGTTTGGGAATCCCGAGGAGCATGTGAGAACCGCTTTGCCCCTTTTTTAGGTGCTGAGTTTGCCCATCAGCGCCGACCGAACCGCTGGCGTTACGAACTTGCTAACATCACCGCCCAGACGGGCAATCTCTTTCACAAGTTTCGACGCAATCGCTTGGTTCTTGGCATCCGCCATTAGGAAGACGGTTTCAACGCTGGCATCTAAAGCGCGGTTCATCCCAACCATCTGGTATTCATATTCAAAGTCAGCCACCGCACGCAAACCCCGCACAATCACCGATGCACCTACGTCATGGGCGCAGTCGATGAGCAAATTTTCAAACGAGTGCACGACAATCTCACAACCGGTTTGCTCACCGACAGGTCCTACCTCAGCTTCGATCATCGCCACACGATCTTCAAGCGTGAACATCGGCCCCTTGTCGCGGTTGATGGCAACACCGATCACGAGGCGATCCACCAGCGAACAGCCACGGCGAATAATGTCTATATGCCCATGGTGAATGGGATCAAAAGTGCCCGGATACAGCCCAATACGCATTCTGGACCCTCGTTCTGACTTGCTTTCGCGCACGCAACAATATTGCGGGGCGGATTGCAACCCGCTTGAAAAAGCAACGTTAGGTTCAGTGACCCATAATCATCCCTTGCAGGGCGTCCTTTTCCATCGACAGTTCTGACAGACGAGCCTTGACCATATCACCGATAGAAATCAGGCCAATCATCTTGTCATCATCCATCACAGGCAAATGACGGAAGCGGCCCTTGGTCATCATCTCGAGCACGCGATCTGCGGTATCAGCTTGAGAACAGGTCACGATCTTACGTGTCATCAGATCCGAAACAGGATCAGTCAAACACCCTGCCCCGCGCTTTCCAAGTTCGCGGACGATGTCCCGCTCCGACAAAATCCCTTGCAGCGTTTCGCCATCCTCTGACACGACGACCGTACCGATCCTTTTGGACGAAAGTATGTTGGCCGCATCGGCCACCGGCGCATCTGGCTTGATGGAAATGACTCCAAGGTCTTGTTTCGTTGCAAGAATTTTTTGAACGAGCATAGCAGCCCTCCTTTGTTTGGCTGTCTTCTTAGCCTGCGACCGGAAGGATCAGTCTGTCAAGGTTATGCTGCCTCTAACCGGCTAACTTCGGCCCGCATGCCGGCTAAGAGCGCCTCCGCAAAGGTCTTCAGGCGTTCGGATGTACGGTCAGAGGCGTGGCGGACAAGGTAATAGCTGCGGGTCAAGCAAACATCGGCCTGCAACACCCGTCGCAGATTTGGAAAGGCGGGCAATGCGAAGTCATGGACAAACCCAACGCCACGCGATTGCTGAATCAGATGCATCTGCACAGCGACGGAGTTGGAGGTGAGCTGTGCCGTTTGACGTTTCAAGGTGTCCAGATAATCAAGTTCTTTGTCGAAGATCATATCCTGAATGTAGCCAACGACCGGCAGATCACCCAGATCAGCCAAGGTTTTGGGCGGGGTCGCATCCGCACTCATCGCTAAGCGCAAGGAGTAGTCTGTAATCTTTTGAACGGTATAGCGGCCCGTGCTGGGTGGGCTAACGGTGATCGCCATGTCCGCCTCCCGCTGGGACAGGTTCACCACCCGCGGGAGCGACAGGATTTGTATCTCCAGCTCTGGATTGTCTGCCTGAATCTTGGCGCAGACCTGCGGCAGCAAATACCCTGCGCAGCCATCCGGCGCGCCGATCCGAATTTGACCCGAAAGCGCCGTTCCAGACCGCGCAGAGGCATCAAAGGCGCGCATCAGTGCTGTTTCGGCTTCCGACGCCTCTTCTAATATCCGTTGGCCCGCATCTGTCAGGCGATAGCCCTGCGGCGATTTCACAAACAGCGTTTGGCCCATGGTTTGTTCAAGCCGCATGATACGTCGGCTGAGTGTGGCAGGGTCCATCTTGAGCTTCGGGGCGGCCGCACTCAGCCGTTCAGCCCGGGCAACCCCAAGAAAAACGCGCATGTCATCCCAATTCAGCATCTCACCAATCCTTGCATTATCGCAAAATGATTTTGCCTGATTGCCACTTTATCACGCAAAAACGCAAGAGTATGGTTCCGCTCAACTTGTTGGAGGATCCCATGCTAGAGCTCACTCATTACATCGACGGCGCACATGTCAAAGGCACGTCAGGCCGTTTTACCAATATCTTCAACCCCGCCACCGGCGAGGTTCAAGCGAAAGTCCCGCTCGCCAGCAAGGAAGAAGTTGAGCAAGCAGTGGCCATTGCTGCTGCCGCGCAGCCTGCTTGGGCCGCCACCAACCCGCAGCGCCGCGCGCGAGTAATGATGAAGTTCGTCGCACTCCTCCAACGCGATATGGACAAATTGGCCGAGGCCCTGAGCCGCGAGCACGGCAAGACCCTCCCGGATGCGGCGGGCGACGTGCAGCGCGGGCTCGAGGTCGTTGAATACTGCATTGGTGCCCCGCACATGCTTAAGGGGGAGTTTACCGACAGTGCTGGTCCCGGCATCGATATGTACTCGATGAAACAGCCGTTGGGCGTGACCGCAGGCATCACACCCTTCAACTTCCCAGCCATGATCCCGATGTGGATGTTCGCCCCTGCCATTGTCTGTGGCAACAGCTTCATCCTGAAACCGTCCGAGCGTGACCCCTCCGTCCCGCTGATGCTGGCCGAACTGATGGAAGAAGCGGGTCTGCCGAAAGGCATCTTGCAAGTGGTGAACGGCGACAAGGAAACGGTCGATGCGATCCTTTATGACGAGACGATCCAATCTGTTGGGTTCGTTGGCTCCACGCCGATTGCGGAATACATCTATGGCACCGGCTGTGCACAAGGGAAGCGCGTGCAGTGCTTTGGAGGAGCCAAGAACCACATGATCGTGATGCCGGATGCGGATATGGACCAAGCTGCAGATGCGCTTGTAGGCGCGGGCTATGGCGCGGCAGGTGAGCGCTGCATGGCAATCTCTGTCGCGGTGCCGGTGGGCGATGAAACAGCCGACCGCCTGATTGAAAAGCTAATCCCACGGATCGACGCCCTGAAGGTTGGCCCCTACACCGCTGGGAACGATGTGGACTATGGGCCCGTTGTGACCGCAGCGGCCAAAACGAATATCGAGCGTTTGGTCCAGACCGGCATCGACCAAGGGGCTAAACTCGTCGTCGATGGGCGCGATTTCAAACTGCAAGGCTATGAGGATGGCTTCTTCGTCGGCCCGCATCTTTTTGACAACGTCACCAAGGACATGGACATCTACAAGCACGAGATTTTTGGGCCAGTGCTGTCCACCGTGCGTGCGCAGTCTTATGAAGAAGCAATCGGTTTGGCGATGGATCATGAGTACGGCAACGGCACCGCGATCTTCACCCGCGATGGCGACACCGCGCGCGATTTTGCCAACCGCATCAACATTGGCATGGTCGGCGTGAACGTCCCGATCCCAGTACCACTGGCCTATCACACCTTTGGGGGGTGGAAGAAATCCGTGTTCGGTGATTTGAACCAGCACGGTCCGGATGCTTTCAAATTCTACACGCGGACGAAAACCGTCACGTCCCGCTGGCCATCGGGCATCAAGGAAGGCGGCGAATTCTCCATCCCTGTGATGGAGTAACGATGGCGTCACCCCCTTTCAGCGCTGGAAATGGCGGTTATAGTTGAAATCATTATTTCCAGTTTGATTGATGAAAGTACAAATGATGAGTGACAAATCCCGCAGAGACATTTTGGCCCTTGGTGCTGCTTTTGCTGGCGTGGCCGCAGCAAATGTGGCGCAGGCCCAGACCGTCCACACTGTGACCATCAAAGGCTTTGCTTTTGAGCCTGAGACCCTGACAATCAGTGCAGGCGATCAGGTGGTCTTTACCAACGAAGACAGCGCCCCGCACACGGCCACCGCTGACAACGGTGCATTCGACACGGGCACGCTATCCCGTGGCCAGTCGGCGACGCTGACGTTTGGTGGGGCTGGCACTTTCAGCTATTTCTGCGCCATTCACCCCAGCATGAAAGGCAGTTTGACTGTCGCTTAACCACGATCACGGCTCGCTATGACGGATATCTTCACACGGATCGAAGCCCGAGCGGGCCGGATCACACTCAATCGCCCAGACGCTCTGAACGCGCTGACGTGGGAGATGTGTCGCGCAATTGAAGCGGCTTTGGAGGATTGGGCGGAGGCGGACATTGATCTGCTCATCATTGACGCCGTGGGTGACAAAGCCTTTTGCGCCGGCGGCGACATTCAGGACATGTACGACAGCGGGCTGCGGGGCGATCTGGAGTACGGGCGCACATTCTGGCGCGACGAATACCGAATGAATGCCAAGCTCTTTGAGTTTCCAAAACCTGTCGTGACCTTCCTTCAAGGGTTCACAATGGGCGGCGGCGTTGGCGTCGGGTGCCACGGCTCTCATCGGATCGTCTGTGACAGCAGCCAAATCGCCCTGCCGGAATGCGCAATCGGCTTGTTGCCAGATGTAGGCAGCACGTTGCTGCTGGCCCGCGCGCCCGGGCGGTTGGGTGAGTTCTTAGGCGTCACCGGCTATCGCATGTCCGCTGGCGATGCGATCCACGCAGAGTTTTCAGACTATTTTATTCCTTATTATGAATGGGATACGCTGAAATCTTCACTCATTTCTACAGGCGCCGTCAGCCTAATTGACGCAGCCGCGAAACCAGAACCCGAAAGCACCTTAGCTAAATGGCAGGCGGACATCGACGCCGTTTTTGGCGGTGAGACCTTGGGCGATATCATGCGGGCGATTCCGGATGCACCAAGCGACGCCCTGACTTACGCCCAAAAAGCCATCGCCAAGAACGCCCCCCTCGCCATGTGTGTCGCTGTGGCCGCGATCCACCGCGTCAGGATGCGCGATGACATTAGGTGCGCGCTCGATCAGGAATATCGGTTTACGCACCGTGCGGTGGCCCAAGGGGACTTCATCGAAGGCATCCGCGCGGCGATCATCGACAGAGACAAATCGCCCAAATGGGCACATGACAGTTGGAAAGACGTGCGTGCAAATGACGTTTTGCAAATGACACTGCCTTTGGTCCAAGACGCGCTGGCGTGGGAGGATTGAGATGAAAATTAGTTTTATCGGGCTCGGCAATATGGGCGCGCCAATGGCCCGCAAACTGATTGCAGCAAGTCACGAGTTGGTAGGGTTTGACACCGCCACTACTCCCGATGGGATCGCGATGGCAGGCAGCGCGGCGGAGGCCGCAACGGGCGCTGACGCGGTCATCACCATGCTGCCCAACGGCGCGATCTTGCAAGCTGTCGCCGCTGAAATTCACCCCGCGATGAAAGCCGGTGCGCTGCATCTTGATTGTTCCACCGTCGATGTAGACAGCGCAAGGATCGTCGGGGAAGCCGCTGAAAATGCGGGCCTATCCGCAGTCGATGCGCCCGTTTCCGGCGGCATAGGCGGCGCTGAGGCGGGCACGCTCACCTTCATGGCAGGCGGATCGGAAGAGGCGTTCGCCACAGCCCAACCGCTGTTTGAGATCATGGGGCAAAAGGCAGTGCATTGTGGGGCTGCGGGGAATGGTCAGGCGGCGAAGATCTGCAACAATATGATCCTTGGGATCACGATGATCGGCACCTGTGAGGCGTTCAATCTAGCCGACAAGCTGGGCCTCGACCGGCAGGCGATGTTTGACGTGGTGAGCACCTCGTCAGGTTATAGCTGGTCGATGAACGCCTATTGCCCCGCCCCTGGTGTGGGGCCACAGTCACCAGCCGACAACGGCTATACCCCCGGATTTGCAGCGGAATTGATGCTGAAAGACCTGCGTTTGAGTCAGATGGCGGCGGAAGCGACGGATGCAGATACGCCGATGGGGCAAGCGGCAACAGCACTTTATCAGAGCTTTGTGGAGGATGAGGACGGGCTAGGCAAAGACTTCTCCGCCATGCTGCCGCGGTTCGAAAAGCGCGGGCGCGGATAGCATGAAATCCCATATTTTTCACTTACACGGTGCGTACACAGGGCGTAAACACAGCGTATGTACAGGTTGGCCTACGCTAGTGCCTTGCCCAGACGCGGCAGCAGCGCCTTTTTGAGCAATTTACGCATCGTCCAATCCTCCCCCGACATCTCACGAGCGGTAGCGAGGACGCCCTCGCACACCGCGCGAATGTCCACGTTATGGTTTTCAAGAAACCCGATGAGGAACCCATCGGGATCAACACGACTGACGCCTTCTTCTGCCAAAATGTTACGCGGGAAGTCTTTCGCGTTGAGCGTCATAATCGCGTCGCACGACCCCGCGACGGCAGACGCAAGCACATGAACGTCGTTGGGATCCGGCAGCCAAAACCGCTGTTCCAACCCCTCATGCGCCGGAACCATCGCGGACGGGAACTGAGCGGACAGCAGTGCCACCTCCCCCCGCGCAATCGTCTCCGCCTCTGGTCCCAGCTTGTGCGTTGCGCGGACCCATTCTTCTAATATGCGGTCGGACCATTTGGGCTCGAACACGCCCATGTTGGCACATCCCAGCACCACCTCCCGCAACACGGTCGGATAAAGAACGCAGGCGTCGATCAGCACTCTCAAAGGCGGAAGACCAGTGATTTAAGGTATCCGCTTTCAGCAAGGTGCGGCGTCAGCGGGTGGTCTGGTCCAGCAAACCCTGTATGGATGATCTGTCCGTGCCGCCCACTGCGCCCGATCCCACGGGCGGAAGCGTTGCGAAACTTGGTGAGGTCTGCCGCGTGGCTGCAAGAACAGAGTGTGAGGTATCCCCCCTCTGCCACCAAGAGGGCCGCCAACCGCGCAACCCGTTCGTAAGCGCGCAGGCCAGACTCGAGCGCCTTTTTGGACGGTGCAAAAGCGGGTGGGTCGCAGACGACAACTTCGAACCTCGCCCCCTCTTTGGCGAGTTCTTCAAGAACCGCGAAGGCATCGCCTTTGCGCTTTTGAAATTTGTCAGAGACGCCCATCGCCGCCGCACCTTTTGCGGCTAAGGCCAGCGCATCCTGCGAGCCATCTACCGCGAGCGCGGATGCCGCGCCATTTGCTAGCGCCGCAAGGCCAAAACCACCGACATGGCTGAACACATCCAGCACCTTCGCGTCTTTCGCCAAGCCCGCCACGAACGCATGGTTCGGGCGTTGGTCGAAGAAAAGGCCGGTTTTTTGCCCCCCCATCACATCCGCCATATAGATCGCGCCGTTCATTGGAACGGGGATGGGTGCGGTTGGTGCCGTGCCCCGCCCCACTTCGGTTCGGTCATCGAGCCCTTCAAGGACGCGGGCGCGGCCCGTGCCATTGACGATAACATTGGTGATACCATTGACGTCACAAAGCGCATCAAGAATCGTTGGCAGCAATTTGTCGGCCCAAGCGGCATTGGGCTGGATCACCGCCGTATCGCCAAAGCGGTCCACAATCACACCGGGCAACCCATCAGCCTCGGCATGGATCAGGCGGTAGAACGGATCGGGATAGAGCCTGTTGCGGTGTGCGAGCGCCGCGCGGAACTTGGCGACGAACCACGCATAATCGATCTTGGTCCCCACTTTGCGGTCGAGTATGCGGCAGGTGATCTTGGAGAGCGGGTTCACCCCGACAACACCCAGCGGTTTCCGCTCCGCATCTTGCAGGACAGCCAGTGTGCCGGGGTCCAATTTCTTGGTGCGGCGGTCCATGACCAATTCGTTGGCATAAGCCCAAGGAAAGCCGTGTCGGATCGCGCGGGCATCGCCTTTTGGCAGCAAGCGCACTGTGGGGAAGAGGTCATCAGTCATAGGGGAGCGCTTACAGAAGCCGATGCGCCAAGGGAAGCTGAGAACGCAACGCAGGGCGCGGATTTGCGGTGCGGCATACTGCCGACCGATCTTGTTAGCGCTAACGACCCATGCTAGGACCAGGCAAAACAAGCCAATGAGAGCGAGTCGCCATGGCCCTGCATCCTGTCATCACCGAAGTCACCGACCGTATCCGCAAGCGGAGCGAGCAAACACGCGGCGATTATCTGGACCGAATGGCCGCCGCCGCTGCCGAAGGCCCGCGCCGTGCGCATCTGACCTGCGGCAACCAAGCCCACGCCTATGCTGCATCTGGTGATGACAAAGCGGCTTTGGCGGGTGGTCGCGCCGAGAACGTTGGCATTATTACCGCTTACAATGACATGTTATCCGCGCACCAACCATATGAGCGTTATCCTGATGTGATCCGCGCAGCGGCTCGTGCCGCAGGTGGCACAGCTCAGGTTGCCGGTGGAGTGCCCGCGATGTGTGACGGCATCACGCAGGGCCAAACGGGGATGGAGTTGTCGCTTTTTTCCCGCGATGTAATTGCTTTGGCGGCGGGTGTTGGCCTGTCGCACAACGTCTTTGACAGCGCGCTCTACCTTGGCGTTTGCGACAAGATCGTTCCGGGGTTGATTATGGCGGCGGCAACGTTTGGCTATATCCCGTCGATCTTCCTGCCTGCGGGCCCTATGGTCAGCGGGATCCCAAACGATCAGAAGGCCAAGGTGCGTCAAGACTTCGCCACCGGCGTTTGCGACCGGAATGAGCTGATGCGGGCGGAAATGGCATCCTACCACGGGCCAGGCACCTGCACGTTCTACGGCACCGCAAACACCAATCAAATGCTGATGGAATTCATGGGGATGCAGCTTCCCGGCTCGTCCTTCGTGAACCCCAACACACCGCTCCGCGAAGCGTTGACCGTCGCCGCGACAGAGCGGGCGTTGCAGATCACCGCCTTAGGTAATGATTTCACGCCCGTGTCAGAGGTTCTGGACGAACGCGCCTTCGTCAACGGAATGATCGGTCTGATGGCCACGGGTGGCTCTACCAACCTCATCTTGCATCTGCCAGCAATGGCGCGGGCCGCGGGGATTATCCTTGATCTGGAGGATTTCGGATCTCTGTCGGAAGCGACCCCCCTCCTCGCCAAGGTCTATCCAAACGGTCTGGCGGACGTAAACCACTTTCACGCGGCGGGTGGTTTGGGCTTTCTGATTGGGGAGCTTCTGAATGCAGGGCTGCTGCATGAAGAAGTGAAGACGATCGCTGGCGATGGCCTCAACCGTTACACCAAAGAGCCGAAGCTGAAAGACGGCGCGGTTCTGTACGAAGACGGAACGCGCGAGACCTTGAATAACAAGATCGTGCGGCCTGTGTCTCATCCCTTTTCCAAAACCGGTGGTTTGGCGCAGTTGAAAGGCAATCTAGGGCGCGGCGTCATCAAAATCTCTGCCGTAGCAGAGGACCGCCATGTGATTGAGGCCCCCGTGCGCGTGTTCCACACACAAGAAGCTGTCAAAACGGCGTTCCAGAACAATGAGATCACCGAAGACACCATCGTCGTGGTGCGCTTCCAAGGGCCGAAGTCGAACGGGATGCCGGAACTGCATGGCCTGACACCTGTTCTGTCCGTCTTGCAAGAGCGAGGCTTGCGTGTGGCGCTGGTCACGGATGGCCGGATGTCGGGCGCATCGGGCAAAGTTCCCGCCGCGATCCATGTCAGCCCCGAAGCCGCCGACGGTGGACCGATTGGGAAACTGCACGACGGTGACATTGTGCGGCTCAACGCCACGTCGGGTGTGCTGGAGGCGGTTGACGTTGACCTTGAGACCCGCGAAACCGCGATTGCTGACCTCACCGGAAACGGAAATGGCGTTGGCCGCGAATTGTTTGAAGTCTTCCGTCGCACCGTCGGGTCTGCCGACACGGGCGCGAGTGTGACCCTTTAAGGAACTGGAATTGATATGACCCCGCAACAAGCCTCCGTCGAAACGCGCAATGTGTGCGAACTTGCTCCTGTTGTGCCCGTGCTTGTGGTTGAGAATGCTGGCATTGCCGCCCCTTTGGCCGCAGCTTTGATCTCTGGCGGCTTGCCTGCGTTGGAAGTCACCCTGCGAACCAAGGCTGCGATTGACGTCATTCGCGAAATGGCCGCGGTTGAGGGCGGTGTTGTGGGGGCGGGCACGCTTTTGACGAGCCAAGACGTTGAACAAGCCAAAGAAGCGGGTGCGCGGTTCGGTGTATCCCCCGGCGCGACAGATCGTTTGATCGACGCCTGTGTCGCCAATGAATTGCCGCTTCTGCCCGGATCGGCGACCGCAACGGAGGCGATGTATCTGCTCGAGCGTGGCTATAGCATGCAGAAGTTTTTCCCAGCGGAAGCCAACGGTGGCGCACCCGCGTTGAAAGCGATTGGCGCGCCGATCCCGCAGGTCACATTCTGCCCCACAGGCGGCGTGAGCCTGAAGAACATAAAAGACTATCTGGCCCTCAGCAACACGGCCTGTGTCGGCGGCAGCTGGGTGGCCCCGAAGGAACTTGTCGCGGCGAAGGATTGGGACGGCATCACAGCGCTTGCCAAAGAAGCCGCCGCGCTGCCCCGTTAATGATCAGTCTTTGACCCGCGCGGCCCGCCCACCGCGTCTGCGCGGCGGTCCCCCATCGCGCAAGGCCGCGACGAGGGTTTGTGTCATTGGGTGGTCCGCCGGTTGATCGGCGTATTGGGTCAGGATCGTGCGCACGTCTGCTTTGGTATCGCGGCCAACAGGCACGCCGAGCGCCCAATCCAGGAAGATCGTCCGGCATTCTCCTGCTGTGATCCCGTCGATTTTATAGGCCTCTTGGATCAGGCCCTTCGGGTCCAATGCGTCCCCTTTCCTCATCGTGCGAGCCCTTTCGTTATGACCGCATCTGCCGCCTTAGCCAATTCGGCGACTTTCGTCTCCAACGCATCCATCGTCTCAAACCCTGTTTGGCGCAAGACAAAGCGGCGTCCCCCTTCCCCGATGACGTCAGGTTGCAGGATGCCACCCGCCAGCAGACGCCCGGCTGATTGCACTTGCCACATAAGGTCATAGGCCGATTGCAGGGTCTGCGCGTCAGCGGCTTCAGGTCGCCCGTCTGCGACACCCGCTGCGATTTGTTGCGGCACTTTGCGGTTTGCCGCACCCGCGCGGAGGGCAAGGGATTGGGCAAAAAGTTCGATATCTTGTTGGCGACCGGCACCGGTTTTCATGTCCCATGGATCGCCTGTTGCTTTGGCTTCATCCAAGCGGCGGCGCATGTCGATGACGTCTTCGGTGACAGTCGGGCCGCTTGATTTCTCTAGCAACACGGCTTGGCGGACCACTTCAATCCTATCGCAAAGCGTTGCGTCCCCCGCGACGGGACGTGCCCGGGTGAGCGCCAGATGCTCCCACGTCCACGCCTCATTCCGCTGGTAGTCTGCGAAGGAAGCGAAAGACGTCGCCACGGGCCCCTGCCGCCCAGAGGGGCGCAGCCGCATATCGACCTCGTAAAGATGCCCATCCGCCATTGGGGCGGAAAGCGCAGTGATCAGTGCTTGCGTTAGGCGCGAATAATAAAGCCGCGCAGGCAACGAGCGGCGGCCGTCGGATGTGGCGTCGCTGTTAGCATCATAAATGACAATGAGGTCGAGGTCGGAAAGAGCGTTGAGCTGTGCCGCCCCAAGCGACCCCATCCCGATCACCGCGGCGGTGGCCCCTGCGATGGTGCCGTGTTTGATTGCGAATTCCTCCTGCACAACGGGGAAAATCGCGGCGACCACCGCTTCGGCCAGATCGGCGTATTGCTGGCCGCTTTGCCGCGCATCAATCAACCCTTGCAGGTGATGCACGCCGATGCGGAAGTGCCATTCCTTTGCCCAGCGGCGCGCGGCAGACAGCCGCCCTTCATAATCAGCGGGCGCAGCGATCGCGGCACGGGCGCTATCCTTGAGCGCGTCCAACCACGGCCAGTCGTCAAAGAAATGCCCTGCAAGCACCGCATCCAAAACGCCGGAATTGCGCGACAGATAGGTGGAGAGCGCGGGCGACGTTGCAGCAATCTCCACAATCAGGTTGGTGAGTTGCGGGTTTGCTTCAAAAAGCGAGAAAAGCTGCACCCCCGCTGGCAGCCCCGCGAGGAAACGGTCGAAGGCGGCCAAAGCCTCATCCGGTTTGGCGGCGTCTTGAAGGCGCGTCAGGATCAGCGGCTTCACCCGCTCGAAAATCTGCTGCGCGCGGGCGCTGCGGAAGGCGGGATAGTCGATCCACCGCTCTGTCACTTCTTGCCCCCATTCTGAGGTCACTCGCGGCGCCGCATCGGGGGCAAAGAAGCCTTCGGTCAGATCATGCACAGCGTGGAGCTGATCTCGCAGGTCTTTCTGCAAAGCATCCCGCGTCTTTCCCATGAACGCAGCGAGACGGTCAAAGCCAGCTTCATCACTTGGCAG
Organism: Cognatiyoonia sp.; assembly: GCF_965661665.1. NCBI lineage: Bacteria > Pseudomonadati > Pseudomonadota > Alphaproteobacteria > Rhodobacterales > Paracoccaceae > Cognatiyoonia > Cognatiyoonia sp. Next base: position 14,678 of record NZ_CBFIEO010000008.1, on the reverse strand, counting down.
CGCGTGCGTTTGCGCATCACGAACCATTTGCAGGCGATGCTCCACCTCGCGGTGGAAGCGGTAGTGGTCTGTAAGTTGGTCCCGCTCCCCCTCCGCGATCCAGCCGCCAGCGGCCAGTTGCGCCAAACCTTCGACTGTTTGGCGGGAACGCAACGACGGGTCACGGCCCCCTGCGATCAATTGGCGGGTCTGCGTAAAGAACTCGATTTCCCGAATACCGCCAAGCCCCAGCTTCATATCATGGCCTTCAAGCTTCAAAGGCCCTGCCAACCCTTTGTGATCGCGGATTTTGAGGCGCATGTCGTGGGCGTCTTGGATGGCCACAAAGTCAAGGTGTTTGCGCCAGACGAAAGGTTGCAGAGTTTTCAGGAACGCTTCCCCCGCCGCGATGTCACCTGCACAGGCGCGCGCTTTGATATAGGCGGCGCGTTCCCATGTGCGACCAACGCTTTCGTAATACCGCTCCGCCGCTTCCATCGAAATACATACCGGCGTGACGGAGGCATCGGGCCGCAGCCGCAAATCTGTACGGAACACGTAGCCACCCGGTTTTGTATCTGACAGGATGGTCGTCATCCGGCGCGCAACGCGGATAAAGGCGGCGCGGGTGTCATGTTCATAAGCAGGATCAAACCGCGTGTCATCGAACAGGCAAATGAGGTCGATGTCGGAGGAATAGTTAAGCTCCCCCGCACCCATCTTGCCCATGGCGAGGGCTGTCATCCCCGCGGCGGTTTCAGCCTCGCCTTCCCCCATCCCAGGAATCTTGCCGCGCCTGAGTTCGTCAGCGACGAGGCATCGCAGGGTTTGCCCCACACAGGCGTCCGCAAAATCAGTCAGCGTTTGCGTAACCATTTCTAGCGACCAAACACCACCAATGTCCACGAGCGCGATGAGCAACGCCATGCGCCGTTTTTGCTGCCGCAGGCCTTGAGTCAGATCGCTCGTCTCCATCGACTTGATCTCTGTCAGCGCTGCCTCGACCGCTGCATTGGGATCAGCGACTGCGGTTTCCAGCCATGTCCCCTCCTGCTTAATGAGGTCGAAAAGGTACGGGCTGCAACTGGCTGTGGCGGCCAAGAGCTCCGCCAGCGCTCCCGTTGCCCATGGCACATGTGCAGGCGTCTCCGCCGCGCGGTCTTGGTCGAATATGTGCGTGGAGCGCGGGGGATTTACGAGCGTCGTCATATGGCTAAAGTGCGGCTCACCGCCCTTGGGGTCAATCTGAGAAACACAAAACCGAGGCTGCAATGAGCAAAAGCTACAAACGGGTCATGGCCGCGCTGGACGCCGCCGATGTGCAAACCGAAGTGTTGGAGATGGCGGGCGAGACAGGTACAGCCCAACAAGCCGCAGATCAGGCAGGGTGCGCATTGGACCAGATTGCCAAGTCGGTGATTTTGCGGGCAGAGGAGGAGACCTGCTTTCTATTCCTGACCGCCGGCGGGAACCGTGTGGATTTAGACAAGGCAAGCGCGATCGCGGGCCGCCCCTTATCGCAGGCGGATGCTGCGCTCATTCGCAAAACCACGGGTTTCGCAATCGGCGGCGTGTCTCCTGTGGGTCATTTGACGCCGATCAAAGCCTTCGTCGATCCGCGTTTGTCCGAATTAGACGTCATTTTCGCCGCCGCAGGCACCCCGCGTCATATCTTTCCCATAAAACCGTCAAAATTAATTGCGATGATAGAGGGCGCGTTAGAGGACTTTGTGATTTGAGGCTGTCGCCATAACTTGTTTTTATGATCTCGGCTTTGGTCATGCTTGTCGGCATGGGCGCTTTTCAGCGCTATATCGCACAAGCGACGATTGCGAGGCTCGAAGGACAAGCACAACCCATTCAAACCGCCAATAGCGAGCTGTTGCATGTGGCGATCGCGCTGGCGATTGAGCCTGATTATTTCGACAAACCTATGTCCCACACTGAAATCGTGATGGATTTAATTCGCGACACACCAGGCAATGAGAACATGGACGAGGCCGCGCGCATTCGTGAGGCTTTCCGTTTGGCGCGGGAAAAAGACCACTATGCCATTCTGGCGGATTACCTGACAGACCTGCGGTTTGCGAATGGCTGCATCGGGATCGAGGATGCGACCACTGCTTTGCAAGTGGCAGAGGCTGGAAAGGTCTCCGAAGTGGGAACAGCTGCCATTGCGGCGCTCGCCGCGACCCCTGAATTAGGATCTGAACAGACACGTACAATCGCGTCATCTGCAAAAAGAATTGCGCGCAAGCTGAACTCATAAAACCGCACATAGCGGCGATTAATGAACAAATTCCATTTGTTGATGATGAAGGCTTTGCTTTATTGGTGGTTCACGATTGCCAGCGGGTCCACCACTTGGGGCATGCGCCTGATGGCGATTGAGTTTCGCGATCATGGTGGCGGGCAGTTCGAGTCAAGCTCGGCCCTGCTGCACACGCTGGGCTTTACCGTGTCCGTTGAGGTCGCGCCTTTGCAGCTGATTTCGATCATCATGATATGCGTGACACCCCGTGGTCAGGGCCTGACCGATCACCTGATGAGGTCGGCCGCCATCAACCGCCCTGTGTAACAGCGCCGCGCTGCTGTCAGAGGGGTTGCGCGGCGTCGCATTTCAAAGCAGTTTATGGGCATGCAACATACGCTCCCCATAGCGCCCCAATTTTATGTGACGGCCCCGCAACCCTGCCCGTATCTTGACGGGCGGATGGAGCGGAAGCTGTTCACCGCCTTGCAAGGCGATGCGGCGGTGGAGTTGAATGACAAACTGTCCAAGCAAGGCTTCCGTCGGTCGCAGAACGTGCTTTATCGCCCGTCCTGTTCCGATTGCGCCGCTTGTATGTCAGCCCGCATCCGTGTGGCGGATTTCAAACCTTCCCGCAGCCAGCGCCGTGTCTTGAAGCGAAACGCCAATCTGAAGCACCGCGCGACATCGCCCTGGGCAACCGAAGATCAATACGAGCTCTTCCGAAAATACCTCGACCAGCGGCATGCTGATGGTGGCATGGCGGATATGGATATGTTCGAATTCGCCGCAATGGTGGAAGAGACACCGATCCGCAGCCGCGTGGTGGAATACACCGATGTGACGCGTGAGGATGGACAACCAGTAGCGGCCTGCCTGACCGATATCCTCGATGACGGGTTGTCGATGGTCTATTCCTTTTTTGAGCCAAGTTTGGAGCCAAACTCCCCCGGGACGTATCTGATCCTCGATCATGTGGAGATCGCGCGCGAGTTGAGTCTACCTTACGTCTACCTTGGCTATTGGGTGCCGGGCAGTGCCAAGATGGGGTACAAAGCCAACTTTGCAGGGATGGAAGTCTTCGCCGGCGGGCGCTGGCAGGATTTGGTATCGCCTGACAAATTCTCTGGCGCTGTCGATCCCCTATCGACGGAGCCAATAGCCGAACAGGTGGCGCGGATCGAACTGCCGGGCAGCCAGCCCGCAACCTAGGTCGGCGAACCCACCAGCGTTCTTAGTTTATAGAGCAGCAGTGTCTCCTCCCGTGGCCATTCGGCGGAGGAAAAGACGATGCCGTCTTCCCAAAACTCAGCCGGATGCCAATTGGCGCGTTCGGCGCGACGTTCATCCAGATGTTCGATGATCTGGTGGCGCATGGCGTGTTTCCGATCCGTGAGGGTGTCGTCTGTGATGCGGTTGGTAAGCTCAAAAGGGTCGTTCGTAAGATCATAAAGCTCATCCCCATCCCCCCAACAGGCAACGAATTTCCAGCCGTCTTGGTAGAGGATTTTCTGGAAGCTCACATCGCCGGAATGCCCGAAGTGATCGCAGATGAGGGTGTCGCGTGTCACCGCGCCCTTGGTCATGGCGATCAGGTCGTCACCGTCCATGGGCAGCGGGTGATCCACGGTGGCACCTGCGGCGGTGCAGATGGTTTGAGTCACATCCAACAGACTGACCGGCGTGTCGATGCGGGTGCCTGCGGGGATCGACGCTGGGTGGCGCATGACGAGCGGGATGCGGGCCACCTCCTCCGTAAAGGATGAATACTTGTCCCAGCCTGCCCCATGAGCAGCGATCCCGTCGCCGTGGTCGGCTGTGACGATGAAGAGTGTGTTCTCAGCAAGCCCTGTCTCTTCCAAACAATCGGCCACACGCCCGATGGCGGCGTCGGTTTGCAGACCTGCGGCGTAGCAACGGGCGAGCACGGTTTGCCATGTCTCCCACTCCGGCCAGCGTTCGATCGCGCGGTGCTGGCAGCGCAGGTCGCGCTGCACGCGGTACCGCCACGGCTTCTGGCTCAGGTCTTCGCCAAAGCTGGGATATTTGGGAATATCAGCGGGGTTGATGCGATCCGCAAACTCTTGGCTGGGGTAATACGGGTGATGCGGCCCCCACATGCTGATGAACATGGAAAACGGTTGATCGCTGTCTTTGAGATCGCGCAGCGCGTCGCAGGCCATGTTGGCGACAAAGAATTGCTCTTGCACCTCGGGTGAGCCTTGCAGGATGCCGGCACCATCCATGTAGTCCCACGGTTCCGCCGGATCCATAAGGACGTCTTGGCCGTTGAGGTCGGGTTGCAACAGGTGGTGTTCGATCTTGCACATCGGTTGCGGCTCACCAATGCGAGCGAGGTAGTCCTTGTAGGTGTCACTGGCGTAGAGGTTGCCGTATTCCGGCAGGCTCCACCCCTTCAAACCATAATCAGCGGCGGTCTTGTCGATGCCGCAGTGCCATTTGCCGTAGTAGTGATTGTCATAGCCCGCGCGTGCGAGGTGTTGGGCATAAAGCTCCTCGTCTTCGCGGAATTCGGTGCGGTTGTAGGGGATCGGGTATTCGCTGTTCCACCGCAGCCCGTGTTTGTCAGGCCGCTTGCCCGTGAGAAAGCTGGCGCGGGACGGTGTGCAGACAGGGGTAATCGCATAGGCGCAATCAAACCACGCGCCCTGTTGCGCGATACGTTCGAGGTGCGGCCAGCGGTAATTGAAGCGATCCGAGCCATAGTGCCCAGCAAAGGCAACATGGTCGGCGAGGATGACAACAATATTGGGCCGCTCAGACATAAGCCGGACAATCAATCAGATTGCCCAGCTTAACAAGATGTTTGGTAGAATTGTTATTGCAGCAAATTCGGAACGATGGTCACGAAGCCGGGCACAAGCGCCAAGAGCAAGAGACCCAGCACCTGAATACCGATAAAGGGCATCACACCACGGTAAATCTGACCTGTCGTGATCTCTTTCGGCGCCACACCGCGCAAGTAGAACAATGCAAATCCAAAGGGCGGGGTCAGGAACGATGTTTGCAAGTTCACCGCGATCATGATCGTCACCCATTTCGGATCGAACGTGCCGCCATAGATGACCGGACCCACGATTGGGATCACGATGTAGATAATCTCCAAGAAGTCGAGCACGAAGCCCAAGACGAAGAGCACCAGCATCACGATCAGGAACACGGTCCATTCGTTGCTAAAGGACTTTAAAAACTGCTGGATGTAATGTTCCCCACCGAATGAAATCAGAACGAGGTTCAAAAGCTGCGAGCCGATCAAGATGGTAAAGACCATGGAGGTGACTTTGGCGGTCTCGCGGACAACTGGGCTTAGAACCCCACCAGACCACAGCGTCCAGCAGGCCCAAAGCAGACCAAACATGGAGAAGAGGAAGGCGGCGAAAGCGACGAAGAACGCGAGGTAGTTCTCAAAGAGTACGTTCTCCTGCCCCAGACGCATGTCGAAATTCACGCCAACGAGCAGCATCAGGACAATCGCGCCAGCGGTCCAGAGGACCATCTTGCCGTCTTTGCCTTCGTCCTGAAGCTTGCGGAAAGCCGCTAGCAGGATCGCACCACCAGCACCTAGCGCCGCAGCGGGTGTCGGGTTGGTAATGCCACCCAGGATGGAGCCCAACACCGCCACGATCAGAACCAGCGGCGGGAAGACCACGCGCAACAGCTCGTTCGCAAAAAGGCGGCGCGCAGCGACGGTCAACCCACGCCATGCTATAATGAGCGGGATGGCAATCAAAAGAACCGTTGTGCCCGGTGACGTTGTTGGCCCGATGATGAAGGCATCAACCAGCAGCATCAGCAGGACACCTACAGCCCCGATTGCAATCGGGCGCTGATCTTGCGACGGGGCCACGCCGCGGGCGAGGATCAGGACCAGCCCCAACAGCAGCGCGCCGACCGTCAGCCCTGTGCCGAAGGGCGCAGCAGCCTCGATCTTTTTGACGATAAGCGCTTCCCGCTCTTCCACGGTCAATTCGCGGGCTTGTTCGACGCCGCCTGCCGCATCAATCGCCGCTTGCTCTTCCAACGCTTGGGTCCACGCCTCATCACCGTGGAGTTCTTGCATCGACGCTGCGCACTCCTCCCCCACGTTCGTGCGGAGGGAAGCGGTTTGACCCGCATCAGTGTAGCTGTCGACGATCACGGACTGTGAACCGACAACGCCCACCTGACCACCAAGGATCACAAGGCCAATCGCCAGAACCGGCATCGCAAGGAACCATGTCAGCGCATCATTGCGGGTGATGACTTCACCCGTGCCGGACCCGTCGCTTGGGACAGCAGGCGCTTTGGATGGGTTCAAAAGCGCAAAGCCGAAGGCGTAGGCTGCATAGAGGCCCGCCAGCAAAATACCGGGCAAGAGTGCTGCTTGGAACAACGTGCCGACAGAAACCACAGCGGGTTCGCCAAGGAACGTCAGCGCATCGGTACAACCGGCGAGCTGCGCACGTTCCTCCTGAGCGGCGGAATACAAGTCACCGGCCAATGTGCCCAAGAGGACGATCACGATAGAAGGCGGGATGATCTGACCCAAGGTGCCAGAGGCCGCGATAACGCCTGTCGAAAGCTCTGGCGAGTAGCCGTTCTTCAACATCGTAGGCAGCGCCAGCAAGCCCATGGTCACAACTGTCGCGCCCACGATACCGGTAGAGGCTGCAAGGAACGCACCCACAATCACGATAGACACGGCCAATCCACCCGGCAGCGGGCCAAAGACTTTTGCCATCGTCGTCAGCAATTCATCCGCAATGCGGGAGCGTTCAAGCACGATCCCCATCATCACGAACATCAACACCGCCAGCAGCGTTTCGATTGATTGACCAGCCAGGACCCGTTCGTTCATGCGGTTCACAACGAAGGAGACGTTCCGGTCAAGCGCATGTTCCCAGCCATTCGGGAATAGCGCGGTGGTATATCGCGGCAAATCCGGATGGGTGAACACCGATATGGTGTCGGGTTTTATCCCCTCCGCCACGACCCCGCGATACGCGTCCGTACTGGTATCAATGGCCGCGTGCTGCAAGATGCCACCGCCATCCAAAAGGGCAATGATTGTGAATGAAATCACCGCGGAGCCGCCAATGGCAAACGCCACAGGGAAACCTGACAGAATGCCCGCAAAGAGCGTCAGGAACACGATGATGATGCCTACTTCTACGCCATCAAGTCCGAAAAGCATGGTCAGTCCGCCTTAGTGAATTTCTGCGACAAGCTCTGACTGAGCGTCGCCGAGTTGGTCTTTGTCGAGGTGTTTGCCTTCGCTCTTCGGCCCTTCTTTGCGCTCAAGGTACGAGCGGTAGAAGAAAGCGATTGCCTGAAGCGTCACGAGAATGGTGAAGGCCACCAGCAAAAACTTGAACAGGAAGTACGCGTTGAACCCGTTGGGCGAAAAGCCAATGGTTTCAACGTTGAACTTCAACGCCCGCGCTTTGTTCAGCAGTTTGTCGATGTCTTTAGAGGCATCGGATGCGGCAAGCTTGGGCGTCACGAGGTGCCGCCAGAGGAAGAACCAGCCATAGAAATAGGTCAGCGCCGCCGCTGGGATCATAAAGACGATCGCACCAATCATGTCGATCACACGTTTCGCGCGGTAGCTGATTGCGGAATAGATCAGGTCGACGCGCACATGGCTGCCTTGAATGAAGGTATAGCCCACGCACATACAGACTATCATCGCGTTGTAGAGCTTGAGTTCTTCCGACCACCAACTTACGTCGTAGGTGACGGTCATGCCAACGCCTAGGCTGATCTCAGACACCGCGAAGACCCGCTGCATGAAAATGATGATGATCTGTTGAAGGACCATCAGAAGGCCAGCCCACGCAAAGAAGCGCCCGACGGAGTTGTTGATCGCCTCCAGCACCCGCACCGCGCCCCACATAAAGCTGTTGCGGAAAAAACCGATAACGGTGCAGACGAGGAAGAGGAACAGGAAAACGAAGAACAACTCCCAAGATGCGCCGTAATAGACAAAGCGGATCAGGGACTGCGCCGCTTCGAGATCTCGGATTTTGTCTTTGAGAGAGATGTGGCTGAGCCATTCGAGCCATGACGACGGATTGCTGAGTGCGGCAATCAGATTGTACGGAGCCTCAACAAGTCCGCCGACGACGAAGCCGAGGCCGCTGCCTTCTTGGAATTTCTCCAAACAGCTGATCGTTTCTTCTGCGTTCGCGCGGAAAAAGCCTGAGCAGGCAATCTCGTCTTCCATAGAAGCCCCCGTGGTTCGCGGGGATCACGCGACCCGCACCGCGAAAAGTCTTTAGTGTGGTGGAAAAGGGCCCGCCGCGACAGCGGGCCCAATCTGGTTATAATCGCTGTCAGCCATTAGCCCATGACGCGGTCACGCTGGGCGCGGTATGCGCCTTCGGAACGCTGGATCCAGCCGGACGATGCGGCCATGGATGCGTTGTAGTCAGCGCGCAGACGGTCATAGACATCGTCACCGTTGTACTGGTCCATAGTCTCCATCGCAGCAACGCCCATCGCATCCCAAACGCTGTCTGGGAATTCGAGGACTTTAACACCACCGGCTTGTAGACGCTGAAGCGCTGCACCGTTGTTGTTCATGAACTGTGTCAGGTTCCACTGGTGTGCTTCACCTGCAGCAATCTCGATGATCTTCTGGTGTGCTGGGGACAGCTCATTGAAGACGTCGAGGTTTGTTGCCAGGGACAGACCTGCGCCTGGCTCGTGCATACCGGCTGTGTAGTAGAACTTAGTGATTTCCTGGAAACCAGCTTTCTCGTCCGCCCATGGGCCAATCCACTCTGTCCCGTCGATCGCACCAGATGCGAGCGCTTGGTACACTTCCGCACCTGGAAGGTTCTGCACGGATGCACCCATACGACCCAGAGCCTGACCACCAAGACCTGGCATACGGAACTTTAGACCTTGGAAGTCTTCTGGACCTGCGATTTCTTTCGCAAACCAGCCACCAGCCTGTGGGCCTGTGTTACCAGACAAGAAGGATTTCAGGCCAAAGATTTCGCCCAGTTCGTCGTGGTACGCATGACCGGAGCCCTGGTAGTACCAGTTTGTCAATTCTTGTGGTGTCATACCGAATGGTACGGATGTGAAGAATGCGTAGCCTGGATGCTGACCTACGAAGTAGTAGTCTGCACCGTGGTACATGTCGGCCTGACCGGATGTAACAGCGTCGAAAACCTCGAACGCGCCGACGAGTTCGCCAGCAGCTTTCAGGTCAATTGTCAGGCTGCCATCGGACATGGCTGTGATTGTGTCAGCGGCACGCTGCGCGGCATCGTGAACACCTGCAAGACCACGGCCCCATGTGGTGACCAATGTCAGTGTCCGGTTGCCCTGTGCGTATGCAGGTGCGGCCAGCGCAGATGCTGCTGCGGCTGTCCCACCAAGGGCTGCTTTGCCAATAAATGAACGACGATCCATGAATTTCCTCCCATTAGGTTCGCACACGGGCGCCGTGTCTGGCGTCCGCGCGGATCATTTAGTGGAGAAAAGGTAGCGCAGGGGATTTCATTGGCAAATACGTAGTACTGCGTAATTTTCGTCATCGGGTACGCAAAATGCAGCGAATTCGTTGAAAGTTTGGGCGCTAACAATCCTCACATCGGGCAAAAACCAACAGATTCTACCTTGCTTCGCAGGTGATTCTTGCAGCACCAAGAGCCATGGAAAAGCGGCGCGCCATCTTCGGCGATCTCTTCGATTTAAGCTACGGTCAGAAGGTCTTCTTACTGGCGACAGTGCCCCTGATCCTGGCTGTTGCGCTGATCTCGCTGGTTGTGACCTCACAGTCGCGTCAGTTGGCGGAACGGGAAATCGCCGTGCTTGAGGCCGAACTTATCCAAGCGAAACAGGATGAGCTGAAAAACTACCTGTCCATCGCACGGACCGCTGTTGTGAACACCTATGGGCGTGCGGCACCCGATGACGAGGCGGCAAAGCTCGCCGTCAGTCGTGAGTTGGCGGCTATGCAGTATGGGCAAGACGGCTACTTCTTTGTGTTCGATTACAATGGCACCAACCTTGTCGCCCCACGTCAGACCTATCTGATCAACAAGAATTGGAGCGGGCTGGTAGATCGGAACGGCGTGCCGATCACAGATGAGCTTATCCGCATTGCTCGGACGGGCGGCGGGTATCACTCTTTCGAATGGCCCCGCCCCTCTACCGGTGAGCTTGGACAGATGGTTGTCTATATGAACGGGTTGCAAGATTGGCGGTGGGCGATCGGCACCGGAATTTTCATCGACGATGTGGTTCAAAGCATTGCGACCGCACGGTCGGACGTGGAAGAGCGGATCAACCGCACGTCGCTTTATATCCTCCTCATCGCGTCCTTCGCTGTCTTGGGCGTGTTCCTGTCCGGTCTCGTCCTGAACCTGCGCGAACGCCGGTTTGCGGACTTGAAGCTGAAAGCGTTGACCCAACGCATCATTGACACTCAGGAAGAGGAGCGCGGCCGCGTCGCGCGGGAGCTCCACGATGGGATCAGCCAGATGTTGGTGGGTGTCCGCTATGCGCTGGAGCTCACCCGCCGCCGCATTGGCATCGGGGATGCCCGCGCCGATCAAAGTCTTGAGCAAGGCATCGGCGGTTTGGGCAGCGCCATTCAGGAGGTGCGCCGGATCAGTCGCGACCTGCGCCCCGGTGTGCTTGATGACCTTGGCCTTGGCCCAGCCCTGCAAGCGTTGACCGACGATTTCAGCGCCCGCACGGATATCGAGGTGGAGTTTGAAACCGTCGTCTTCCGCAACCGTCTGGACCAAGAAGCACGGATCGCGCTATACCGTATTGCACAGGAAGCCCTTACCAATATCGAACGTCACGCGCGGGCGACACATGTCACGGTCGCGCTGAGGGGCACGCGCAAGGGCGCGCAGTTGCGGATCACCGACAACGGGTCCGGCATGCCGATGACCAAACCCTCCCGCAAAAGCGACAGCGGATTGGGCTTGCGCAACATGCAGGAACGGGTTGAACAGCTGGGGGGCAGCCTCCGCATCGTGTCCTCAGACCAGGGCACAACAATTGACGCGCAGGTACCACTGACTCATATGCTGCGGCCGCAAGACAGCCAAAAGGAAAGCGCATGACGATCCGCGTTTGTATTGTTGACGACCACCCGATGGTCACCGAAGGCATCCAATCGATCTTAGAAAGCTACGACGACATCGAAGTTGCGGGCACGCTAACCAACGGGCAAGACGCCGTGGATCAAGTACAGGCGCTGGCCCCCGATGTGATGCTCTTGGACCTCAACATGCCGGGCATCAGTGGGCTCAACGCGACGGAGATGATCTTGGAGAAGCGGCCAGCGACGCGCATCCTGATCCTGTCGATGCACGACAGCCCTGAATATATTTCAACCGCGCTCAACCACGGGGCGAAGGGGTATATCTTGAAGGACGTGCCCACCGAGGAAATCCGCACTGCGATTGATACGGTCATGGGGGGGGAGCAATACCTCTGCACCGGAGCAAGCGGATCGCTCGCCCCAAAAATCGCGGACGGGCGCGAACCGCTGACCAACCGCGAGCAGACGATACTGCTGGAATTGGCCCAAGGAAAATCGAACAAACAGGTCGCCGCAACACTCGGCATCTCCGTCCGTACGGTGGAGACGCACCGCAACAACATCAAACGCAAGCTCGGCATCAGCAGCACCGCCGGCCTCACCCGCTATGCTATGGAGCATGGGGTGCTGCAAGGGACTGGGATTTAGGGTTCAGGGATTTGGAGGTGCTCAAATGAACGATCGCTGTCACTCCAAACCTAAGTATAGTTGCGATAAGGCGACCTTCTACTATGCGCAACAGGACTTACCTTCCTGTATCGGCGGTCAGTGCACATTGGCATAGGAGCAGTACACGCGACAATCGCCTTTATAAGGCCTCAAGACCGTCTTGCACGCATTGCATTCATAGAACCACTGGCGGGCATCCGTGGGCATTGTTTCCACTTTTGCATGCCCACATGAAGGACAAGTCAGAGTTGATCCAAGTACTTTTGCTTCTCTTGTCGCCATAGCGCATATCCCGCTAGAATTAAAAAAACTGCCAGAATAGGCAGCAATCCATCGTCTCTGTAGACGTAGCTAAGCGCGCCACTGCTCCCCAGAGGTGAGAACAAACATGGCAAGAAGGGCGTCAGGCAACAGATGGCGGCCAATCCGGCACCGCCAAGGCTCAAGGGAAGCAACCAACCCTTCATCTGTATTGCCGGAACAAGGCGAACATAAAGCGCACCGCGTCTTCTTCCCAAAAAGGCGAACTGGCGGCCAAGAGAAATGTGAATGTTGTAAAGCCAAGTAAAACCACGGTCGAAAGTCTATGGCTCGCGCACTGCCAACGTCGCCATAGACGTTGCCAACCACAAGTTAACACATCCCAACGACAACCAGAATTTCGATGCGTTACTCGACGAATGGACCAAGCATCGCGAGCCATGTTCCGCCCAGGCCAAGGATTCACTACCCAATTGGCAGAACGCAGCACGATGCACTGAGCAAAGCCAGCAATCCAGCTCCACCGACTAGCAGGCGATTTGGTCCTTTGGTTTCGACGCGGAGCGTTTCAGTATTCGACATCATGACTAAGTCTATGCATCTTGTATTAACTACAGACGCAAGTGGGATTTGATCACATGATCGCGATTGGTGAGGCATCCCGTCTCAGCGGTGTTTCAATTGAGACCATCCGCTAATACGCACGTGAGGGCATAATATCGAAGGCAGGACGCACCGCGTCAGGACGACGGACCTATTTGGATGCTGAAGTATCCGAACTTGGGTTTATCAAGCGCTGCCGAGATCTGGGTTTTCAATCCCGGACGTAGTAGCACTTCGTGATCTAGCCGATGCACCAAGCAACTCGCGCCAGACAGTTGGGAGGCTTGAGCGAAAGCACCTTGCCGACGTTAGGGCAAAATTGAACGAGCTAAGCCAGCTTGAAAAAGCATTGGCGGAGCTTGTCTCGAATTGCGCAAATGGTAAGAGCGACTGCCCAATGCTCGACGCTCTGCGGGCGCGTTAAAGTAATGCAGTCATGCGTTGGGTAGGATTTTCGAGCAGCACTGCAGACATCCAACCCAGCGCCCTCAAAACGCACTCCAAGCCTGCACTTTCGATCTTTCCAAATCCGGCGCGATCCATCAGAAAGGCGCGGCACAACGAACATGGGAGGCATGCGCTTTGTCGAAACTGGGCATCATGATTTGTGGGCACGGGAGCCGTGCGAAATCGGCGGAAGAGGAATTCAGCCTGCTCGCCAAAGGCATCCGTAAGCGGTATCCTGATATTCCGGTGGAATACGGGTTCCTCGAATATTCTGCGCCCAACATACACATGGGGCTCGACCGGCTGGTTGAAGCGGGCGTGACAGAAATCGCAGCGGTCCCCGGCATGCTCTTTGCGGCAACACATGCCAAGAACGACATCCCGTCCGTCCTGACGACCTATTCCGAAAAGCATCCCGGTTTGACGGTATCCTACGGTCGGGAGCTTGGCCTCCACCCGCAGATGATCGCTGCATTTGAGGCGCGGATCCTTGAGGCGCTTGGCATGGGTCACGTCCATGACGGCGATCTTTACGACACCATGCTGGTCGTCGTGGGTCGCGGCACGTCTGACACGATGGCCAATGCAGAGGCTGCGCGTCTCTGCCGGATTGTGTGCGAAAACATGGGCTTCGGCTGGGCGGAGACAGTCTACTCCGGTGTCACCTACCCCTCCGTCGGGCGCGGGTTGGAGATGGCGACGAAGCTGGGCTTCAAGCGGATCGTTGTTGCGCCCTACTTCCTCTTCACCGGCAAGCTGATCAAACGGATCGAAGGGTATGTTGACCGCGTGGCGGCAGCGAATCCAGAGATTGAATTCCTGAAAGCCAAATACCTCAAGGACCAAGACCACGTTATCGATACCTTTGTGGAGCGGATCGAGGAAGCGCGCCAAGGCTCGCTGACGGAGACGAAAGACCTAATGGCCTCGTTCAAAGATAGGCTCGCCAAGGGTGAGGTCGACGTACATCACCACCACGCCGAATACCGCGACCCAGATGATGAGGAAGCCGGTGGCGGGCATGATCACGACCATGACCACGATCACAGCCATGGGCACGGGCATGATCACCATCACCATCACGGGCATGACCATAGCCATGGCCACAGCCACGGTGTCTACAAACACATCGCCCACCCCAACGGTCCGCGCACCATGATCGACGAAGGCGTCTGCTGCTGCTTCATGAGCCAGTTCCCGCAAGAGGTCGTCGACGCCGAACGCGCGAAACGGGCGGAGGAGGCTTAGTCAGCCGTGTCTGACGTCAGCGCTTATGGGTCCAAAAAGGGCAATTTGATAAGAGAGTTTTCTTGGCTCATCGTAACCACCAAGGAGTGGACGACGAGAAAAACAATAAAGAGTCCTGGCGAGAAGATCGTCAAAGACATCAAA